>JADHRC010000032.1 GCA_016777645.1 Alphaproteobacteria bacterium
ATTACCTTTAAAAATATATGTATCTATCGCACTATATGCTATTGCTTTCCAAAATCCCCATTTAAATGAAGGTCTTATATTTCTAACTTTATGTAATTCAGTCCATAACCAGCTAGCTCTAACTAATTCTTCAAAATTAATCATTTCATCACTATCATCAATTTTATTGAAAATAGCTTCTGCAGCTAAAATACCAGATTTCATCGCTAAATGAGTACCTTTAATTTTAGGTACATTGAGAAATCCAGCTTCACATCCTGTAAGAAGACCACCAGGAAAAGTTAATTTTGGTAGTGATTGTATACCACCCTCGTTTAAAGCTCTAGCGCCATAATTTATTCTTCGACCTCCTTCTAAAATTTTTTTAATTTCTGGATGATGCTTAAAACGTTGAAATTCCATATATGGAGATAAGTATGGGTTTTTATAATCAAGACCAATAACAAAACCAATAGAGATTTTATTTTCATCCAAATGATATAGAAAAGATCCTCCATAAGTATCATTCTTAAGTGGCCAACCAGTGGTATGCATAATACTACCAGGTTTACTATTTTCAGGTTTTACTTCCCATAGTTCCTTGATACCTATCCCATAGGTTTGAGGTGAGGAATTAGCATTTAGGTTAAATTTATTAATTAAATTTTTACCTAAATGTCCTCTACATCCTTCAGAGAAAATTGTTTGTTTGGCGCGTAGTTCAATACCTTGTTCAAAATTTGGACCTTTGCTTCCATCCTTTAACCTTCCCATATCACATGTAGCAACACCAATTACCTTGTTATTTTCATCAAACAAAACCTCTGAGGCTGAAAACCCAGGATAAATTTCAACTTCAAGAGCTTCAGCTTGCTCCGCCAGCCATTTCGTAAGATCGCTCAAACTAATGATGTAATTACCTTTATTATCCATTTGAGGAGGGGTTGGTAATTTATATGATTTCTTTTCAGTAAGAAATAGGAATGAATCTTCTCTAGCCTGCGTTTTCAAAGGACAGTTTTTAGATTTCCAATCTGGTATAAGTTCATCAAGTGCCTTGGTCTCAATGACCGCTCCTGAAACAATATGTGCTCCAACCTCTGAACCTTTTTCAATTATACATACTGAAATATCTTTTTTATTTTTTTTACTAAGTTGTTTGAGTTTAATGGCAGCACTTAGCCCTGAGGGACCTGCACCAACAACTACAACATCATATTCCATTATTTCTCTGTTACTCATACAACTATCCATAAATTTGTTATGTATCTACTTAACAAAAAAAAATATATAGGTACTAGCATTTTTTGATTTTTTTTTATAAAACATAAATATAATTTTTTCTTTATAAGAAGGCAAATCAATGAATCCAGATATAGGTATTATTTTACTAATTGTTTATCCGATAGTTCTTGTCGGAGCAATAATGTGGTTTGGGAAACATTCAGTAAAGCCTGATTAAACTCTATAAATCTTCTTTTATTGATTTGAGTATGGCCTCAAATGGCATGGTTATACATTTATGTCTGTTTTTAATATCTCTAATGGGTGTAAAAACACCTATTTCTTCAGGTAATGATATTGAAAGATCTTGATCTTTATTTTCTAACCAATTTAAAAAATCTTTTACAAAATTGTTATTAGGTATTTTTTTATTTTTAAATAATTTTACTGTAAGTCCGGCTGAAGCTTCACAAAGAGCACATCCCCTTACTATTGTGGAAATATCATCAATTTCGTTATTTACAAGCCTAATTCGCACTTTTACTTCATCACCACACAAAGGATTCTTGATTTCATAAGATCTATTGAAATTTTCTATAGGCAAGCTTTTTTTATTTTCAGCAGCAAGACTGAGTATTTTATCTTGGTATATTAATAATTCGTTCAATTATTGATTAACCATTAATAAAACTATACTGGCAGCAGCAATTGCGTAAAAAACATATAATAAAACATGAGTGTTCTCGTAAACATTTTCTTCAGGAACACCAGCTGGTAAACTTTTTTTATCTTTTTTCATAAATCTTCCCTTAAGTTAATAATTTTTACAATAATAATATGGTTTGATTAATTCTATGCCTCAATAGATAAATTTATAACACATCTCAAAAAAACACAGCTATATTTTTGATCAAAAATAATTAAAAAAACTGTGAAACTAAAACAAAAACTAAAAAGACAGTAAAAACTTGAAGGATAATCAAGCCATCTTTTCCAACCTCTCGGTCAAAAACTCTATCTCTTGTCATAATATTTGCTAAATATGTTTTAGTTTTTAAAGATGTATCAATTATATAATTACTCATTTTTATATTTAAATTTGACATCATGCTTAAAAATGGAATTAACACACCAGGTATCATTTTTCTATAAATCCAATCACTATTAAGAACTGTTGAGTTTAACTCTGGTGGATATATCTTAAAATGCCACAAACATATGAATGCAAATGCAGCAAATGTGAGAAGTTGTAATTGTCCTACAACATGGCTGAAATCATAAGGTTCATATGCAATTTGATATGGTAGTATTGAATAGAAGAGAGATGGAAAAACCCCAATTAATATACAAAGTAATGAGGCTATCACCATTGCCGCAATCATATTTATTGGCGCCTCTTTAGTTTTAATACCACTATCATGAGCAAAAAATGCAAAAAAAGGTATTTTAATGCCAGAATGATGAAGTACTCCTGCAGAAGCAAATAAAAGCATAAAATAAACAAGAACTAATCCTTCTTTACCTAATGCTGACATAATTAAAGATTTTGCAACAAACCCACTAAAAAGTGGAAATGCTGAAATAGAAATAGCTCCAATTATTGTACAAACTGCAGTAATAGGCATGTATTTAAATAGTCCACCTAATTCAGAAGCTTTACAGGTTCCAACTCTATAAAGGACAGCCCCCATCCCCATAAATAGAAGTCCTTTATATAAAATATGCGCAAAAGCGTGAGCTACAGCTCCATTAATAGCTAATTCAGTTCCTATCCCAATGGCTACTATCATAAAACCAAGCTGGTTATTTAAGCTATAAGTTAAAACTCTTCTTAAATCATTTTCAATAACAGCAAAAAATATTGGATAAAATGTCATAATTGCTCCAATAGCAATTAATATTTCAGTTCCTGCAAAACATTTTGCAAAGCAATAAATGGCTAGCTTGGTTGTAAATGTTGAGAGTGCAACGGTACCAATCTCTGATGCTTCTGGATATGAGTCTTGAAGCCATCCATTTAAAAGAGGAAAAGCTGCTTTAATACCAAAAGCAATGAAAATTAATTGTCCATAAAGAGTATTAATATCAAATTTTGTAAGAAGAGCATTTCCCTCATTATTTAGTAAAATTAAGGCACCTGCTAGCAAAAACATTCCAGAAGTAACTTGAATTACTATGTACCGAAAGGCTGACTTGTAAGATCTACGCGTATTACTGGCTAGAATTAAAAAAACTGAAGTAAAAGCTGTTGCCTCCCACCAAACAAATAATGTAAGAAGGTCTCCTGCATGAACTGCAGCAATAGCAGCACCACTATAACTCATAATCGCAACATGTTGTTTCCAATGTTTTACATGTGCTCCATAAATTATATTTAAAACTGCTGCTATATGAAAAATGATGGCAAAGGGAATAGTTAGAGCATCAGACTGAAAAAGTATGAACTCTAAATCAAAAAAATTAATAGTTGTATGGACACCTATTCCAAGTGTTAGGGGGTAAGCCGATAATAAGACTAATAACATCATGAATATTTGTCTTACAATATGCGGTAAGAAGGGGATTAATAATGCCCCAATCACCATAATCATCCCTGGAGGAAAACTATCTATCATAATAATCCTCGTCTTTCATAAGAAATGCTCTTAAGCTCACACCTATTTTAAAAATGATTATACATGATAAGAACCCAAAAAAGGCAGGAAAAAATATTATATCTTCTATTGAGGTTTCACCATGTCTATGACCAACAAGCTCTAAAATTAGAAATAAAATACATAAAGCCAGAACGCCAGAATTAATTTTACCAAATTTTTTAATTAATGATTTCATAATTATTTTACCATAATTGAGGTTAAATTTTGAAAAGGCTCAAAAGCAAAAAATAGGATTATCGTCAACAAACATGTACATAGAGTTGGAATTGTTATGAGTACTGGTATTTTAACTTTAATTTCCTTTTCCTTTTTGAGGAAGAAAGCTCGAGCTGGAATTTCCATTAAGTAATAAGCATTCAAAATAGTTGAAATAGAAAAAACAATTAAGACAAATAAATAACCACTTTCGGCAGCGCCCAGCATTAAAAAAAACTTGCTCCATGATCCAGCCATTGGAGGAACACCAATTATAGATAAAGATGCTATAAAAAAAGCTAATAACATTAGAGACATAGATTTGCCATGACCATTTAATTCTGATATTTTAGATATTTTAGCTCCAACATAAATGGCACCTGCAACAAAGAATAAAGTGATCTTCCCCGCAGCATGAGTAACTATGTGTAAAATTGCTCCTTGAGTAGCTGTGGCTGAAGCCAAGGCTCCCCCCAAAGTAATATATGATAATTGACTAATAGTTGAATAAGCTAATCTTGCTTTAATATCATCTTTGTAAACTGCTATTATACTTGTAATAAGTAATGTAAAAGAAGCTAACCAAATTAACCAGATTGATGCTCCGGTTTTAGACAAAAAATCTATCCCAAAAATATTTGTTAATACTAATAACATTGTGAAAACTCCAGCTTTAACAACTGCTACAGCATGTAATAAAGCTGAAACTGGCGTAGGAGCAACCATAGCAGCTGGCAACCATTTATGTATAGGAATTAGGGCAGCTTTACCTATTCCAAAGGCAAACATAGCAAGTAGATATGGAGCATGCTCGTAGTTTAAATAACCATCTAAAACACCATGTTTAGACATTTCAAGTGATCCAGTAAGTATCCATACCCATATTATTGCAGGAAGTAAAAAAATTACTGATGAGCCTACTAGTATGGACATATAAAGCCGTCCAGCCTTTAGCGCCAATTCGTTTTGTTTGTGAGTAACTAGTGGATATGTTGAAAATGTTAGTACTTCATAAAAAATGAATAATGTTAACAAATCCCCTGAGTAGGCTATGCATAAAGCTGCATGTACAGCAATTGCATAATATGTGTAAAACCGTGTTTGGTTCTTTTCTTGATTACCTCTCATATAACCAACTGAGTAAATAGCTGCAAAAATCCAAAGAACTGACGCAACTAAACCAAATATTGCTCCCAATGGTGTAACATCAAAGCTAATAAAGATGCCATCAGAAATTTGCAGAAGCTTTATACTAATATTTTTTCCTTCTAAAACAGCAGTAAAAATTTCTATAGCTCCATAAGAACTAATTATTCCGCCTACAGGACCAAGCGCGTCTCTTAGGTTTTCGTTTTTTGATAAAAGAGGTGTTATTAAACAAACGAAAAGCGGAGGTAATATAGTTATAAAAATATAAGTTTCTAAAGAGATCATTTTTGAACTCCGAGCAATTGATCTGCAGCTTCGAAACTACTATTAACTACTATTGAAGCATCTAAACCAAAGTATATATTTAGAAATGTTATCATTAATAATGCAATATAAACTGTTGGATTTTCTTTTATTACAAGGTCTTTAGGACCTTCATGAAACCACATAGCTTCTATCATTTTCCACAAATATATAACGGATAATGCAGAGCTGGCTAAAATAAGTAGTGCGATCCACACTCCCTCAGCACTAATTGAAGCTTTAATAATATACAATTTTGATATAAAGCCAGCCGTTAAAGGAACACCTGCAAGACTAAGTGAACATATTACAAAACAGGAAAAAGTAATTGGCATCGCTCGACCAAGACCAGATAAAGTATTAATTGTAATTCTTTTGTTTAAATAAAAACTCATTGATGTGATTGCCATAAATAAGGCACCTTTTATAAGAGCGTGATTAAACATATGTATAAATCCAGCAGCAACACTTGCTTTAGTCCCAATTGCAAAAGCGAGTGTAATATAGCCTATTTGAGCAATCGATGAATGTGCCAATAAACGTTTAATATCCTTTTCATAAATAGCCATAATTGTTCCGGCAAACATTGCTATTATTGATAGAGGAAGGATAACATAAGTTAGAGTTAAAGTTATTAAAGTATCTGAAATATCAAAAACAGAAAATAAAATACGTGCTAATATATAAAGAGAAGCTTTGGTTGCTGTTGCAGCTAGAAGAACTGAAACTGCAGAAGGCGCATAGGCGTATGCTCTAGGAAGCCAAATATGTAATGGGAACACAGCTGCCTTAACCATAATGCCGACAATCATAAATCCAAAACCTGCTACAAGCGCTTTATTATCATTTATTTCAGTAATACGACTTGAGAGATCTGCTAGATTTAGGGTGCCAGTAATACCATATAATAAGCCAACGCCAATTACGTAAAATGTGGCCCCGACAGCACCTAAAATTAGATAATTGTAAGCTGCGACTAACGCTTGCTTGTCTTTTTGAGCACCCATTGCAACCAAAGCTACTGAAGCTAGGGAAGAAATTTCTAGAAAGACAAAAAGATTGAATGCATCACCTGTTGTTACTAAACCAATTAAACCTGCGATGGCTAATAGCCATAAACTATAAACCTTTGAGATTGATGAGTTATTAATTTCAGCAGGCATTATTTTGGATGCAAAAAACGTAGTTAAGAAACTAATTAGAGTAATGATTATGATAGGAATAATTGAAACTTTATCTATCACATACTCTATTCCTAAAGGGGGAATCCAATTTCCTAGAGCATATGAAATTGAAGAATATTGATAGACTTCTTGATACAAAAGTAAAGAAAATATAAAGGTTATTAAGGTTGTAAAAAGTGTAACAACCCAACTTATAAAAGTATTTGGAATTAGTACTACAAAAAGTGACATCATCAAGGGACATAGGACTACTAGTATAGGTAAGTTTTTAATAATGATATCTGTCATTTTTTAAATTTAATACTAACTGTTTTGCTTGTTTCTATTTGATCATGATAATCAACTAAATCTTGAGCAGATATATCTTCTTCTTCAATACTTCCGTATTCAGAGTTTATTCTTAAAACTAAAGATAGACCTAAAGCTGTCGTTGCAACACCTACCACAATAGCTGTAAGAATAAGAACATGTGGCAATGGGTTAGAGTAAATTGTCTCATTTATATTATTTAATATTGGAGGAGTACCCCCCTTTATTTTCCCGAAAGTTATATATAAGAGGAACACGGAAGTTTGAAAAATAGTTAAACCAACAATTTTTTTTAAAAAATTCTGTCTTCCAATTACTAAGAACAAACCTATCATCATTAAAAGGAAAACAACCCAATAATTCCAAACGCCTAGAGCTGAAGAAATCATTTTTTTTCTCCATTGGATGATTCAAAGCTAGCAAAAGCATAGAACAGGGCTATCATGACATTCGAAACGGTTAGGCCAACACCAAATTCAACTAGTAATATACCGATATGTTGACCAGCTTGTTGAGAGGAACCTAGTACATTATAGGATAAAAATTCATCCCCGAGCATCATGGAAGCGATGCCAACACCACCGTATAAAATACCACCTAATGCAAGTAAAAATAAATTAATACTTAACGGAAAAAGCTCTTTCCCTTTTTCTAGTCCAAATACTATTGCATAAAGAATAAATGCACTAGCTACTATTACTCCTGCTTGGAATCCTCCTCCAGGACCAAAATCACCATGAAATTGTACATATAATCCAAATAAAATTATTGGGGCAAAAAGAATTTTTGTTGCTATTCTTAAAATCGGGTTATTGTCCATTTTCTGCAACTTTTTTTTGAGATTTTATTTTTTTTAAACTTGTTTTATTATTTTTTAATATAGCTAAGACTGCTATCCCTGCTGTAAACACAACAATAGTTTCCCCAAAAGTATCGTAACCACGATAACTAGCTAAAACTGAGGTTACAATATTAGGTATTCCAATATCATCACGTGAACCTAAAATATATTCAGGAACAATGTGTTGATGTATAGGCGAAGTGGCTAGTCCAATTTCAGGCAAATCAAAACTGCACCATATTAAAACACCGCCAAGGGTAAGGCATAACAATGCTGGAAAAGCTTGGTTGGTAACATTTTTTTCTTCTTTTTTGGGCAAAAAAGCCATAGCAGCTAAAAATAATATTGTCGATATACCTGCGCCTACTGATGCCTCAGTAAAGGCGACATCGACAGCATCTAATGTAATAAACATAAGCGCAGCAACTAATGAATAAGCACTTGTTAAAAGTACGGTATAAATAACAGTTCGAGCTTTAAGTAGAGCAATAGCAATTGCTAACATAATTGAAACTAAAAAAGCATTTATAATTAACTCAGATATCATAATAACTTTCCAATTTTTTTGCCTTCAGGAACCATTCCTTTTTCTCTTGCCAAATTAGCAGTAACATGACTTGTTACTGGACTAGTAAAAAATATAAAAATTCCAATTAATAATAATTTTACAGTAATTAATGACCATCCTGATTGCATAATCATCCCAAGAACAAAAAAAGCTGTGCCTCCTGTATCAATCATACCAGCAGCATGAATCCTAGAAAAAACATCAGGTAGTTTGATAAGACCACAAGCTCCAATAATTATAGATAGGGAGCCTAAGAAAAAAAATAATCCTGTGAGCAAATCTGTAAACAAGTCCATTACTTTTTATTTCCTTTAAATGAACCAGTACTAAAAAGTTTTAATATCGCCACTGTTCCTATGAAATTTATGAGGGCATATACTATTGCAATATCTAAAAATTCTGGTCTATTTGCATAAAATCCATGAAGAGCAATTCCAATTACAATTATTGTTCCAAGACTATTTACAGCCAAAACTCTATCAAAAGTTGTTTTCCCAAGTACTATTCTTGCTAGCACTAATAAAGCTGATATGGCACATGCTGTCAAAGCTGCCAAGAACATTAACGCTCTCCCTCTAACAGTTTAACTTTTTTATCCATTTCATTGCTTCTTACGTCATCACCAAAATCTGAATTTAAAGCGTGAACTTCTAATATATTATTTTTAATTTTAGTAGTTACTGTGCCAGGTGTTAAAGTAATAGAATTTGCATAAGTCACCCTAGCCACATCAGTATGTTGAGAGGCTTTCACGGTAAATATTTCAGGCTCAACATTTCCAGAAATTATAACTTTAGCTGTATTAAAGTTTGAAATAATTATCTCTTTAAATAACCAAAATAAATAATTTAGAAGCCTAGGGAAAAAAAATAGTGGCAAACCTTCTTCATCGATTAATTTTGCTCTATTAGCCAAATAGGTACAAAAGGCACAAGAGACTATACCTAGACCTATAATTAAATTAGTGTAGTGCCCAGACATCAACAACCAAAGACATAGTAGGATAATAAATAAAATTAAAGACTTCATAAAGTTTTACATCCACAGTTAATAATTTTAGTTAGTCTGCCCAGACTAATTTTAAATAAAAAACGTGTAATATCAATATAAGTTTATACTTTATGGTTTTGCATAGGTGTTCACTGGAATGTTTTTTTTGATTATTCCTTTTTGTTTAAGAAAAACACCAAAATCTTCATATGTTTGAATATCATGTGCTTGTGGTCTCAAAGCAAATCTAGTTAAGGTATCTTTAAAAGCTCTCTTATTTAATTCATCATCAAGACCTTTACGATATGTTGAAAAGTCTTTCCAAGTTGTTTCGGGGTCATTAATGATTGTTAAGGTAGCTCTTTGAATAGCTTTAAAAAACTTATTAAAAATTGGGTTGTTTCTATTTTTCTTATTTGAAATATAGATGAGCTCTTCGTATGTAGGTACTCCATGTTCTTCGGGATAAAATGCTTTTCCAGGATGATTTACAATATCCATTTGATTTAACTCAAAGTTTCTAAATGCTCCTATAACTGCATCAACTTTTTGGGCTATTAGAGATGGCGATAATGAAAAATTAATATTTACTAACTCTACATCTGTCATTTTGATATTATATTTTTGCAACATTCCTGAAAGTAAGGCTTCTTCAAAACCTCCGACAGAAAAACCAATTTTTTTACCTTTCAGATCTGAAATTGACTTTATAGGTCCATTTTTTAAAACAACCAAGGAATTCAATGGAACACCAACCAAAGTTCCAACCCTTACTACTGGTAATCCCTGATCCACCTGAATATGAAGTTGTGGTTGATAAGAAATAGCTAGGTCTAATTTGCCAGCAGCAACAAGTTTGGGGGGGGCATTGGGATCTGCTGGTTCTATCATATCAATATCTAGCCCAACCTCCTCAAAATAACCTCTCTTCTGAGCTATGATTAAAGGAGCGTGATCAGGGTTTATAAACCAATCCAGTCCAATGCTAAGTTTATCAGTTTTTGCAATTGCTATGTTCGCAATAATCATAAGTGAAAAACTAGTTATTATCTTAAAAAAAACATTCATTTTGCATCTCCCTCCGCTGGTTCTAACCAGATCAGGTTATAAGGGTTAATTTCTCAGCAAGACTTATGTCGTGCACCCCCGGCAAGAATACAATTAATAATTTTAATAAAAAAATCAACAAATTATTTATTTCCACCATACATATTTACTTAATACGAAATCAGTAATTTTATAAATGGAGATTGTCATAAAAATTAAAACAATTAATGCTGCAAACATATTGTCAGTTTGAAGTCTTGCATTGCTATAGATCATAAAAGAACCAAGTCCAGTACTTCCACCTATCCATTCCCCAACAACAGCTCCAATAGGGGCAAAACATGCAGCAACTCTGATGCCGGAACATAAACCAGGTAATGACGATGGGATTTTTATTTTCCAAAATAATTGAGCATTAGTAAAATTTAATGTTTTCCCAGCATCAATTAATTCTTGAGGTACTTTATTTAATGCATCTGTGAAGTTTGATGTTATAGGAAAAAAAACAATTAATACTCCTATAACTATCTTACTACTCATTCCGTAACCAAGCCATAGAATTAATAAAGGAGCTAATGCAAAAACAGGTATTGACTGGCTTGCTAATAAAATTGGCATTATCCATATCTTCAATTTAGCAGAAGAAGAAATAAGTAAAGCTGTCGTTATTCCTATAATAGTTCCTATAATGATGGAAGCTAAAATTTCTGTGAATGTGTAAGCTGTATGTTTTAGAAGCTCCTCCCAGTTATCCAAAATTGAAACAAATATCTTAGAAGGAGGTGGTAACATGAATGTAGGTAAATCAAAAAATACACAACAAATTTCCCAAATTAGAAAAATAGTTGATGCTATAAATATCCCTCTAATCATTTTAACCTATTATATTTTATTTTATATTATAGATATATATATTACAAAAAACCACAATGCAGAATTTTTTATATACAAGTGACGTTTTTAAAGGCTCCCGATATGGAAGAGGGCATCCATTAGATATGGATAGAGTTTGGCCAAGTGTAGAGCTTGTTCAAATGATGGGGTGGATTGAAGAAAAGCAAATAGTAAAGCATGGTCCTGCAGAAATAGAAGAATTGATAAAGTTTCATGATATAGATTATGTTCTTGCCTTAAAAGAAGCAGAAGATAAACAAACACTTCCTGAAAAAATTAAAAAAAAGTATAATATTGGTATTGGAAATAACCCTATATTTAGTGAAGTTTTTTCTAGGCCGGCTACTGCTGCGAAAGCTTCTATTTCAGCAATAGAAACGATTGCCGCCAAGAAAGCTGACAGAATTTTAAATATATCTGGCGGAACTCATCATGGAAGAAAATCAGAGGCATATGGTTTTTGTTTTCTCAATGATTGCGTTCTTTCAATTTTAAAAGCTATCGAGTTAGGTTTTCAAAATATTTTATATGTAGATATAGATGCTCACCACTGTGATGGCGTGCAGGACTTTTTTTTGGATAATAAAAAAGTAAATATTGTTTCGATACATGAAAAAAACAGATGGCCTTTCACTGGGCTTGTTGATGATTGTAAAATTAAAAATATTTTAAATTTTCCTGTTTCTGAGAAATTTAATGATGAAGATATAAATTTTTTAATTAATCAATTTATAATTCCTTATTTCAAAATAAATTGTCCTGATCTTTTAATCATTCAAGCAGGGGCAGATATGCTATGTGGAGATCCTCAATCTAGAATAAATTTATCAAACAATGCGTATTGGAAAGCAATCAGTGATCTTCTCTCTCTATGTAATAAATCTCTTATACTTGGAGGTGGAGGTTATAATCCTTACCTTACAGCAAAGGCTTGGGCTGGTAATTGGGTTGTACTTAATGAAAATATTGAACTCTTAGATATGGATATGAATAGAGAGTGTCATGAATTATTAAAATCATTAAAATGGAAAAACAGTAGAGTAAAAAATGGTATTCCTATCGAATGGATTAGTTCTTGGCGTGATAAAAAGGAAAACTACGAAATAAGTGATGAGATTATTTCTCTAGTAAATGAAATAAAAGAGATAAAAAAATATGAAATTTAATTTTAAAAAAGTATTATTAGGATTTTTCCTAATATATACATGTTCAATTATTTCTGCCAATGCTAGTATTCCTGTATTCCAAAAAGTTTATTGTGCAATAAAAATAAATAAAAAATATTCAAAATTATTTTTAGAAGTGGCTGATACTTTTGAAAAAAGAAAATATGGTTTAATGAATAGAGAGTATATAAAACCAAACTCAGGTATGCTTTTTATTTGGAAAGATTTAGAAAAAAGAACTTTTTGGATGAAAAATACGTATTTTGATCTTGATTTATTTTTTCTAGGGAAAGAAGGGCAAGTATTAGAAATATATAGAAATGCAAAAGCATTTAATGAGAATCAAATATCCAGTAAAGAAAAGGCAATGTTTGTTCTTGAGTTAAACGCTGGAAAACATCAAATCAAAATAGGAGACCAGCTAGATTGTGCCTATCTGAAATTGTAAATAAAAATTATAGATTAAATTGAAAGTAAAGCTTGCTTTTGACAATTTCTAAAGTATAAATCGAACTGTTCGGGGCGTAGCGCAGCCTGGTAGCGCATCTGGTTTGGGACCAGAGGGTCGGGAGTTCGAATCTCTCCGCCCCGACCAA
>JADHRC010000033.1 GCA_016777645.1 Alphaproteobacteria bacterium
CCTCTTGACCCTCGAGAGCCATCATGCCATCTTTTCTTGCAATTCCGGCTAATTCAGTCAGTCTAGTAATTAATTCATCATGTTTTTTTGCGCCTGGCATAAAAACTTTAACCAAAGTACCAAATGAAGCTAAAAACATAGGCAAGGTTGATCTATACATTACTGCAAAGAATGTTCCTCCAACTACAATCAACAGTGAAGGAGTATCTACAAACATTCCTATTCCTCCAGAGGAAACCATAGCGCCTGCTATCATTCCAAGAGTGCCTATTAATCCAATTAGTGATGCTATATCCATTTTTTTGCCTTCATAAAATATAAAATAATGATATTAGGCACAATTTCTGCAAGAATAAGACCAAAATGAGAAGTTGTAAAAAAAAACAGCGAGGATTTCATGTTATTTCTCAAAATACCATTACTTAGAGTTAGTTCTTATATTATATTATTATTAATTTGTCTTAATTTCAATAAAGTTTGGGCTAATAATTTTATTACTAGAGGGCATTATGTTATCGACCTTAGTCAAAAAATTGAGTGGCTCACTTGCCCTGTTGGAATGATTTGGGAAAATAAAAACTGTGTTGGCACAGCTTTGAAAATGAAATTCGACGAAATTGAAACAGCCATTAAACAAGCTAATGAACAACTTGGAGGAAAATGGAGGTTGCCTAATAGAAAAGAGTTAGAGCTTTTGGTGTGTAAAACATGTGAAAAAGTAAAAATAAATAATGTTTTATTTCCCAATACCCCTGCTGAGTCATTCTGGACTAATGAAAAAAATCCTTGGCAACCAAAATTTATGTGGACGGTTAATTTTTTTACAGGACATACTTTTGGTAGGTTCCCTGAATTCATTCCTAATTATGTAAGATTAGTTCGTGATAGGTAAGATTAAAGTTTTTTCTTCTCGATCAAATGTTTTATTACTTTCAGGCAAAACATTATTAGACCCAAAGTAATTATAAAGTAAGCTGCATTTGTAGGAGTAACAATTTTTAGATAATGGAGTTTATCACTTTTAATGAGACTTAAAAGGATAATGAAAGCAACGCTTAATAAAAATATTCGAATGATTTGACAGTTTTTACATTTTGGCTTTATTTTAGTTTCATTAGTCATTTTGAATTTTTAACTTACTATTACTTATAATATGTTTGCACAACGTATGCCAAATAATTGACTATATATTTTTATTATAACATTTTTTAAAAAATTTTTTTAAACTTTTTTTATTATTATTGATATAAAGCATTGTTTTTATTGATCTTATTATTTTGCGTTAGATTTAAATTTGTCATTTCTTTGTCTGTTTTTATTGTCAAATTAAGATTTTGATTTTTTATCATTTAATTGTTTTTCTCTCCTTATTAAATATCAAAATTTAGTTTTGGAGATAATTATGAAATTAGGTCAACAGCTTAAAATAAAACAAAACCAGTCTTTAATTATGACGCCACAATTGCAACAAGCAATTAAATTATTACAGCTAACTAATTTAGAATTAACTGAATTTGTTGAGAAAGCTAAATTAGAAAATCCATTTTTACAAGATAACAGAGATCATATAGAGATTAATAATATTCAAAAAGCAACTCCAGAACCTGATGCTTTTGAAAATATGGCAAATACCACTGACCCACTAAAAAAACAAAGCCAGATAGATTTGGAAAACACTTTTGATACACATTTATCCACAAATAATAATTTAGAAAATAAAAAATTATATGACAAAGAAATTGTAAGAGGAAGTAACGATATTTCAGCAGGAGAAGTAATTGAAAAAACTCTTGAAAATAAAATATCTCTTAAAGAAAATTTGGTTAATCAGATCAATTTAACTTTTAGAGAAAAAGATCAAAAATTAATTGCAATTGCTATGGTAGATTATCTACATCCAAGTGGTTGGTTTACTCATCCCATAAATGAAGTCGCAAATGATTTAAAAGTTAATGAATCAAAAATAAATATATTATTAGAAAAATTGAAAAAATTAGAACCAGTTGGGATTTTTTCTGAAAATTTATCTGAATGTTTAAAACAACAATTAATAGATAAAAATCTTTTTAATGAACACTACAAAATTTTACTTGATAATCTTCAACATTTACCAACTGGAAAGTTTAAACAAATCAGTAAGCTATGTGGAGTAGCAGAAACTAATTTGTTTGAGATGATAAAAGTTATAAAAACCCTAAACCCAAAACCGGCAGAACAATTTTTACAAGAAAAAATTTTGATAGATCAACCTGATATTATTGTTAAAAGATCAGAAAAAGGTTGGAGGATAGATTTAAATAGTTCTACTTTACCAACTGTGTGTATAGACGAAGAGTATATTGATGAAATTGATAATTATAAATTAGATGAGAAAGCTAATAATTTTACTTTTGAAAAAATCGGGGAAGCTCGTTGGCTTAAAAAAGCTGTTGAGCAGAGAAATAAAACTATTTTAAGGGTGACTTCTGAAATAGTTAAAAAGCAAGTTGGTTTCTTTAGACATGGATTTAGTCATATGAAACCAATGATACTAAAAGATATTTCAGATGCCATAGGTATGCATGAGAGTACAGTATCAAGAGTTACCAATAGCAAGTTGATGTTAACAGAATGGGGGGTTATACCTTTAAAACAGTTCTTTTCAGCATCAATTTCTGGTTGTGAAAACTCAGAAATGCATGCTGCCTCTGCAGTTAGAGAAACAATAAAAAGTTTAATTTCTGCTGAAATTTCTAACAAACCTTTAAGTGATGATAAATTAGCAAAAATTTTGAATAAGGATGGAATGAATGTAGCAAGAAGAACGGTTGCTAAATATAGAGATATGCTAAATATCCCATCTAGCTCTCAAAGAAAAAGATCATCTAGATTACAAAAACTAGTATCTAATTAAAAATTTTACTTAGATAAAGAGGAAACAAAATATGAAGGCATATTGTTTTTATTAGCTAGTATATATTTTAAAGGGATATCAAACTTTTTCTTTTTGAAACCGTTATCATCGTAATAATCAATTTTTATGATGTAATCATTTAAGTTGTTAAGTAAAATTTGTTTATCATTCTTATTAGGTTTTAATTCATTTAACATATTCTATAATCTCCAATACATAAAGTTTAAATGCATTAGTCATGCCAATGTTAAATTTTAATTTGTATTATCTACATATCCCTTTAGGCTTGATCTACTAAGAAGACTTCTCCCTATTTTGATGTATACTGCTGGGTTGGTAGATTTTCCATTTACAGATATTTCATAATGAAGGTGGGCACCCTTAACTCTTCCTGTTCTCCCCATTTTACCAATAATTTGCCCTTCACTAACAATATCACCTCTTTTAACATTTATTTTTGCTAGATGACCATATGTAGTCATGATTCCATAATTATGTTTAATTCTTATAACTTTCCCAAATGAACCATGATAACCTGCAAAAACGACAGTCCCGTCAGCTGAAACAGTTACATTTTCTTGCCAAGTACCTGCTAAATCTATTCCATGATGCATTCGATATTTACCGGTAACAGGATGTTTTCTGGGGCCATAAGGGCTGGAAACATAATAATGTTCCATTGGAGGTTTTAAAGGTATATTTTGAAGTGCTTCTTTATAGGTGGCTAATAAATTAAGACGATTACTTAGGTTTCTAAAAAAATTATCACTATCCGGGTCAATTTGTTGATCACTGTTTATTATTGATTGAACGCTAACTAAGTCGCTATTATTAACTTTAACGTTTATCTTTTTAAATACATTCTCCATTTGCATTAGTTCATTATCAACAGAAGCTAAAAAACGTAAACTTTTAGCTTTAGTGTTTAATTTAGGAGGTTGAGGTACTTCAATTTCTTCATTTATTTCAAAATTAGGATTTTCTGATAATAAAATATTACTTTCATCAAAAACTTTTGATGAAATAGAGATTGGTATGTCCTGATTTCTTCTCGTATTATTGAACAGGTCATAGCTTTGTAGGTTTTTTTCTGTGGTTTGAATATAATATTGAGTACGATAATCATAATCTTTATTTTTAAGATCTTTTGTATTTAATTCGTAAAGTTCTTCAGTTTCATTATCTTCAAGGTTTATTTTTCTTGAGACTGGAAAAGTTATATTAGATTGATCTGGTGTATCTATATTAACAACAGTATCGGAATCATTTTCAATTGGACTTGGGATGTTTGCTGAAGCTTCTGTAATTATATCATTATGTTTTGCAACATCTATTGCAGAATATATGCCTTGAGCTGACCAATAAATGATGCTTGTCAATCCGACAAGTGTTGTAATTAAAGCTCCAGTATAATGTATAGGTTTAAAAGCAATTTCGATTGGTCCTTTTTTAGTAAAAACCAAAAATCGCCTTTCAGAAAAAAGGCCTAATTTTTTATTTTTCTGAACTTGTTCTCCAAATCTTTGTCCAGTTTTTACAGGAGGAAGATTTTTTCCAAATTTATTAAAGGTGGAATTAACCACTCATTACTCCATCCCAATGTATAAAAAAAACAAAATACCAAAATTAGACAAAATTTGTACGATAAACATTGCAATTAGAATTTTATTAGAAATAGGATTTTTGACAGATAAACTTAATGCTGGAAAAGTCTCATTTTTTAAATTAGTTTTTTCAATTTTATTTTCATTGATATTTAATTCTTCATTAATAATTGTGTCATCATCAAAATGATTCGCATTAATATTTTGTGTTTCCATTGAGAGAGTTATGTTTGAGTTCTTTGTTTTATGAAAAACTTCATTTGAAACTTTTGTATTAATTTGTTTTGTAGCTTCATTTTCTATCTGAATTCGCATTTTTTCAATACGATCTCTTAAATCAATTATTTCTTCGGCCATTTTCCAAAACTCTAGTTTTTTTTTTCATTGAATATTATGGCAAGTTAATTGCATCATTCATACCAAATAAATCTATTTTGAATAATTTTTTTAATTAGTTTAATAATAATGACAAGTACTTAATTGTAGGTAATGATAATTTTAATTTAAAAGTAGGAAAAGGAATTTCCATAATGTTAGGAAGAACAAACGAAACTGAAACTGCAAAATCAATTATCTCTAGTGACATGAAAATTAAAGGAAAAATTTCTGCTGAAGGTAACTTGATTTTATTAGGTTCAGTTGTAGGAGATATCAAGTGCCATAGCTTGAATGTTGAGGGTACTGGTTCATTAAAAGGGAATGTTGAAGCTGATGTAATAACTGTATCTGGAAAATGTGATGGACAGATTTTAGGAGATGTAGTTTCTGTCAAATCTACAGGAAAAATTTCAGGGGAAGTCTTTTATGAAAATATTTCGATTGAAGAAGGTGCAATAGTAGAAGCACAAATTGGGAAAAAACAAAATAAAAAATAAAGGAGATCATGGATGGCTAATAAACAGGCAGTTTTAGGTTCTGGTGCGAGATTTACTGGAAAAATTTCTAATGCGAAATCTATCGAAATTAATGGTTATGTTGAAGCTGATTTAACAACTGAAAAAGTTACAATAGGTTCTACAGGAAAGTTTATTGGAGCAGTTGATTCTGATTTAGTTGTAATTGCAGGTGAATATGAAGGTAAAATGCAAGCAGAAAGTGTTTGGCTTACGGAAACATCTCGCATTAGTGGTGAAGTTCATTACAAATCATTACAAATGGATAGAGGCGCTGCCTTAAATTGTAGAGTGGTTCATAATTGGAATGAGACTAATAGTCAAAAAGTTGATGAAAATGATCAAAATGATGACGAAGTTTTAGAAGAACAAACTAATGAAAAATAAAATTTTTAAAAAGGATTAAATTATGAGTGAAATTACATATATCTCAGAAGAATTGGTTATGGAGGGGAACCTTGATTCTGCTGGCTCTTCAGTTGTTTTGGCTGGTAGATTCAAAGGAGAGCTTAGAGCCAAGGATGTTCTTTTAGAAGCTAATAGTATATTTGATGGAAATTTAGTTGCGGATAAAGTTACGCTTGGTGGGTTTGTAAAGGGTGAAGTTTCAGCTAATACTTTAAATGTTGCCAGTAGCGCAAAAGTTGAAGGTAATCTTAAAACGAATGCTCTCTCAATAGATTTGGGTGCAGAGGTTTCAGGAAGTATAACTAGAATTTCTTGATAAACTAATCATACTTTTAAAGAAGTTTTTATACAGTCATTTACAAAATTTAAAGTTTCACCCTCTCCTGTTAATTGAACTAATTTCATAGTTGCGTATCTTCCTGCCGCAAGAGCCACAGCTAGTTCATCACCTTCTTTTAAAGTTTCGTGATGAAGGTGAGCTTCAATATCATCTCTTATCCTTATTAATTTTTCTTTGTAATCAGAAAAATCTTTATTTAATGATTCATTAAAATTTACATTAATAACTTGACCCATTTTAAATACCTAAGTTTCATTTAAACACTAATATACTTTACGACAATATTATTATAATTTTAAAAAATACATTGATTAGAAAAGTTGTGACTAATGATAAATTTTCAAGTTTATAAAAATGGAAAACTTTTAGTTCAAGATTCAGAAGAATTTTCATTTGATATAAACAAAAATCAGATTTTATTTATTTTACATGGCTTGTTTGGAAGAGGCAAAAACTGGCAATCATTCGCTAAAAAATTCAGTTCTTATAAAGATCAAATTGTTATAACTGTTGATCTAAGAAATCATGGAGGGAATGATTTTAAAAATGAACACTCATATCTTTCAATGGCATATGATATTGTAGAGCTTGCAGAATATCTAAAGATTCAGAAGATTGACTTGTTGGGACATTCTATGGGTGGAAAAGTAGCGATGGTGTTGGCATTATCATGCCAACATTTAATAAATAAACTAGTAGTTGCAGATATAGCTCCTATAAATTATCCAGAAGATAATCAAATAATAATAGATATTTTATTAAGTTTAGAAACAAACTTGATTAAGAATAGAAATCATGCAGATGAAATTTTGTCTAAATATATAAATGAAAAATTTTTAAGAGCTTTTCTCTTGCAGAATTTAGAGTTGGTAGATGGTATTTATGACTGGTCAATAAACTTAAAGGTAATTAAAAATTCTATGGGGGAACTTAGATCTTTTCCAAATTTTAATAATAAATCTGCAGTAGATAATAAGTTATTATGTATTTATGGTGAAAATAGTGACTATGTAAAAAATCAATATTTTGATGTATTTAAAGAGTATTTTAATAACACTTCTTTTCAAAAAATTAATAATGCGGGACATTTTTTACATGTTGAGAAACCTGACGAATTTTATGAAATATCTAGAAAATTTTTAAGAAATTAAACTTATCATGTTGTTTGATTACTATAAAAAATGTATTAAATATGCATGATTAATAAAATAGAAACTCATATCCTTACTTTATCATGCAAAGATCAAATTGGTATTGTTGCTAAGATTTCATCCATGTTAGCAAAATTTAAATGCAACATTGTTGAATCTAAACAATTTACAGACACTTTGAATGGAAACTTTTTTATAAGACAAAGTTTTACACTCTTCGATCAAAAAAAATTAGCTGATTTAACCAGTAACTTAGTTGCATTATCATCTGAACTCAATGCAGAATTTTTGTTATCTGAAATTGAAAATAAAATGAGTACTATTTTGCTTGTTTCAAAGTTTGATCATTGCTTAAATGATCTTTTGTTTAGAGTTAGAAATAAGTCATTAAGCTTAAATATTAAAGCTATAATTTCAAATCATAATGTTGCTGAAGAAATTGCAAAATTTTCTAATATACCTTTTTATTATTTACCAGTTGAAAAAGAAAATAAAATAGAACAAGAAAAGGAAATAAAAAAGATAATTTATGAAAATGAAGTCCAGCTTATTGTGTTAGCAAGATATATGCAGGTATTATCAGAAAATTTTACAAATGAGTTTGAAGGTAAGATTATAAATATACACCATAGTTTCTTACCTAGTTTTAAAGGTGCGAAGCCTTATCATCAAGCTTTTGAGAGGGGAGTGAAAGTGATTGGAGCTACAGCTCATTATGTAACTAAAGATCTTGATGAGGGCCCTATTATTGAGCAGGATACACAAGAAGTAGATCATGAGATGATGCCAAATGATTTGGTCTCTATAGGAAGAGACATAGAGTCTAGGGTTTTATATAGAGCTTTAAAAGCTCACTCGGAAAGGAGAGTATTTTTGAATGGCAAAAGAACAATTGTTTTTAAAGGGCATAGAAAAGTAGGATGATTAACCAAAAAGAAAAAGTTATAATTATTGGCTCCGGGGCTGCCGGGCTATCAGCTGCTATTTATGCAGCTAGGGCAAATTTGGAACCTCTAGTTATTGAAGGTATTCAACCAGGTGGTCAATTGACGATTACTACTGATGTTGAAAATTATCCTGGGTATGCTGATGTAGTACAAGGCCCATGGATGATGGAACAAATGAGATTGCAAGCAAAAAAAGTTGGAGCTAGAATAATTAGTGATATTGTTACTAGCGTTGAATTTAATAAAAATAAAAAAATAATTAATTTAGATTCAAATAAAGTCTTTGAATCCCAAACAGTAATCGTGGCAACAGGTGCTCAAGCAAAATGGCTTGGACTTAAGAGTGAAAGTGATTTCAACGGCAAGGGCGTTTCTGCATGTGCAACTTGTGATGGTTTTTTTTACAAAAATAAAGAAGTTGCTGTGATCGGTGGAGGAAATACTGCTGTTGAGGAAGCATTGTATCTTTCTAATATTTGTTCGAAAGTAACCTTGATTCATAGAAGGAATGAATTGAGAGCAGAAAAAATTTTACAAAAAAGATTATTCGAGCGAAATAATATAAGCATAATCTGGAATAATATCGTAAGTGAAATTAAGGGAAACGAAAGTGGTGTGAATTCTATCCAGCTGACTTCTGTGGACTCAGACAGGACTGAGATTGTAAATGTTGAAGGAGTTTTTGTTGCTATTGGTCATAGTCCTTCTACACAAGCATTTGAAGGCGTTCTTGATATGGATAATGAGGGGTATATTATTGCACAAAATCCTGGAACAACATTTACTAATGTAGATGGTGTTTTTGCAGCAGGGGATTGTGTTGATAAAATTTATAGGCAAGCTGTTACTGCAGCAGGTATGGGGTGTATGGCAGCTTTAGATGCAGAAAAATGGCTTCAAAATTATTAATTCTATAATTATTTATTTAAGTTAATTAACTCCATTATTTTATAAATCAAAGTTGCTGCTGTAAAATCATAAGCCAGAAAACCTTTAATTGGTGATAGTTCGACTATATCCAAGCCAACTACTTCTCTTCCTTTAATAAGATATTCAATTAATTTTAAACTTTCATAATAGCCTAACCCGCCTGGAACAGGGGTGCCTGTGGCAGGCATAATTGATGGATCAAGTCCATCTAAATCAAAGGTAATATATATTTTTTTTGGAAAACTATCAGGTAGTTCTATCTCATTATTTTTGTGAATCTGTTCTACGGTAAAAGAAATAATATTAAATTTATTTCTGTTATTAACTTCTTCATTACTAAGAGCTCTAACACCAAATTGAGCAATTTTATAGGCTTCGTTAGCAAGTAAATACATAACGCTAGCGTGAGAATGAATTTCATTCTCGTATTTTTCTCTTAAATCTGCATGAGCATCGATTTGAATTATACCTATCTCATTTTTATTTAATAATTTTAAACCTTTGAATATTCCATTTACTGCTGAATAGGTGATACTATGTTCTCCACCCAAGGTAACAGGTATTTTATTTCTGGCACTAATAGATTGAGTAATTCCT
The DNA here is from genome assembly GCA_016777645.1 of Alphaproteobacteria bacterium. GTDB lineage: Bacteria > Pseudomonadota > Alphaproteobacteria > Puniceispirillales > Marisalimonadaceae > Marisalimonas. Next base: position 9,764 of record JADHRC010000033.1, read on the forward strand.
TCAACTTCACTCATTATATTCGTAATTGGTTTACTGCAATCTACAAAAGGATGCGTATAAATACCTTCTAAGCACGGTTCGCTATTACCAGCAAATCGTTCAAGTTCATTACTTGCATCTATTATTGCTTGAGGTCCCATACGAGTGCCTTTTCCATATGAAACAGTTTTTTCTATAGGAACTGGTATAATATGAAATTTAGCAAGATTTATATTTTTTTCATTTTCCGTAAGTTCAGAATTGAGAAAACTTTTATTCATTTTTCACCTACTTTAAAATTATTAAGATAATTTTTTTTCGAAATCCTCATAGGAAAACTTTTTTATTATTTCTATATCATTTGTGGTGCTATCCCAAATGGCTATAGAAGGCATTTTTATACCATTAAAAAAACTTGTTTTAACCATTGTATAATGTGCTTGATCAAGAAGGGCTATTCTATCGCCAACTTTAGGAATTTCTTTAAAATTATAAATACCAATATTGTCTCCAGCCAAACAACTAGGACCTCCCAATTGGATTTTATAGCCTGTCTTAGGTTCATTCAGCAATGCTGGTCTATATGGCGCTTCAATTACATCTGGAATATGGGATGTTGCGCTTATATCAGTTATGGCCATATATGAAGAAAGGGGGTTGTTGGGTTTAAAGCTATCAATGATTTCACCCACTAATATGCCGGAATCTAAAACGACCGCTTCACCTGGCTCAATGTATAATTGAGTATTAGTTTGGGATGAAGTTTTTTTTAAGAACTTTTTTAATTGTTTGATTTGATAATCTTGTCTTGTGATATGATGACCACCTCCTAGATTTATCCATTTAAGGTGCTTTGATAGTGGTAAAATAGCTTCACTAATATGGTTCCAGGTATTTTCTAACGGTTTAAAATTTTGTTCACATAATGCATGAATATGAATTCCTGAAAGTTGTTGAAAATCAACATTTTTTAAGTCTCCTACATGAATTCCTAATCTTGAATTTAAACTTGCAGCACTATATTTCTCATTTTTAACCTCTGAATAAACAGGGTTAATTCGAACACCAATTTGATTGTTAAATTTGTTTGCAATATCTATAAAATCCTTTATTTGGGTTAATGAATTAAAAATAACATGATCTGTTATTTGTGCAATTTCATTAAATTCATCTTTTTTAAAAGCTGGAGAAAATGTACTGATCTCTCCTTTAAAATATTTTTTTGCTAATTTTGTCTCATATAATCCAGAGCTGCAACAGCCATCTAGATAGCTTGAAATTAAAGGAGCTAGAGAAAAAGTTGAGAATGCTTTTAAAGCTAGAAGAATTTTTACTTCAGTATCTTCTTTTAATCCATGTAAAATTTCTAAGTTATCTTGCAATGCTTTCTTATCTATAACAAAACATGGACTAGGTAATGAATAAAAATCAAGTTTGTTAAAGTTTCTAGGGTTTCCCCCCATTGTTTGGAACATTTTTTTCTCTAGAAATTGACAGGACTGTTTAATTCCATAGTTTTTGTTGGTAAACCATGTTTGTTAAGAAGTTCCATAAATGGATCAGGGTCAAATTGTTCCATATTCCATACACCAGGTTTGAACCATTTTTTTTCAAGCATCAGCATGGCACCTATCATCGCAGGTACTCCAGTTGTATAAGAAATTGCCTGACTACCAACCTCTTCAAAACATTTTTCATGATCACATATGTTGTAAGTATAAAATGTTTTTTCTAAATTGTTTTTCTTTCCAGTTATAATGGTTCCAATGCAAGTTTTACCTTTAGTAAGACTTCCAAGGCTTCCTGGATCAGGAAGAATGCTTTTTAAAAATTGTAGAGGGACGATATCTATGTCGTTATACTTAATTGGTTTAATGGATGTCATGCCAATATTTTGAAGAACTTCTAAATGCTTTAAATAGCTATCACCAAACGTCATCCAGAATCTGGCTTTTTTAATTTCTGGGAAATGTTTAATAAGACTTTCTAGTTCTTCATGATACATTAAGTACATATTTTTGGGTCCAATTTCAGGAAAATCAAAAGAAACTTTATTTTTCAATGCAGGTCCCACTTTCCACTCGTTATTCTCCCAGTGCTTACTGTCTGATGTAACTTCCCTTATATTGATCTCGGGATTAAAATTAGTTGCAAATGGGTGCCCGTGATCACCATCATTACAATCTAGAATATCCAAATATTCAATATTATCCAAATGGTGTTTTTTTGTATGAGCAGTAAAAACGTTTGTTACCCCAGGATCAAACCCTGAACCTAATAAAGCCATTAGTCCTTTTTCTTTAAATTTTTGTTGATAATCCCATTGCCACTTATATTCAAATTTTGCATTTTCTTTGGGCTCATAGTTGGCAGTATCTAAATAATGAGTGCTTGTAGATAGGCAGGCCTCCATTATGTTAAGATCTTGATATGGAAGAGCTAAATTAACTACCACAAATGGGTTATGCTTATTAATCAATGAAATTGTTTCGTCAATATTATCGGCATCTAAAGAAACAATATCTATGTCAACGCCATATTTTTTTTTAACACTTTCTTGAATGCCTTTACATTTACTGATGGTTCGGCTTGCTAACACAATTTTATTAAAAATGCTTGAAACTGATGCCATTTTATGAACAGTTACATTACTTACCCCGCCAGCGCCAATGACTAAAACTGTATTCATTACAATCTCCTTAAAATTTATTTTTATTACTTTTCAAAATAAGTATAGCCAGAAATAGACTCCTTAAATGAAAGAGTTAATTCTTTTCTTTCTGACAATGATAAGTCTCTACTTCTAACTGCATCCTCTACAATGCGCTTGAATCTATTGATAATATCTTTCGGCTCATATTCAACATAAGAAAGAACTTCTGAAATAGTATCACCTTCCTGTTCATGTAAAAGTTGATATCCTCCATCATCTTTTAGTTTTATTGTTACAACATTTGTATCACCAAACAAGTTGTGAAGATCGCCAAGAGTTTCTTGGTAAGCTCCGATATAAAATACTCCTAAAAAATAATCTTTGTTTTCTTCAATGCTATGAAGAGGAATAGTGTTAGAGATGCCATCTTTGAGAACAAATTTATTAATCATACCATCGCTATCACAAGTAATATCATTTAGTACTGCTCTTCTATCTGGATATTCATTTAGTTTT
>JADHRC010000034.1 GCA_016777645.1 Alphaproteobacteria bacterium
CAATATGGTCAACCAAGTCTCTGAAGTGGGGTCTTTCTGTTGTTTTGGGGCTAATCATTACTGCAGGGTTAAGTATTTTTTATTTTTTGCCCCCGCTTGATTATTTGCCAGATGGAAATAGAAACTTTGTATTTGCACGCATTATGGTTCCTCCAGGTTATAATAAAGAAGCAACCATTGACATTTCACGGGCAATGGAAAAAGCAGCACAACCTCTCTGGGAAGCTGAAAAAGATGGTCCTTATGGTAAACCAAAAATAGACAGATTTTTCTTTGTTGCCTATTCAGGAGGGGCCTTTGCAGGCGCTGCCACGGAAAATCCCAAAAGAGTTAAAGAAATTTTACCAGTTCTTACTCAACCTATAAGATCACAGCCAGGTGCTAGAGCTTTTGCACAGCAAGCTTCTTTGTTTGGTAGGTCTGTTGGGGGAGCTAGAGTAATTCAATTAGAAATAACTGGACCTTCTCTAGATTTAATACAACCAACGGCCCAAAAAGTAATGAGAGCTGTTAGAAACGAGTTTTCACCAAGAGAAGGGCATCAAGTAAGATCTATCCCTCAAATGGGTACTGGTTCCCCTCAGGTTATGATCAATCCTATTCCAGAAAAGTTGGCGAATATTGGAATGTCTGCTAGAGATTTTGCACAGTCACTAGATGTATATAATGATGGTGTAAGAGTTACAGAAATTCCTTTTGAAGGAAGATTAATAGATCTAGTTTTAACATCAGATAAGGCGAATGTAAGTAAAATTGATAATTTAAAGGATTTACCTTTAATAACAAAAACAGGTGAGTTAGTTAGATTATCTCAGGTTGCTGAGATTAAATTAATAGGTGTTCCAGAGCAAATAAAAAGATTGTCTGGAAGAAGAGTGATAACGCTTCAATTACGACCCGATGAGAGTATCTCTTTAGAAGATGCTGTGTTAAAACTTCAAAATTTAGTTGTCGATCCCATTTCTAAAGAAATTCCTGATGGAGTTTCTATAAATCTTTCTGGTGCGGCGAGTGAATTAGAAAGAACTTGGATTGCAATGAAAAATAATGTCATGATAGCACTATTTGTTATATTTTTATTACTTACAGTCTTGATGAGATCTTTCATTCTTCCAATTGTAATAATGATAACAGTGCCAATAGCGGGTGCTGGAGGAGTTATGGCACTTGTTATCTTAAATAAGTTTCAACCTCAGCCTTTGGATATGTTGACTATGTTAGGTTTCATAATTTTGGCTGGTATTGTAGTTAATAATTCTATTTTAATGGTCGAACAAACTTTATGGCACATAAAATACGAGAGTATGAAAATTTCTGAAGCTATAACTGAAGCAACTAGAAATAGAATTAGGCCAATATTCATGTCTACTCTTACAAGTTTATTTGGATTGATACCATTAGTTGTTTTTCCAGGTTCTGGATCAGAATTATATAGAGGAATTGGTACTGTTGTGTTTGGTGGTTTGGCTACCTCCGCAATTTTAACTTTGCTTATGGTTCCACCTTTACTTGCCATGGCTCTTAAAACTCAGAAAATAGATGCAGTTATAGAAGATAAAGAGGATGTATTTGCCTAACTATTCTTGAGAGCTAAGGTATCAATCATACTCATTATTTTTTTTATTTAGTGACAAATATATCCTTAAAGGTATATATAAGCGTCTTTTAATTAAATATATAAATTAGAGCTTTAAATGACCGATAGTATTACTCCAGAAGACAAAATAAAATTGATAAGAAATATTGCAATTGTAGCCCACGTTGATCATGGAAAAACAACTCTTGTTGATACTTTACTTCAACAATCAGGCACATTTGCTGCTCATGCTGAAACAGTTGAAAGAGTGATGGACTCAAACGATTTGGAAAAAGAGCGAGGCATTACTATTTTATCAAAGAATACTGGTTTAAATTGGAAAAATTTTAGGATTAATATTGTTGATACGCCAGGACATGCCGACTTCGGTGGAGAAGTTGAAAGAGTTATTTCAATGGTGGATTCTGTTTTATTATTAGTTGATGCTGTAGATGGCCCCATGCCACAAACTGGCTTTGTTACAAAAAAAGCTCTTCAAGCTGGCTTGCGTCCAATTGTTGTCATAAATAAAGTTGATAGAGATGGGGCTAGACCAGATTGGGTTCTTGACCAGACATTTGATCTTTTTGATAGATTGGGAGCAGATGAAAACCAACTTGATTTCCCAGTAGTCTATGCATCTGCTATTCAAGGTTGGGCAACAGATGATTTGTCCAATAAAAAAGATAATATGGATACTATTTTTGAAACTATAATTAATAATGTTTCTTACCCTAATGTAGATATTTCTGGGCCTTTGCAAATGCAAATATCTGCACTTAGTTACTCTAGTTATGTTGGTCTAATAGGTACTGGTCGTATTAGAAGAGGGCAATTAAAGAAGGGTCAACAAGTATCTATTGGAAATGTAGCAGGAGACATTCGTTCTGGAAAAATTTTACAAATAATGAATTTTCATGGACTTGAAAAGAAAGAAGTAGATGAGGCGACTGCTGGAGATATTGTTGCAATAAGTGGTTTAGGGGAATTAAAAATTTCTGACACTATATGCGAACTTGGAAAATTTGAAGCCTTAGATAAACTGTCAGTTGATGAACCTACCTTAAGCATGATTATCCAGGTAAATGATAGTCCATTTGCTGGTCAAGAGGGCAAATTAGTTACTAGTAGATCTATCAGAGATCGATTGCATCAAGAATTAAAAACAAATGTGGCTCTTCGAGTTGAGGATACTGACAATCCTGATAAATTTAGAGTTTCTGGTAGGGGTGAACTTCATTTGTCAATTCTTATAGAGAATATGAGAAGAGAAGGTTTTGAAATGGGAGTTTCTTCTCCAGAAGTTATTACCAAAAAAATAGATAATATAAACAAAGAGCCATATGAAAATGTAACGATAGATGTTGAAGAAATACATCAGGGTAAAATTATGGAGAAAATGGGAGAAAGAAAAGCCCAATTGTTAGACATTGTTCCTGATGGCAAAGGAAGAGTTCGCTTAGATTATAATATGACAAGTAGAGGACTTATAGGTTTTAGATCAGAGTTTTTAACTCTAACTTCTGGCTCCGGACTTCTCTATCATACTTTTGATAAATACGGTCCAATCATTCAAGGTTTAAGCACCGGCAGAAGAAATGGAGCTTTAATATCTATAGGACAAGGTAAAGCACTACCGTATGCATTATTTAACCTCCAAGAAAGAGGTAAAATGATTATTGAGAATGGGTTAGAAGTTTATGAAGGTATGATAATAGGAATACATAGTAGAAACAATGATTTGGTTGTAAACCCTCTTAAGGGGAAGCAGTTAACTAACGTTAGGGCGTCTGGGAATGATGAAGCTGTTACATTGACGACACCTATTAATGTTACATTAGAATTTGCGCTAGAATTTATTAATGATGATGAGTTGGTAGAAGTTACGCCCAAAAGTATTAGAATTAGGAAAAAATTTTTAAAAGAACATGAAAGAAAGAAAGCTGCTAGAGCGGCTTCTTAACTCTTAAAATATTTTTTAGCTTTTTTAAATTCTTCTTCGGTATCTACGTCTAATATCGTGCCAATTCCTGTATTTACAGTAATTACGTCTTTATTTTTTATTTGGGATCTTGCTCCATAATCTTCATTTAGGCTTTCAAGAATTTGAAAATAACTTTTTGGAAGTATAACTGGATTACCAATATTAGAATTGTATTGAGGTAAAATGACTTTTTTACAATTAAATTCTAAAAACTTTAATTCTAATTTTTTGAAATCTTCTTTGCATAAAAGAGGCATGTCTGCAGGAATAATCATTACACCTTCAATATAAGATTCTAGTTGTTTTATTCCTGTTGAGATAGAAGTACCAATACCTTTATCGTAGTTAATATTATGAATAATGTTTATTTTAGAATTATTAAGTAACTTAATTATTTTTTTATGTTGATGACCTAACACTAACAATATTTCTTCAGGATCGAAAATTTCTAATAAAACATCGATTGTGTTTTTAATTAACGGCTTCCCATTAAAAACTTCAGTTAGTTTGTTTTTCTTACCATATCTTTTGCTCAAACCGGCTGCTAACACTATTTTTTTGATTAAATGCTCTTTTGGTTTAATTGCTATCATGACTTTTACGTCTAAAGCTAATTATTTCAGCTATAATGGAAACTGCAATTTCTGCTGGAGTTTTACCTTTTATGTCTAGTCCAATTGGAGCGTGAATTTTGTTAATATCATTATCAGAAAAGCCAAGTGATGTCAGTCTCTCGCATCTCTTTTGATGTGTTTTTTTACTGCCTAATGAACCAATGTAACCTATATTTTTCTTAAGAGAATATATTAAAGCAGGATCATCTATTTTAGGATCATGTGTCAAAGTTACTAAATGTGTAGACTTATCAAGATTAAAACGTGATAGAGCAATGTCAGGCCATTCTGTTAAAATTTTACAATTTGGAAATCTTTTCTCTGTTGCAAAATGTTCTCTTGGGTCAATTAAAATTATTTCAAAATCAGTTATAGCTGCTAGCGATATTAAAGCTTGTGCAATATGGACAGCGCCCACAACAAAAAGCCTAGGCTTAGGATCTATGACGTGTATGAATTCATTTTTCTCTTTATCATACAAACTTGTTTGATTTGTAAGAGTATTATCAATGATTCTTAATCCATTAGAGCAATCTATTCTTAATTTAACTGCTTCTCTATTTTTTATATTGTCTACTATGGAAAATACTATTTTATCTTGAATATCGAGAGGTTGTATAAGAACTTTTAACTCACCACCACAGGCTAAACCAACTTCCCAAGCCATATTATTTGAAATGCCATAATCTTTAACTCTGGTTTTACCGTCATTTATAGAATTTATACCTTCCGTTATTACAGCCCCCTCTATACATCCTCCAGAAACTGACCCTATTATTTCACCATTGCTATCAATTGCCATTTGTCCACCAACTGGTCTAGGAGAACTTCCCCAAGTAGAGATAACCGTAGCAAGAGAAACTTTTCTGTTTTCTTTTAACCAAACACTCATTGGTGTTAAAATGTCATCAATTTCACTCATTATTTTTACCTGTAAAATATAATTTTATTAAAAAATATTATATGTTATAAATCTATTCATAAATATTAATATTTAAATAGTTACAATAATAAGGTTTTTCTAATGAATGATAAAGTATATAGACCTAACTGGATTGAAAGTTTTGTGTTTAGAAATAAAGGTGATTTAAAATTCTCTACCTTAACCAATGTCTTCACTATTATCATTTGTAGTCTATTATTAATTGTCTCTGCAAAAATTAAGGTAAACTTATACCCTGTGCCAATGACACTTCAGCCTTTAGCTATTTTAATGATTGCCATGCTATGTGGGAGGAACATCGCTGTTGGATCAGTAGGTTTATATTTGTTTCAAGGAATGATTGGTCTTCCAGTATTTGCTTATGGAGGAGGATTACCTTACTTAATGGGTCCAACAGGTGGCTTCTTGTTTGGGTTTTTGATAGCTTCTATAGTATTGGGAGAATTAGCAGATAGGGGATGGGGAAAATTATTTCTAAAATCGATCTTAGCTATGCTAATTGGTATGCTTATAATCTATTCTTTTGGAATCTTGCAGCTAAGTCTTTTAAAAGGTTTTAGTTTTGCTCTTCTTAAGGGATTTTCACCTTTCATCATTGGTGATTTATACAAAGTTATTTTAGCAGCATTATTATTGCCACAAATTTGGAAGCTTACCAAAAATAAATGATTGTTATTATTCTGAAGTTAAATAACCCCTATATAAATTAAGCATCATTAGATGCTTCATTCTGTGCATCTTTTGTAGTTAATCCCATAGCTTCATTATCAAGTGCATCTTCAAAAGCTAAAACCTCAGTGTTTTCAATGTTTTCGAGTTTATTTATGAGAAAATCTTCTGGGCTTATATCCTCAGGGTGATCAATTTTTATTGCAATAATAGCAGCAATAGTTGAAGAAATCATATCTGGTTTTTTATCTTTGTACTTCTTAAATGAAATTATATTTGTCCCTAAATCATTAATATCATGATTGTTTTTCATCAAACATACTCCATTGATTGAATGTACATAAAATTAATATGATCTTTTCTGGATAGAATACAAGCTTATACGGATGCATTTTTAATAAAAATATATAAAAGTTAATATTTGTGAAAATATTATTCACCAACTCTTCTTATTATTATTCTACCTGAGGGCCTATTGTTTACATTTTCTACAGTTCGAGTTGCTTGGCTATAAAGTATTGTCTCAATACCAAAATTATCAACTACAGCCACTCTTGCTCTAACCTGTGATCCAACTAAAGATTGATTTAAAGCTAGGATAGGTCCACTTAAACTATTCACACCAACCCAATTTCTTCCATCTTTAGATGTTTCCCAACTGATAGAAATTGAGGCTATACCATCCTCATCAGAAAGTGATTCTGATAAAGCTCTAAGAGTAACACCTTCTCGAGGAGTTCCTTCAATTACAACTTCACCCTGAACAGGGTCATCTAGATTATCAATAGTTTCTGATGGGTTAGTGTAAAGAACCTCTCTTGTTCCATGTGAATCAACATATGAAACTACAGCTCTATATGAGTAGCCAACTTGACCTTGGCCTAATCTAAGCACTTCATCTTGGTTTGCTGGATATGCCTCCCAAGAAGATTTTGTAGTAGATCGTTGCCATGTAATATCAAAGCCACCTATCCCGTCCTCATCTGCTATACTAGAAGTGTCAACAACAAGAGCACTATCTTCGACTGGCGATCCAATAAGCCTTGCTGATCCAGTTGGTTTGTCATTTACATTTCTAACAGGTGTAGAGGGTGGGCTTAAAAGCGGTTCCAAGTTGCCTTGACCGTCAACATAAGAAATAGCAACACGAAGTTTTCTTCCTACATGTACTTGACGAGGGGTAAATGATTGGTTAGTGGCACCACTTATATTGGTCCATTTATTTTCATCAGATGAAATTTGCCATTGAACACTAACAGTTCCCATCCCATCAGAGTCTGTTACTGATGACAAGTCTATTATAAGAGGCACATCTTCAATGGCAGCAAAGCCGGCAGCTTCTACGTTGCCATCATTATTTTTATTACCAGATTGGTTCTGACCATTATTACTTAATTGTTTTGTAGAGGATAAATCTTTTTGATTTTTTAAATATTCTCTATTTTGTTTAATATTATTTGATTTATCGTTAACTTTGAGATCTTTTATGGATGGATCTCCTCCAGCTAGAACATTCTTGGGATCAAACGAAATAACGCTTACTAAAAAACAAAACGTCAAAAGCAAGATATTGTTTTTTAAAAAACGCATATATACCTCCACTAATTTAATAACTAGCACTCAATATATAACACAGAACTAAAAAAGATACAGTTTTTTTAACAGAACTATTTTGTTATATTTTTTATATAATAAGTAAAATTGAGTGAGATTTATTAATCTTTTTTTAAATTTAATAATATGTCTTTAAGAACAATTTCCTGCGCGGCAAGAATTTTTCTTACATTACTCAATTCTTCAGTAATATTTATTAAGCTCTGCCTTTCTTTTTCAACAGAAACGTTATCTACTATTTTAGTAAGGGTAAGAGTATCACTTTCAATATTTTTAATATTTCCGTCTTCAATATCTTTATTAGTGCTTGAAGATACTAATTTAGTTATTTTTGATATTTCAGATTTTATTGCCATCAATTTTTTTTCTTTAACTTTATTCAATTTTCTTCCAATAACTAGTGTAAATATCTTTTTGTATTAAAAATTCCTATTTTATAATATAACATACTCAATAAATAATAAAGTTTATAAAATTTTAACTAAATCTAATCTTTAATTTTGCTTATAAAAATGAATATTATTGAATCCATCAAAACATCAATTTTTACACCCATACATCCTGCGGGCATTCCATTTATTGCTATCTTTTTTGTATTTACAGTTATAATCGGATGGTTATGGAGCCCTTTATATTTTGTAGGAATAGTTTTAACTCTATGGTGTACTTACTTTTTTAGAAACCCTGAACGTATAACCCCAGCATTATCTGGCACTAACAAAAACAATCTTATTATCTCACCTGCAGATGGAAGAGTTATTGAAATTTCAAAAGTAGTTCCAGCCGAAGAAATTGGTTTGCCTGAAGGTGACTGGACAAGAATTTGTGTTTTTATGAACGTCTTTGATGTTCATGTTAATAGATCCCCAATGTCTGGTATAATTTCTTATAAAAAATATATTCCTGGAGCATTTCTAAATGCAAGTTTAGACAAAGCATCATCTGACAATGAGAGACTAATACTTGGTATGGATACTGAAAATGGGAAAAAGATTGCTTTTGTTCAAATCGCTGGCTTAGTGGCAAGAAGAATAATATGTGATGTAGATATAGGTTCAACACTTAAATCTGGTGATATATTTGGACTAATTAGATTTGGAAGTAGGGTTGATATTTATTTTCCTTCAGATGCTTCTACAATGGTTTTAGTTGGTCAGAAAATGATTGCTGGTGAAACTATAATAGCTGATTTCACTAAAAGCAGTAAATCAGTAAAGAGGAATACTGATGACAAGTAAAGGGTTTAAATTTGCAAAGAAAGCATTGCAAACAAGACCTAGACGCTTTTCAGTTGTTTGGATGCTTCCAAATTTTCTAACAATTTGTGCCCTTATTTTTGGTTTGCAAGCTATGTACCAAGCTTTATTTAATAACTGGGATAGTGTTATTATAATGATAATAATAGCTTCTGTTTTTGATATGCTTGATGGAAGAGTTGCAAGGCTGTTAAAGTCAACAAGTGAGTTTGGAATGCACCTTGATTCATTATCAGATTTTGTTGTTTTTGGAGCTGTTCCTGCATTTAGTGTTTATTTATGGATGGATAAACCGCAAGGAAACTTATTTTGGATTGTAATTGTTTTGTTTGTGATTTGTTCTGGACTTAGGTTGGCTAGGTTTAATTCAGAGTTATCTGAAAGGCCAAGTTATGCTAAAAACTATTTTAATGGCGTTCCAACACCAGCAGCAGCTTTTTTATTATTGTTTCCAATTGCAATTGAAGAATATTTGCAGATGTACAATTTAAAGTCTTTTGAAATTGTTGGATTATGGATAGGTTTTATCTCAGTTGCCATGGTTAGTAATCTTCCCACTTTTTCTGGAAAAGTGTTTCAAATTCCAAAGTCATTTGTAATACCCTTGTTGATAGTTTTGGCACTTTTAAGCAACGCTATAATAAGCAACCCTATTAGAGGTTTTATAATTATAGTTGTTGTATATTTATGCAGCATACCTATTGCTTGTATTTTCTATTGGCGTCTTAAGAAAAAAGCGGAAGCGCTTAATTTAAAAGATTAAACACCAAAACTATAACTTTTCAAATAATGTTTTCCATGCAGGCTTTGATAGGCCTATACTAGTGGCCTCGTATACTCCTTTATTACATGCTCTTGCTAAGCAATCACTAGCCCTAGAACCCAAAGCTAGAATATCAGAGTTTTCTAAAATTTCTTTTTTTGGATTAGTGTTTGTAGAAATAGCAAAAATAGTATCTCCATCCATTGGTGTATGAGATGGACTTACCGATTTAGCAATTCCATCATGTGCCATAATTGCCATTCTTTTTAAATTAGCTCTTGTTAGGGGGGCATCAGTAGCCACAACACCAATAATAGTATTGCTTGCGATATTATTAAAAGTGCTGGAATATCCAAGTGAAGATGGAATTCTTTTTGATCTTAAAATATGATCATAATTTGCAGAAGATGCACCATAGCCACCAAATTCGTTTTGAAGCTCTAAAAATCCAGATAAAAAATGAGGACCTTCGTTAAGTAATGGATTTCCAACAGCATTATTTATGACTATTGCGCCAACAGTAAATTCTTGTCCATTAGAATATTTTTGTACCCAAGACGCTGAACCTTGTCCTCCCTTTAAAGTAGCAGTAGTTGCTCCACAGCCTGCACCATATGAACCTTGCTGAAAATCTTGCCCCATGGATTTATATGCTTTATTTGCAAGCTTTCTCCAAATTGACGGTTTTCCTATTTCATTTAAAGGTGGATTTTCATTAATATTGAGATCAAAAATAACTGCTCCTGGTACAAGTGGAATAATTGCTTTTCCTAATTGATAACCTTTTTCATCTTGTCTAAGTAAATCTTGTATTTCAGAGCAGGCATCTAAACCATAGGCTGATCCTCCAGACAGCACTATAGCATCTGATCGGCCAATAGAGTTTTCTAAACTTAACATATCCGTTTCTCTTGTACCAGGACCTCCACCTCGAACATCAACTGAAGTTGAGAAGGGTTTTGTACTTGATATTACTGTGACACCAGTGCCAATTTTAATATCTTCCGCATGTCCCACTTGCACTCCTATAACATCTGTTATAAGATTTTTAGGTCCGGGGCCAGAATACGTTTCCAAATCTATCTCCATGAAAATTTTATAGAATAGAAGTAAAATAAAGTTAATATTATCTCTTTATAAAGACAATAAGTAGTTGCAATTAGAAAAAAGAAACACATTAATTCTATCCATTGCTCAAGGTTTATCTATTACAACCACTAATATTAATATGATAAACACTGGTTTGGTTGGGACTATTTTGTCTACAAATTCTGCTTTGGCAACAATACCTTTGTCACTTCAGTTTCTTACCATTGCTTTAACTTTGATACCAGTTTCTTTGTTAATGGGTAAGTTTGGAAGAAGACCAATGTTTTTAATAGGAGCATTGTGTGCTTTCATAGGTTGCCTAATAATAGCTTTTTCAATTTTAAGTAAAAGCTTTTCACTATTTATTTTAGGGTCCATTCTTTTAGGCTTCTCTCAGGCTAATCAGCAATTTTATCGTTATGCTGCAGCGGATAATGTTTCTTCAAATTTGAAAAGCAAAGCCATTTCATTAGTTTTAGCTGGTGGTGTAATTGCAGCTATTGTCGGTCCTGAAATTTCTAAATATTCGTTTGATTTTTTTCCTAATTATATTTACTTAGCATCTTATTTATTTGCAGCACTTATTCAGATTTTAAATTTTATAATTTTAGTATTTATTAAAATAGAAAAACCAAAATTAAATCAAAATCCTATTAGACCATTAAGTTCTATTTTATTTCAAAAACAACTAATCATAGCAATTTTAGCTGCTGCAATAGGTTATTCACTAATGAGCTTTATTATGACAGCTACTCCTCTCCAAATAGTAAACGTATGTAAACTTGGCGATGAAGCTAGTGCTTCAGTTATTCAGTGGCATGTAATTGCCATGTTTACACCATCCTTTTTTACTGGGTTCATAATAATGAAACTTGGTAGTAGAAAGGTAATGATGATAGGGGTATTAATTTATATTGTTTCTATCTCATTTGCTATTATAGGACAAACGTTCCAACATTTTTGGATGTCTCTTTTTTTATGCGGTCTAGGTTGGAATTTTCTATATGTTGGTGGAAGCGATGTAATAGCAAAATCAGCTTTGCCTGAAGAAAGAGCAAAGGTACAAGGGGTTACTGATTTTATTATTTTTAGTTTTGTTGCAATCGGCTCATTTTTAGCTGGTGTACTGCATACTAAAATTGGTTGGGAAATAATGATGTTTTACACTTCAATACCAATAATAATTTTGTTAATCAGTATTATGGCTATTAAACCTCAAGAAATATCACTTGAATGATTATCATCCGCCTGTAAGGGACATATGCCTCTTAACAGAAACATTCGCTGATTGACGAGAGATTTCAAAATCATGCCCTTTTGGTTTTCTGCTAATGGCGTTTCTAATAGCATTTTCTAAAGCTTCAGTCCCCTTTTCTCTAAGTACTTTTTTGAGATCAGCGTTATCATCTTGTCCTAAACACATGTAAAGAATACCAGTACATGTTAATCTTACTCTGTTACAGCTTTCACAAAAATTATGGGTTAGCGGTGTAATAAATCCTAATTTATTATTTGTTTCTTTAACAGAAACATATCTAGCTGGACCACTGGTTCGTTCAGGAAGATCTCTTAGAGTGAATTCGTTTTCAAGATCACTTCGAACTTGTGACAAAGGCAAATATTGCCCATACCTCTTATCTGCTCCAATATCACCCATGGGCATAACCTCAATGATAGTCATATCAAAACCCTCTTTACCACACCATCTAAGAATGTCTGGCAAGTGAAATTGATTAAACTCACTTATTGCTACAGTATTAATTTTTATTTTAAGGCCAACATTACGTGCTTTATCTAACCCTTTTTTAACTTTTTCAAGATCTCCCCACCTTGTTATTTCTTTAAATTTTATTGGGTCAAGGTGGTCTAAAGATACATTTATTCGTCTAACACCTGCATTGTAAAGTTCTTCAGCTTTTGTTTCTAACTGACTTCCATTTGTAGTTATAGTTAACTCGTCTAGTAAGTTTCCCACTTCTTTTCCTAAATTATTAATTACTTGCATTATGCCTTTACGAACTAAAGGTTCCCCGCCAGTCAATCTTATTTTTCGTGTGCCAAGTTTCATGAAAACTCTACAAACTACTTCTAATTCTTCTAAGCTTAAAATATCTTTTTTAGGAAGAAATTGCATATCTTCTGCCATGCAATAGGTACACCTAAAGTCGCATCTATCAGTGACTG
>JADHRC010000035.1 GCA_016777645.1 Alphaproteobacteria bacterium
TAACACTGGCGAAGGTGGTGAAGAGCCATCTCGGTTTTCTCCTATGCCAAATGGAGACTCCATGAACTCTAGAATTAAGCAAGTTGCTTCTGGTAGATTTGGGGTTACAACAGAATATCTCTCCAACGCAACTGATATACAAATTAAAATGGCTCAAGGTGCAAAACCAGGAGAAGGAGGTCAATTACCAGGTGGTAAGGTTGATGAATTCATAGCTAAGATCAGGCATTCAACTCCAGGTGTAGGTTTGATCTCACCACCACCACATCATGATATATATTCGATTGAAGATTTAGCACAATTAATTCATGATTTAAAAAATGTTAACCCAGAGGCAAGAGTATCTGTCAAATTAGTGTCTGAGGTCGGAGTTGGTACTGTAGCAGCTGGTGTAAGTAAAGCTTACGCCGATCATGTTACAATTTCCGGTAATGATGGTGGTACGGGTGCAAGTCCAATCACATCTTTGCTAAACGCTGGTGGGCCTTGGGAAACTGGACTGGCTGAAACTCATCAAACCCTTGTAATGAATGGGCTTAGAGATAGAATTGCTGTTCAAGTAGATGGAGGTCTAAGAACAGGTAGAGATGTTGTTATTGGTGCAATACTTGGAGCAGATGAGTTTGGTTTTGCTACTGCAGCTCTTATTTCAGAAGGATGTATAATGATGAGGAAGTGTCATTTGAATACGTGCCCAGTTGGTGTTGCAACTCAAGACCCTGAATTGAGAAAAAATTTTACGGGTCAACCTGACCATGTTGTTAACTTCTTTGTTTTTATAGCGAATGAAGTCAGGGAAATTATGGCTGAGTTAGGTGTTAGGAATTTCAATGATTTAATAGGAAGAAGAGAGTTTCTTGATTTTCAAGGCGCAAAAAATCATTGGAAAGCACATGGACTCGACTTGAATAAGCTTATTGTTCAATTAGAAACAGATCAAAATCAGGACTTCTTTAATTCGAAAACTCAAAATCATGGATTAGATAAAGCTTTAGATAATGTTCTTATAAAAAAATCTCAGTTAGCAATATATGAACAAAAAAAGGTAACTATAAAGTCAAAAATTATTAATACCAATAGAACTGTAGGGGCTATGCTATCTGGAGTAATAGCAAAAAAATATGGCCATAATGGATTACCAAATAATACTATAAATGTTGATTTTGAAGGTAATGCAGGACAGAGTTTTGGTGCTTGGTTATCTAGAGGTGTTTCTTTCAATTTAGAGGGTGATGCAAACGATTATGTTGGTAAAGGGCTTTCTGGCGGCAAAATATCTGTGTACCCTCATAGTCAAAGTCTAATTAAGCCAGAAGAAAACATAATTGCAGGTAATACCATCTTATATGGTGCAATTTCGGGTGAATGTTATTTAAGCGGTGTTGTTGGAGAGCGTTTTGCTGTTAGAAATTCAGGCGCAACTGCTGTTGTAGAGGGCTGTGGTGATCATGGGTGTGAATATATGACAGGAGGGATAGTTGTTGTTCTAGGAAAAACTGGTAGAAATTTTGCAGCTGGCATGTCTGGTGGAATAGCTTATATACTAGATGAAGAAAATGTTTTTGAATCGCACTGTAATAAAGCAATGGTAGATTTAGAAAGACTTACTAAAATAGAAGCTAATACTAAACATACTGAAAAAGAAATTAATAGTGACTTTTTAGATTTTGATGTTTCTCGACTTAAGCTAATTATAAATAAACATCTTAAAAATACCAAAAGTCAGAAGGCAAAATTAGTTTTAGATAACTGGGATACATACCTACCTTTATTTATTAAGATAACACCTCTCGAATTTAGAAGAGCTCTTAACGAAAAAAAGAAAAAATTAAATGATGAAATTATACCAAGTAGAATTGCTGGAGAATAAACATGGGTAAAATTACTGGTTTTATGGAATTAAATCGTATTGAAAGAGATTACGAACCTGTTGAAGATAGAATTAAACACTTTAGAGAGTTTCTGATTCCCCTTGATCCCAAGGAAGTATCACAACAAGGTGCTAGATGCATGGACTGCGGCATTCCATATTGTCACCAAGGTTGTCCGGTCAACAATCTTATTCCAGACTGGAATGATTTAGTTTACAATAATAGATGGAAAGACGCTTTAGACATTTTGCACTCGACTAATAATTTTCCAGAATTTACTGGTAGAATTTGTCCTGCCCCGTGCGAAGCTTCATGCACTTTAAACATTACTGACAACCCTGTGGCTATAAAAACAATTGAATGTTCTATAGTTGATAAAGGGTGGGAAGAAGGTTGGATTAAACCTCAAATATCAGACGAAAAAACAAATAAAAAAATTGCAGTTATAGGTTCAGGCCCTTCCGGTTTGTCATGTGCACAGCAACTAGCTAGAGTTGGACATTCTGTTGTTGTGTTTGAAAAAAATGAAAGAATAGGAGGCCTTCTTCGGATAGGTATCCCTGATTTTAAGATGGAAAAAAATCTTATAGATAGGCGAATGGCTCAGATGGAGAAAGAAGGAGTTGAGTTCAGGGTAAATAGTCATGTCGGAATTAATGTTACTTTTGAAGATTTAAATAGAAATTTTGATGCAATTGCTTTTTGTGGAGGGGCAGAAAAACCAAGGGATCTCCCAGTTGATGGAAGAGACCTTAAGGGCGTCCATTTTGCAATGGAATTCCTTTCTCAACAAAATGATAGAGTTTCAGGCAAAAATGTTGAACCATCAATTGAAATTTTAGCCAAAAATAAAAACGTATTAGTGATAGGTGGAGGAGATACAGGTTCAGATTGTGTAGGAACTTCTAATCGTCAGGGTGCTAAATCTGTTATTCAATTAGAATTGCTTGATCAACCTCCAGTTAGAGAAGATAAGGCTTTAACTTGGCCAAATTGGCCAATGAAATTAAGAACATCTACTTCTCATGAAGAGGGTTGTGAAAGAAATTGGTCAGTTTTAACAAAATCTTTTGAAGGTGATAATGGAAATATTTCAAAAGTTAATTGTGTTAAAGTAGAATGGTTGAAAGATGAAAATGGAAAAATGCAAATGTCCGAGATAAAAGGATCTAATTTTTCATTTCAGGTAGATTTAGTGTTATTAGCCATGGGATTTGTCCATCCAATTCATGAAGGTTTAATTCAAAAAATAGGTGTTGATTTGACAAATAATGGAAATATAAAAGCTAATGATTCCGAATATAAAACTTCTGTGGACAAATTTTTTGCAGCTGGAGATTCTAGAAGAGGGCAGTCTCTTGTTGTTTGGGCTATCAAAGAAGGTAGACAATGCGCCAGGTCTATAGATGAATATTTAATGGGAAAATCTGAACTTCCTAGATAAAATATTTGCCTTATTCGATAATAGATGTATACGCAATTATATTTATTTTTTTAATGAGATTATCATGGCTGTGAATATTAGGACCAGAGAACAGTTAGAAACTGACAATGATCAGATTACATTAATTTTAAACAATGCTTTTGGAAAAAATAGATTTGAAAGAACTGTTTACTTATATCGAAAAACATCACCCATTAAGAATTTGTCATTAGTTTCCTACATGGAAAATAATCCCTCCTATGTAATTGGAACTATAAACTTTTATCCTGTTTTAGTTAACAACATACAATGTATTTTATTAGGACCTCTGGCAGTAAGAACTTTTTATCAAGGAAAAGGTTTTGGAAAGGAGCTTGTTAAAAGAGGACTTGAACTGGCTATAACTGAGGGTCAAAAAATTTGTTTTGTCTCTGGAGATTATGAATATTATAAAGATTTTAATTTTTATAAAATCAAGGATAAAGATTTAGTCATCTCTACACTTGGTCCATTGTCATTTGATAATTTATTGGTAAGTGAACTTAAACCAGATTCACTTAATTTATTACCAAAAACTTCTAAGCTTTTACCTGTGATTTAATATAAAAACAATGTTCACTCTATATCATTATCATCTATGCCCCTCTTCTAGATTTGTTAGGCTTTTATTAAATGAATATAGGATTGAATATGTTACACAGTTAGAGAATTACTGGAAACCTCAAGATGAATTTTTACTAATAAATCCGGCGGGTCATTTACCCGTTTTAGTTGATAGCACTAATTTTCCAATTATTGGATCCAATGCATGTATGGAATATATAAAGGATTTAGATTTAAAACCTAATATATTTTCTAGTGATTATAGAAATAAAGCTGAGATATATAGACTTTATCATTGGTTTGATACTTTATTCAAAAAAGAAGTTCTAGACCCAATTATATACGAAAAAGTATTTTCAAGGGTTGTTGAAAACATAATCCCAAATAGTGAAAACATTAGAAATGCTATGCAAAATTTATCATTTCATATCAAATACTTTGAATATTTATTAAAAGATAAAGACTTCTTGATCACCGAAACAATTTCATCATGTGATTTGTTAGCCGCTGCCAATTTTTCTATCTTGGATTATTTAGGATTATTAGATTTAGGTGATAGTTTGATATTTAAAGAGTGGTACTTAAAAATTAAATCCAGGCCCTCTTTTAAAAGTCTCTTAAAGGATCATATAGTGGGTCTAAATCCTCATGAAAATTACAAATATCTAGATTTATAATTATAATAATTTTTTAACTTGTTTGATTAAATTAATGATTGTTTGCAATTGATTGTCTTCAGAGAGTCTATGTCCACCATATTTTTCTAATAAAATTTTAATATTTTTAGTTCCAATAATTTTATTGGAAATTTTAGTACTTAAATTATAAGGAACATCAGTATCTTGCATGCCGTGATATAAAAAAACTGGACCATTGAAAAAAATATCTTCTGTAAGTACTAAATTGTCGAAACTGTCTTTTATAAAATCATACGAAAAAAAGTTTTCAGACCCATAATCATTTTTAATACAAACACCCTTATTTTTAATCAATTCTCTTTTTTGTTTTAAATTCATTTTGTCCCAAATTAAAACTTTAGGAAAGTCTGGAGCTGCAGCTAAACCAATTATAGAAGATACTTTTTCGGGCATTTTTTTAGCTAATTTTAACATTATCCAACCACCCATTGACGATCCTATTAATATTTGTTTTTTCTCTGTAACACTGTTAATTATGAATTGTGCATCGTTGTACCAGTCTGAAAAACAAGTTTGGTTAAGCTTTCCAGATGATTGTCCATGACCTGAATAATCAAATCTTAAAAAACTGTGATTATTTTTTTTTGCCCAATTTTCAATATATAAAGCTTTTTTTCCTTGCATATCTGAGTTAAAACCACTTAGGAAAACTATGCCAACTTTTTCCCCTTTGATTTTGTTGTATGCTATGGTTGAACCATGTGGGGTTTTTATGAATTTCGTCATTCTTGCTCTACTATGCCTAAGGTTAAATTAAAATGAATAAAAAAAAATATACTATAGCTCAGATATTACCAGCTTTAAATACTGGTGGTGTTGAAAGGGGTGTAGTTGAAGTTTCAAAAGCTCTAAATGAGAATGGTTTTAAATCAATAGTCATTTCTTACGGAGGACATATGGTTTCTCAACTTAAAAGAAATGGAACCATACATTATGAATTAAATGTCAATTCAAAGAACCCGCTAAGATGGCCTAAAATTAGAAATCAGGTCAAATTGATTTTAGAAAAAGAGAACGTTGACCTTATTCATTTATGTTCACGAGCACCTGCTTGGATAACGTTACCTTTAGCATCAATTTTAGATGTGCCTGTAATTACCTCTGTTCATATGAGATTTAGAAAAACAAATTTTGTTAAAAAATATTATAATAGTGTTTTAACTAAAGGGAATGCAATAATTGCGATTTCAAAACATATTGAAAAAAGTATAATGGAATCATTTCCTAGTCCTAGCATAAAAAAGAAGATTACAGTTATTCATAGGGGTGTTGATTTAGATCTTTTTAATTCAAACAATATAATGCCGGCAAGAATCATTGCTCAATCTAAGGTCTTAAACTTAAAAGATAATATTCCAGTTATTATCATGGCTGCTCGACCTGCTATGTGGAAGGGGTATATGGAATTGATTAGGGCATTATCTTTGGTCCAACAAAATTTTCAATGTGTATTAATTGGCGCGGGTGACGGAAGCCAACAATTTCAAAAACTTTTAATAAATCATATAATTAAACTCAAGTTAGAAACGAAAGTAAAATTGGCAAAATCCACTAACGATATACAAGCGGCCTTACTTTTAGGTGATTTGGTGGTTATGCCTTCCATAACACCTGAACCGTTTGGTCGAATTATCCTAGAGGCTCAAGCATTAGGAAAAATTCCAATTGCCTTTGACCATGGTGGTGCTACCGAAACAATTATTGATGGGCAAAATGGGTTTTTAGCTGTTCCAGTAAAGGTAGAGAGTCTTGCTGAGAAAATTTCTTTTGCTCTATCTTTGAAAAAAAATGATAGACAAAAAATGGCAGAATACTCAAAAAAAATCGTGTCTAAAAATTTTAGCCATGATAGAATGTGCAAATTGACATTATCTTTATACAAACAATGTATTGCAGAATATAAGGCCGCAAATTGAATAATTTATATAACAATCTAAATACTTAATAAAATGCTAACAATTACACTACCCAATGAAGATAAAAAAAATTATAAAAATCCTGTTACATCTTTACAGATAGCCGAAGAAATTTCACCAAGATTAGCAGCAGATGCATTTATTGCTGAAGTAAATGGAGAGCTTTGGGATCTAAACAGACTGATTGAGAAAGATAGTTCTGTTGCTATATTAACCTCTAAAAATATAGAGTGTCTTGATTTAATAAGGCATGATGCTGCACATATTATGGCAGAAGCAGTTTTAGAACTTTTTCCTGAAACACAAGTTACAATTGGTCCATCTATAGAAAATGGTTTCTATTATGATTTTTATAGAGAAAAGAAATTTAATCTAACTGATCTAGAAATTATTGAACAAAGAATGCACGAAATAGTAAATAGAGATGAAAAAATAACAAGAGAGGTTTGGACTAGGGGAGAAGCACTCAGTTTTTTCGAAAAAAATAATGAAAAATTTAAAGTTGAGTTAGTTAACGCAATTCCTGGTCACGAAACAGTTACCTTTTACAGACAGGGAAATTTTATTGATTTGTGTAGGGGGCCACATTCTCCTTCTACAAAGAAATTAGGACATTCCTTTAAATTAACAAAACTAGCTGGTGCGTATTGGAGAGGAGATAGTAAAAATCCTGTTTTGCAAAGAATATATGGGACAGCTTTTCTTAATGATAAGGACTTAAAAAATTACCTTTTAATGATTGAAGAAGCTGAAAAAAGGGATCATAGAAAAATTGGAAAGGAATTAAATTTATTTCATCTTCAAGAAGAGGCTGTCGGATCTGTTTTTTGGCATAAAAAGGGTTGGTCGATCTATCTCGAAATTGAATCTTATATGAGAAGAAAACTAAGTAAATCATATGAGGAGGTTAAAACTCCACAAGTGATAGATAGAACATTGTGGGAAAAATCTGGTCATTGGGATAAATTTCAAGAACATATGTTTATGGCTAAAGGTGATGATGAAAAAGTTTTAGCCTTAAAACCAATGAATTGTCCTGGACATGTACAAATTTATAAACAAGGATTAAAATCTTATAAAGATTTACCAATTAGAATGGCTGAATTCGGATCTTGTCACAGAAACGAACCCTCTGGCGCATTGCACGGCATAATGAGAGTGAGGCAATTTACTCAAGATGATGCTCATATTTTTTGTATGAATTCACAAATCACTGAAGAGTGTGTAAATTTTTGTGAATTACTCCAACAAATATACAAAGATTTTGGCTTTGCTGAACTAAAAGTAAAGTTTTCAGATAGACCTGAAATAAGAGCTGGTGATGATCAAACTTGGGACAAAGCAGAAGAAGCACTTTTAAAAGCTATTAAGGCTGCAGGTATAAACTTTACACTTAATCCTGGAGAAGGTGCTTTCTACGGACCTAAATTAGAATTTGTTCTTACAGACGCAATAGGAAGAGACTGGCAATGTGGTACCCTTCAGGTAGACTTTGTTTTGCCAGAAAGATTGGATGCTTATTATATTGATGCAGATGGTCAGAAAAAACATCCTGTCATGTTGCACAGAGCGATTTTAGGTTCCTTGGAAAGATGGATAGGAATTTTAATTGAACAATATTCTGGAAGAATGCCATTGTGGCTTGCTCCTACTCAGGTTGCTGTGTGCTCAATCGTTGATTCTGTTAATGATTATATTCTAGAAATTAAAGAATACTTAGACAAAAATGGTATAAGAAATGAGATTGATATTAGAAATGAAAAAATTGGTTATAAAATTAGAGAACATTCTAATAATGCGATTCCAATAATTATAGTTATTGGTAATCAAGAAAAAGAGAATAAAACTGTTGCAGTCAGATACTTAGGATCAAAAAACCAAGAAGTACTCGAATTAGAACAGTTTGTAGCAAATGTTTCTTCTAAATGTTTGGCTCCTGATATGGTATAATATTATTTGGGCGCTTAAATAATTCATTTGTTAATTAATATTTTAAATAACATTAACATTTACTATTAAAATGTTGTAATAGTAACAAATTCAAACTTTTAGAGGAGATTTTCATATAGTAGGTTTAAATAATATTCCTCCAAATCAGGATGGACCTAGAATTAACGATTTGATAAGAGCCGAAAACGTAAGATGTATAGGTGCTGATGGAGAACAACTGGGAGTGATCCCAATAATGGAAGCTTTAAAGATAGCAGAAAGATTAAATTTAGATCTAGTAGAAATTCAACCTAATGTTGAGCCACCTGTTTGTAAAATACTTGATTATGGTAAATATAAATATGAAGCTCAGAAGCGAAAAAACGAAGCTAGGAAAAAGCAAAAAATCATTGAGGTTAAGGAAATTAAATTAAGACCAAATATTGATAACAATGACTTTATTGTAAAGATGAAACAAGTAAAAAAGTTTATAGAAAATGGTGATAAAGTAAAAGTAACACTTAGGTTTAGAGGAAGAGAAATGGCTCATCAAACTCTAGGTGCTACAGTTCTAGATAGAGTAAAGGACGATACTGAAGAATTATGTAAAGTTGAAATGATCCCAAAGTTAGAGGGAAGACAAATGGTAATGGTCTTAGCTCCTAAATAAAAAATTAAATTTTTAATTATGTTAAACTTTGTGTTGCGAACTTGTTCATGCTTATGTATAAGCATTTAATAAATTTAAAAATACGAGATAATTATGCCTAAATTGAAAACTAAGAGTGGTGCAAAAAAAAGATTTAGCTTAACAGCTTCAGGTAAAGTTAAGGGAAGTCCAGCTTTTTTGAGTCATAATTTACGTAAAAGATCTCAAAAAATGAAACGACAGGCACGTGGTACAATGATACTGAATGACTCAGATGCTAAAATCGTTAAACAGTTTTTACCATACGCTTAGGGAGGTTTATTTATGGCTAGAGTTAAAAGAGGTGTTACAACTCATGCTAGACACCAAAAGGTTATAAAAGCTGCTAAAGGTTACTATGGTGCCAGAAAGAATTTATTCACAGTAGCAACTCAAGCTGTAGAAAAGGCCAGTCAATACTCTTATAGAGATCGTAGAAACAAAAAACGAACTTTTAGAGGTTTATGGATACAAAGAATTAACGCTGGGTCACGCATGTATGGTCTAAACTACTCTAAGTTTATGAATGGCTTAAAGTTAGCTGGGATTGATATAGATAGAAAGATATTAGCTGACATTGCAGTATATGAACCATTAGCTTTTCAAGAATTGGTTACTAAAGCTAAATCTTCAATCGCGTAAATTTATTTACAGTTCATTAATCCAATTGATTAATTGGATCTTTTCTTAAATTAGGTTTGAATTTTATTATGATTTCTGAATTGAAAGAAAAACTTTTAAAGTTATCAGATGAAATAACTAATTCAATTTCTCTATGCAAAGACTTAAATGATTTAGAAAACATCAGAATTAATAGTCTTGGTAAAAAAGGGACTATAACATCCTATCTAAAAAATCTAAGAGAATATGATGAGGTTTCTAAAAAAGAAATAGGAGCTTTAATCAATGATATTAAAGATAAAGTAAATAATTTAATTCTTGAAAAAAAATCTTTTTTTAAAACTCAGATACTTAATGAAAAATTAATTACAGAAAAAATCGATGTTACATTAACACCGTATGAAAATGAAACTGGTTCTTTGCACCCCCTATCAAGGACAATTGAAGAATTATGTGCAATATTTGCTGATATGGGTTTTTCAATTGTTGAAGGCCCAGATATTGAAACAGACTACTATAATTTTACAGCATTAAATATTCCTTATGAACATCCTGCTAGACAAGAACATGATACTTTTTATCTTCATCCAGATGAAAATGGGAATAGGAAAGTTTTAAGGACCCATACTAGTCCAGTACAAATTAGAACAATGGAAAAAATTGATTTAGAAAATTTTGATGAAATTAGGTATATCATACCTGGAAGGACTTATAGATCCGATCATGATGCTACTCACTCACCAATGTTCCATCAATGTGAAGGACTTGTTCTTGGTAAAAATATTAACATGGGACACTTAAAAGGTTGTTTAATTGAATTCTGTAGAACATATTTTAATGAAGAGAATTTGCCAGTTCGTTTTAGACCTAGCTACTTTCCATTTACTGAACCTTCTGCAGAAGTTGATATTGGCTGTAAAAAAGAAAAAGATGGAAGCCTATCAATAGGAAGCGGAGAAGACTGGCTAGAAATTTTAGGATCTGGAATGGTACATCCTCGTGTCCTACAAGGAGTAGGTATAGATCCTTCAAAATATCAGGGTTTTGCTTTTGGAATGGGCCTAGAGAGATTAACCATGTTAAAATATGGTATTCCTGATTTAAGACCATTTTATGACAGTGATTTGAGATGGTTGAAACATTATGGCTTTGTTCCAGTTGATAACCCAAGTTTGCATTCTGGCTTAAATGGTGTTTTTTCATGAAATTTACATGGCATTGGTTGCTTGACCACCTCCAAACAGACAAAAACATTAATGAAATAGTAGATACTTTACCTAAACTTGGCCTAGAAGTAGCTTCAGTGATAAATTTAGCCGATGAACTTAAGGATTTTATTTCAGTAAAAGTTCTAGAGGTAAAAAGTCATCCAAATGCTGACAAACTAAATTTATGTAAAGTATTTGATGGGAATAATAGTTTTAATGTAGTTTGTGGAGCTCCTAATGTTAAAGCTGGGATGATTGCTGTTTTTGCTAACATAAATACTTATGTTCCCGGTATCAATCTAACATTAAAAAAAACAAAAATTAGGGGTGTGTCCTCAGAAGGAATGTTATGTTCTGAGAAAGAATTAACATTGTCAGATAATCATGAAGGTATTATTGAATTACCAGAAACTTCAAAAGTGGGAGTGCCAATTGTTGATGTTATTGATCTAAGTGACCCTATAATTGAAATTGAAATTACACCGAATAGAGGAGATTGCCTAGGAGTAAGAGGAATTGCAAGAGATTTAGCCGCAGCAGGGTTTGGCACTCTAAAAGATTTAGAAGTCAAAGAAATTGAAGGAGAATTTGAAAGTTTAATAGATTGGAAAATAGATTTAGAAAAAGAGAAACAAAATCTTTGCCCTAAAATATTTGGAAGATCTTTTCAAAATTTAGTTAATGTAGAATCTCCAGATTGGTTGAAAAAAAGACTGTTAGCCGTAGACCTACGTCCAATTTCATCCTTAGTTGATATAACAAATTATATTATGATTGATATAGGAAGGCCTTTGCATGCCTATGATGCTGATAAAATAGTTGGAAATACCTTAACAATTAAACAATCCAATAAGAAAGAAAAATTTTTTGCTCTTAATGGTATTGAGTATGAGTTAGATGAAGGAATGTTAGTAATATCTGACGAACACGGCATTGATGACTTAGCTGGAATTATGGGGGGGGCAAGAACTGGAGTAAACGAAAATACAACAAAAATGTTTTTGGAAGCTGCAATTTTTGATCCTACATCAATAGCCAATACTGGTAGAAAGTTAAACCTAAATTCTGATGCTAGATATAGATTTGAAAGGGGTTTAGATTACGATTCTCCAGAATTAGTTATGCACTACGCAGCTTCAATGGTTTATAAAATATGTGGTGGTTCTTGTAGTAAAATTGTTAAATTTGATTTAGGAAAAGATATAAAATCATTTAATTTTGATCCTAATATAACTTATAAATTATCAGGTGTTGAAATTGATCATCAATCATCTTATTCAATACTCAAGAAATTAGGCTTTAAGATACATGATGAAAAGGGATTTTGGAAAGTGTTTCCACCTTCATGGAGACCTGATATTGATGGTATTGCAGATATTGTTGAAGAAATAATCAGGATCAATGGTTATGACCACATACCAACTACTAAATTACCAAGAAACAATTATATAGCCAAACCTGCATTTAATTCAAAACATCGGCAAGTATCTGTTGCTTCTAAAACACTAGCAACTAGAGGCTATAGCGAGGTTATAACTTTTTCTTTTTTAAACGAGGTTCTAGCAAAACAGTTTAATGGAGGCATTAAAGAGCTTGTTTTGGTTAATCCAATTTCTTCTGAATTAACTCATATGCGACCATCTATTCTTCCTACATTA
>JADHRC010000001.1 GCA_016777645.1 Alphaproteobacteria bacterium
AAAAGCACTTTCACTTGGTGAAAAATATGGTTATAGAAACGCTCAGGCAACAGTGATTGCTCCAACAGGTACAATTGGATTAGTTATGGATTGCGATACAACTGGTATTGAACCTGATTTTGCTATGGTTAAATTCAAAAAATTAGCTGGTGGAGGTTATTTTAAAATAATCAATCGTGTTGTACCAGAAGCTTTGTCACATCTGGGATATGATGCAGACCAAATAGAAGATATGCAGAGATATGCCGTTGGAACAGGTAGCCTAAAAGATTGTCAAGCTATAAGTCATAATGCCCTTATCTCTAAAGGATTTACAGACAAAGAAATTCAACTTATTGAAAATTCCTTGGCTTCCGCTTTTGATATCAAATTTGTTTTTAATCAATTCACTCTTGGAGAAGATTTTTGTAGAAACAAAATAGGAATGTCCTCTGAACAAATGAATGATTTTTCTTTTAATATGTTAGAGTTTTTGGGTTTTACGCCTGAAGAAATAGATGTTGCCAATATTCATGTTTGTGGAGCGATGACATTAGAAGGTGCACCTCATCTTAACAAGGAACATTTAGCTGTTTTTGACTGTGCTAATGTATGTGGTAGAATTGGTAAGAGATTTTTATCGGTTGATAGCCATATAAAAATGATGGCAGCTGCACAATCATTTATATCTGGAGCTATTTCTAAAACAATAAATATGCCAAATGACGCCACAATAGAAGATTGTAGCGATGCGTATATGTTATCTTGGCAATTAGGCATTAAAGCTAATGCGCTATATAGAGACGGATCAAAACTAAGCCAACCCCTTAATTCGGCATTGCTTGACGATGAAGATATCGATGATCAAGAAAGCAGCATCAGCAATGAACAAGACATAACTCAACGTACTACTGAGGTTGTTGAGAAAATAGTTGAGAGATTTGTTAGAGCAGAGAGGGACAAGTTACCCCATAGAAGAAAAGGATATACTCAAAAAGCTACTGTTGGAGGACATAAGGTATACTTAAGAACTGGTGAATATGAAAATGGTAAATTAGGTGAGATTTTTGTAGATATGCACAAAGAGGGTGCTGCCTTTAGATCTCTAATGAATAACTTCGCTATCGCAGTCTCTATTGGTTTACAGTATGGAGTTCCATTAGAAGAGTTTGTTGAAGCGTTTACATTCACAAGATTTGAGCCACAAGGAATGGTTACTGGTAATGATACAATAAAAATGTCCACCTCAATTTTAGATTATATCTTCAGAGAACTAGCTATATCCTACCTGGATAGAAATGATCTAGGTCACGTTGGCCCAGAAGATTTAGATTCGAGTACTACTGGTTCAGGTGAAAACAAAAGTCTCACAACAGAAAAAGTTGCTAGTAGAGGTTTTGTAAGAAGAGAGTTAAAAGTTGTTTCAGGTGGAGGCAGTAATGTGACCATGATGCCACAAACAACTTTACTTAAAGAAGAAAAAAACGAGGTGTTAAATGAAAACACAACCATTGCTGTCAATGAAACTCAAAAACAAAATTTAGCTCAAGAAATCGAGGCAAAGATTAAGGGTTACGAGGGTGAAGCATGCGGTGAATGCGGTAACTTTACTCTTGTTAGAAACGGAACATGCATGAAATGTAACACATGTGGTGGTACTTCAGGTTGTTCATAAAATAAGGTTTATTTATAATGATTGATGATATTAATAAAAAATTAGTAGCGCTTAATATTAAATTAGACGAGGCAAGCATCCCTGCTGGTAGCTATGTTCCATATGTAATTACAGGGAATCTTGTTTTTATATCAGGGCAACTACCTTTTATTAATGGACAGCTTACAACTAAGGGTAAAGTTGGTGGTAATGTATCTATAGATGAGGCAATAAAAATGGCAGAAGCATGTGCAAAAGCCATTTTAAGCCAACTTAAAGCAGCTTGCAATGGAGACCTTAATAAAGTTAAGAGAGTTGTTAAACTAGGAGGTTTTGTGGCATCTGCTCCTGAATTTACAGATCATCCAACGGTAATAAATGGTGCTTCAGACCTATTTGTAAAAATTTTTGGTGAAAAAGGTAAACATGCAAGGTTTGCAATAGGAGCTGCTGCTCTACCTCGTGATGTTCCTGTAGAAATCGAAGGTATTTTTGAAATTGAAAATTAATTTTTTTCTTTTACAAAAATAAAAATGCGAGCTGAACTTGTTTCTAAACTGAATGAAGTCGATAAATTTCAGTGGGACCAGTTAAACACAACTAATCATCCATTTACTTCATATGATTTTCTTAACTCTTTAGAATTATCAAATTCGGTGTGTTCTAAAACTGGATGGCAACCAATGCATATAATAATTAAGGATGCTAATGATAATATAATTGGTGCATGTCCAAATTATTTGAAAATGCATTCTTATGGTGAATATGTCTTTGATCATGCTTGGGCTAATGCATTTGAAAATGCTGGTGGCCAATATTATCCTAAGTTATTATCTGCAATCCCTTTTACACCTGCAACTGGTCCAAGAATTTTAATTAATCCACTTAATCCAAATAATGAAAAAATACTTGAATTAATATTAGAAACATTAGAATTAACAGTAAAAACAAACAACCTAAGCTCTTCGCACATTAATTTTATTACTCAAGACTTGAATTTAAAGTTAAATAAAGATAATTGGATAGAAAGAAAAGGTCTTCAGTTTCATTGGCACAACAAAAACTATAAATCTTTTGATGATTTTTTATCTAATTTAAAAAGCTCAAAGCGAAAATCCATAAAAAAAGAACGGAGATCAGTTTATGAGCATGATCTAACCATTCAAAAGATAACTGGAGCTGAATTAGATATAACGATGTGGGATGCTTTTTATGAATTCTATCTTACAACCATAGATAAAAAATGGGGCGGAGTTTATTTAACAAAAGATTTTTTTTATTTAATTCATAACACTTTAAAAAAAAAAATTTTATTAATTATTGCTAAACAAAACCAAAAAATTGTTGCTGGGGCTCTTAATTTTATTGGAGAAAATATTTTATATGGACGTAATTGGGGGACAATAGTTAATATTCCATTTTTACATTTCGAATTATGTTACTACCAAGCTATTGAATACGCTATTGCAAATAATATTGATACAGTTGAAGCCGGTGCGCAAGGTCATCACAAGATTCAAAGAGGTTATTTAGCCTCACCAACTTACAGTAGACACTTTATTGCAAACAAATCTTTTTCTGAAGCTATTAAACGATTTGTTAAATTAGAGAAAATCGAAATTGAAAAACAAATAGGTTTTGTTAATCAACAAAGTTCTCCATATTCTTAATTAATTAAGTAAGTTCTGGAGTATTTTTATTTTTAGGTGATGAGGTTTTCTTTTTATTATCTTTATTATTAATACCCAGTGTTTTTAAAATCAATTTATCTTTTGATAAATCAACATTTACTGTTCCACCATCCATCAAACGACCAAACAATAATTCTTCCGCAAGTGGCTTTTTAATATGCTCTTGTATAACTCTGCCAAGAGGTCTAGCCCCAAAGGTTTTATCATAACCTTTGTTAGCTAACCAATCTCTTGCTTTATCGGTTAATACTACTGAGACCCCTTTTTCAGATAATTGAGCCTCAAGCTGCATAATAAATTTATCAACGACCATTCTAACTACTTCCAATGGTAAATAACCAAATGGTATTATAGCATCTAATCTATTCCTAAACTCTGGCGCAAAAAGCTTTTCAATGGCTTCACCATCCGCCCCTTCTCGGTTTTCTTGTTTGAAGCCAATAGCTGCCTTTGACAATTCTTGTGCACCTGCGTTAGTAGTCATAATTAAAATTGTATTTCTAAAATCTATAGATTTACCATTATTGTCAGTTAATCTACCATGATCCATAACTTGTAAAAGGAGATTAAATAAGTCTGGATGAGCTTTTTCTATTTCATCTAATAAAAGAACTGAGTGTGGATTTTGATCTATAGCATCAGTCAGAAGCCCACCTTGATCAAAACCTACATATCCTGGAGGAGCTCCAATAAGTCTTGAAACTGTATGTCTTTCCATATATTCCGACATATCAAATCTAATAAGTTTAACACCCGTTGCCTCCGCTAATTGTTTAGCAACCTCTGTTTTCCCTACACCTGTTGGACCTGAAAACAAATAACAACCAACTGGTTTTTCGCCTTCTCTTAGACCAGCTCGTGAAAGCTTTATGCTAGCAACAAGTTCTGTTACAGCCTTATCTTGACCATAAACCATCCTTTTTAGATCATCTTCTAGTTTTGATAATGCTTTTCTATCATCAGTAGAAACATTTCTTGGTGGGATCCTTGCAATCAATGCAACAGTTTCTTCTATCTCTGTTTTACCAATGATACGTTTTCTCTTTGATTTATTTTTTAACATTTGAGCCGCAGCAGTTTCGTCTATAACATCGATCGCTTTATCAGGTAATTTTCTATCATTAATATACCTTGCTGATAGCTCAACAGCTGTTTTAATAGCTATGTTAGTAAACTTTAGTTTATGATGTTCCTCGTAACGAGATTTTAGACCCATTAATATTTTTACTGTGTCATCAACATTTGGTTCTGCAACATCAATCTTTTGAAATCTTCTTACTAAAGCTCTGTCTTTGTCAAAATATCCTCTATATTCTTTGTAAGTTGTTGACCCTATACATTTAAGGCCTCCATTCTGTAGAGCAGGTTTTAATAAATTTGAGGCATCCATAGCCCCTCCACTTGTTGCACCAGCTCCAATTATTGTATGTATTTCATCAATGAATAAAATAGCATTCTCATTTGCCTCTATTTCCTTCATAACTGCTTTTAAACGTTCTTCAAAATCTCCTCTATATCTTGTTCCAGCTAGTAGAGCTCCCATGTCTAAAGCATAAATTTCTGAATTTAAAAGAATTTCTGGAACATTTCCTTTAACAACTCTATCTGCGAGACCCTCAGCTATGGCTGTTTTACCAACACCTGGATCGCCTACTAACAAAGGATTATTTTTTGTTCGCCTACACAAGACTTGAATGGTCCGATCTAATTCAAGCTGCCTTCCAATTAAAGGGTCAATTTTACCTTCAGCAGCCTTTTCATTTAAATTTACTGCATATTTATCTAATGCTTTTTCAGATTTTTTATTTTCATTGTCTTCAGAGTTATTTTCGGTACCTGATGGTGACGTTGTTTTCGAATAGTTCGGATCTTTTGCTAATCCATGACTCATAAAACTTACAGCATCAAGTCTTTTCATATCTTGTTTTTGTAGTAAATACACCGCGTAACAGTCTCTTTCAGAAAACATAGCAACTAAAATATTTGCGCCTGTTGCTTCATTTCTACCTGAAGATTGAGTGTGAATCACAGCTCGTTGAACAACTCTTTGAAATCCAGCAGTAGGCTGAGTGTCTGCTTCACTATCAGATGTAACTATTGCTTTTAAATCTTCATTTAAGTATTTATTTATGTCTTGCTCTAATGTTTTAACATTAACAGAACACGCTTTTAGAACTTCTAAAGCATCTTGATCTTCTAGCAATGCAAATAACAAGTGCTCTAAAGTTGCAAACTCATGCCGTAATGAGGATGCGTTAGTCATTGCTCTTCTTAAAGTTTCTTCTAAAGATTTTGACAGCATTGTTATTCCTTCTCTAATTGAACTTGCAAAGGATGTTCATGTTTACGTGCATAATTCATAACTTGCATTGCTTTTGTTTCTGCCAAATCGTAGGCATAAACTCCACAAACACCTACTCCTCTTTGGTGCACATGAAGCATAATTTGTGTCGCTTCTTCTCTGTTTTTTTGAAAAAATTTTTCTAAAACTTCAATAACAAATTCCATTGGAGTATAATCGTCATTCATCATTAATACCCTATAAAGAGGCGGAATTTTAGTTTTCGGTTTAACGGCTAATTTAATATTACTGTCAATATCCTTGTTATCGTTGTTTTCATTATCATCTTTACTCATAACAAATGGAAACATCTTGTTACCTAGATGCTTATGGCAAAGATTTAATCTTGTTTCCATTATCAATGTTTGAATATCCTGATTAATTTGTATTACTTCATCATATAAGAACGACATAATCGTTCAACAAGTTTAAATTAATATTTTTTTAATTAAGGCTCTCCGTATACACTTGCATATATTATACTAAATGTAGTGTTTTATTAAAAAAAATATCTAAATGATGTATTTTTTTTATAAATTTCAACTATAATCAATTTTTTTTATTATAATCTAAATGGCTATTTTTTGGATATGGACTGTGTTTAATTCTTTTTTTAATATTAGTAACACCTATCAGTTTTTCTTATTCAACTATATCAATTCCTTAAATTCAAAAAGGTTCATCTTATTTCCTTTAATTATCTTAGCTGTGTTTGTGTTTATTTTTCCAGCTAATGCTAAATATGCATCTTTTATTATTAATGAAAATACCAAACGAATTTATCATAATACTAATGCCGACACTTTAAACTATCCAGCCTCGCTTACAAAAATAATGACCTTATATATGATTTTTGATGCTTTAGAGACTAAAAAAATAACCATGAATACAAAATTCAAAGTCTCTAAACGAGCATCTAGACAACCACCATCTAAGTTACATCTGCCCGCAGGTTCTACTATTAGTGTTAAGAATGCTATTATGGCTTTAATAACTAAATCTGCAAATGACGTAGCTACAGTTGTTGCAGAAAATTTAGGAAAATCAGAAAGAAATTTTGCAAAATTAATGACTAAAAAAGCCCAAAAGTTAGGTATGACAAGAACTACGTTTAAAAATGCTTCAGGACTGCCTAATAGAGCCCAACTATCAACCGCTAGAGATATGGCAACATTAGGTATAGCTATCAGACGTGATCATCCAAAATTTTTTGAGCTGTTTAAAACTAAACATTTTGTTTACAAAGGTATTAAATATACGAACCATAATAATTTATTAGGTAGTTATTCTGGAACTGATGGTATTAAAACAGGTTATACTTATGCTTCTGGGTTTAACCTTGTAGCTTCCGTAGAAAGAAATGGACAAAGGATTATAGGTGTTGTTTTTGGTGGCAAAAAAGCCAGGTCACGTGATAAACATATGATTAACCTTCTTAACAAGCATTTTAAAACTCAGCCATCTAAACCACTGGTAAGAATGGCAAAACCATCAGAGGTTCCACTAACTCGTCCAAAAATTTCTCTTGTAGAAAAAAACATTAAAAGCTTTGATATACCCTCCTCACTTAACTTACCGCCATCAAAAAACGAAGAAGAGGACTGGTTTATACAAATTGGAGCTTTTAAAAATAGACTTAATGCCCATAAAGCCGCACGTAATGCCAGAAATATTGTCCCAGAACAACTTGGTAATCTACCAGCTTCTCTGAGTAAAATCACAAGATCAAATGATAAAAATAATACTATTGAACATCTTTGGCGTGTAAGATTTGTAGAGTTAGCCGAGAATCAAGCTCGTTCCGTTTGTGCAGAACTATGGACGTCTGGCTTAAGTTGCATTCCACTTCCTGCAAACAGCGATAAATCTTAATTTGATACTATGATACTCGTAATATATCATTCCAGTTAGTTGTATAAAAAGGAGATCTATAACTAGAACGCATCTTCCAATTATTTCCTTCTATTCTTTGCTTTCTTTGTTTGATTATTCCTTGAGAACCATAAAACAAGGTCATTTTACCCATTTTAGCATTTATACTATCTAACATTTTCATGCAAATATCAGATTTATTGGTAAATTCTTTTTTTGTATTTCCATATGTAAACAAGTTATCCTGAATAATAAAATTGTGCTCTCTCTTTTGAATATCGAGTAATACAACTCCAATTTTTTTATAGTTATAATTTGGAAGATAAAGACTTTCTAGTAACTTAAAAGCTTTTCCAATTATAAGGTTTGTGCTGTCTGTCAAATCATCAAAAATAATTGATGCGCTATTACTGTATTGTAAATCTTTTTTTCTAAAACGATTAGTATGAATAAAGACAGAAATGGCACCACATAAGCTATTTTGAGACCTAAGTTTTTCAGCAGCTCTGGCTACATAATTTGCTAATGCTTTTTTTAGATCATTTTTATTATTTATAATATTACCGAAAGATCTAGAAACAGTAATTGATTGTTTAGCAGTTATCCCCTCTAAAGTCAGACAAGGGATCCCTCTTAATTCGTAAACAATACGCTCACCAACAACTGAAATCAGATTTCTTATTTGACGAGGATCCGACTGCTGCAACTCGAAAGGATTATTGATTCCTATAGACTTCAAACGATTTGCCCAACCCTTTGATATACCCCAAATATCTTCTAAGGATAGATCCTTTAATATCTTATCTAAATGCTTTGATATAGTTAAAATATAAACACCATTAGATGAATGTTTCTTAGCCATTTTATTTGCTAATTTTGCTAATGTTTTAGTAGGTCCTACTCCAATAGAAACAGGTATTCCTGTCCATTGATAAATCAATTTTCTTATTTTAACCATCTCATCTAATACGGTTACACCATTAATTTTTTCTAAACTAAGAAAAGCTTCATCAATAGAATATATCTCTATATCAGGCACAAAAAAGTTTAAAGAAGTCATAACACGCGATGACATATCTCCATATAAAGTATAGTTTGATGAGTATGTAAAAACTTTGTTTTTATTTATTAACTCTTTATATAAATGTAATGGTGCCCCCATAGGTATGCCGAGAGCTTTTGCTTCGTTTGACCTAGCAATAATACATCCATCGTTATTCGATAGCACAACAACTGGCTTTGTTTTTAATAAAGGATTAAAAACTCTTTCGCAGGACACATAAAAATTATTGCAGTCTACTAATCCATACATATTATAAAAAATGAACTGAACTAGTAACCACTCCCCAAATCTCCATATTCATATGATCTTGGATTTCAATGGGTTTGTATAGATCATTTTCTGGCATCAACATTATTTTCCCAGAACTTTTATATAATCTTTTAACTGTCATTTGACCATCTAAAACAGCAATAATTATTTTTCCGTGTGATGGTTTAATACTTCTATCTACAACAAGAATATCATTGTCATTTATACCAGCATTAATCATTGAATCACCATTAACACGGACAAAAAACGTTGCAGCAGGACGTTTAATTAAATAACTATTTAAGTCCAAAGTTTTTTCTAAATTATCATCTGCAGGAGAAGGGAAACCTGCTGAAACTTTAGAGCTGTAAAGCGGAAACGTCTGCGTTTTATTTAAACATGGCTTAAAAACTTCTAGTTTATTAGGTAATTTATAATGTCCATTTTGAGCTAAAATTTTTTTTGTAACCTCTAAATTTATCATTTTTTATATTCCATATATATATTTTGTTCATGTTTTGTTCTCTTATAAATTTAGAAAAAAGTCAACTATTAAAATAAAGTTAGTGAGTTTTGCTAAAAGCTCCTGGTTTAACACCATAGTCAACAGCCAACCCATAACTGGGATCATTATCAGAATCTACAATTAGTTGACCGGCTTTACGTAATAATGCATGACAATCAGTTGACAAATGCCTTAATTGTAATTGTTTATTTCTTTTTTTATATTTAACAGCAAGGTCCTCTATAGCCTGCAAGGCAGATTGATCCACAATACGACTATTAATAAAATCAACGATTACAACTTCAGTATCATTCTCAATATTAAATATTTCTGTAAAACCTTGAACAGAACCAAAAAATAACGGGCCCTCAATATAATAAATTGTATTTTGATACTCATCTATGACAACATTTCCTCTAATACGAATTGCATTATTCCAAGCATAAGCAAGAGCAGATATAATAACTCCACATATGACAGCTACAGCCAAATCATAAATAACAGTAACAGCAGTTACAATTACCATCACAATAACATCTATTCTCGGGATACGCTTAATAACTAGAATACTCTGCCAAGCGAAAGTACCAATGACAACCATAAACATAACACCAACTAATGCAGCTAAAGGAATTTGCTCAATAAGAGAAGAGCCAATTACTATGAATAAGAGTAAAAACAAGGAAGCAGCAATTCCAGATATTCGTGTACGACCACCAGATTTCACATTAATCATTGATTGACCAATCATAGCACAACCTCCCATGCCACTAAAAAAACCAGTCACTGTATTAGCAATACCTTGAGCCACACACTCTTGAGATGCTCCACCAACTTTTCCAGTAATATCTCCTACTAAATTAAGTGTTAACAAACTTTCAATTAATCCAATAGTCGCTAAAATTAGAGCATATGGAAGTATAACTAGTAAGGTATCAATATTAAAAGGCACCAATGGAATATGAAATGTTGGCAACCCTCCTTTAATAGAAGCCAAGTCACCAACTCGTGGTACATCTATGTCTAATAAAATAACAAGCATAGCAACAAAAATTATACCAGCTAATGGCGCTGGAATAATATTAGTTATTTTAGGAATACCCCATATTACAATCATAGTAATAATTACCAGCAAAAGCATAATAAATAGATTTTGTCCTTCCATCCACTGTTTGTTTCCAGATATATCTGTTATTTGAAACTGAGACATTTGAGCCAAAAAAATAACAATTGCTAAGCCATTAACAAAACCCAGCATAACTGGATAAGGTACTAATCTAATGAATTTACCTAGCCTTAAAAAAGCAGCTACAATTTGGAAGATACCCATCAATACAACTGTTGCAAATAAATATTCAACACCATGTGAAGAAACCAAGGCAACCATCACAACAGCCAATGCTCCAGTGGCGCCAGAAATCATTCCAGGACGACCTCCAATTAAGGCAGTTATTAAACCAACAATAAACGCTGCGTAAAGACCTACTAATGGATGCACCCCAGCAACAAATGAGAAAGATACAGCCTCAGGCACTAGCGCCAGAGCAACTGTTAAGCCTGCTAAAATTTCTGTTTTAAATTTTAATATTGATGAAAACTTTAAGTTAGAAATTTGTAACTCATTATCTGATATTTTCTGAGAAAGCTCTTTAAATATTTTCTGTATAACAAATACTCCTATTTTATTAAAACTTAGAGTTCAGATAGTATCTCCATAAAGATTTTTTGAAGATTACTTGCTAAATTAATAGCATTAAAAACTATAATTATGTTTTGAAAGATAAGAGATAATATATCTAAATATTAACGATCTTTAAACTTCTCAAACAGAGTTTCTAAATCATGATCGACTTGTTCATCAAATCCATGTCGTGAAGAAAAGAATGCTAATGACATTAAACCTGAACCTAAAAGTATTGTAAAAAAAGCACCAATAAAAATAGCCATTTTACCATTAAAACTAATTGCAACATCTGACATTTGTAACCAAAGATTGATTGCAAAAACTGTTATAATTATCAATACCAAAGAAGCCATAATAATTAGTAATAATATATTTTTCATGCGAGCGTTTATATTACTAAATACTAAATGAGTCTATATAATATTACCTAAGTGGCAATTCTGATTTCACTAATTGTTCCCAATAAGATATACCTAAAGGTAAAATATTATCGTTAAAATCGTATTTAGTATTATGAAGCATACAACCTGATTTTCCTTCTCCAGCACCCAACCATATATATGCTCCAGGTATTTTTTCTAACATATAAGCAAAGTCTTCTGCTCCCATAGACGGAGCTAAATTAGTCTTTACAGCGTTTTTACCAAATAAACTCGAGGCTACTTCTATTGCCCTATCACTAGATTCAATATCGTTTACTGTTACTGGATAACCTTTAATAACAGACACATCAGCAATACAGCCATAGGCTAATGCAGTTGTTTCACAGATTTGAGTAAATTGATTATGTACCTCTGCCCTAGTTTCTGAATTGACCGTTCTAATAGTGCCAATGAAATTTGCTTTTTGAGGAATAATATTAAAACCAGAGCCTGCATTGATCTGTGTAACTGAAACAACAACTGCATCAAGAGGGTTTTGTTTACGTGAAACTATTTGCTGTAATGCTTGAACAATTCCACTCACTGCTAAAACAGGATCATTCGTTACCTGAGGCATCGCCGCATGACCTCCATTTCCGTTTACAGTAACTTCAAACCTATCTGCAGCAGCCATTACCGAACCTTTATGAACAGCTACAGTTCCCTCATCCATACCTGGCCAATTATGCATTCCCCATACACTATCCATAGGGAATTGTTTAAACAACCCGTCATCTATCATTGCTAAACCACCACCACCACCTTCTTCAGCAGGTTGAAAAATAAAATAAACCGTTCCATCAAAATTATTTTGTGATGCTAATAACTTAGCGGCTCCTAATAACATAGCTGTATGACCATCATGCCCACATGCATGCATACGACCATCAAATTTTGATTTATAAGGAAAGTCATTTTCTTCTGTCATAGGCAAAGCATCCATATCAGCTCTTAAACCAATAGCTTTGTTTCCTCCACCACCCAAATGAGCATCAAGGCCTTTTAAAATTCCAACAACTCCTGTGCCTCCTAAACCTCTGTGAACCTCTATACCAAACGATTTTAATTTTTCGGCTACAAAATCCGATGTCCATTTTTCTTCATACCCAAGCTCTGGATGAGCGTGTAGATTCTGCCTCCAGTTTCTTACTTCTGGAATAATATTTTCAATCTCTTTTGATATTTGCATAAAAAACTCCTTATTTTATCATTATAATTGTTCCATATAAGAAAGGTCAACTTTCTAATTATTAAGCTATCGCAGTAATATTTAATATGTTAATTTATTATAGTTTAGTCCTATAACTCATTAATCAAAAAGTAATAATACGTTTAAGGCTTTAGAACATGCAGCTGATTAACAAAAGTATTCCTGAAAACAATATACAAAAATTTACTTTTATTTTTTTACCTTTTGCTTGTGGATATTTTCTGTCCTATCTCTATAGATCAACCAATGCTGTCCTAGCTCCCTACTTGAGCAATGATCTAAGTATAAATGCGGAACAACTAGGTTTAATCACATCAGCATATTTTTTAACATTTGGTTTGTTTCAATTACCCCTGGGAGTTCTTCTAGATAAATTTGGTGCAAGAAAAGTTCAAAGTATTTTATTCCTAGTTGCTGCTACCGGAGCAATATTATTTAGTTTAGGAAATGATGTTTGGTCACTTGTTATAGCACGTGGATTAATCGGTTTAGGAGTTTCAGGTGCATTAATGGGTGCTTTTAAAGCTTTTGCCGTCTGGTATCCTAAAGAAAGATTACCATTACTAATAGGTATTTTCATGTCAGCTGGAGGAATGGGAGCCATTGTCGCATCAACCCCACTAGAAATGGCTCTACAAATTACAGATTGGAGAGGTGTTTATCTTTTTCTAGGAATAATAACAATATTCACTGGTGCCTTGATTTTCTTTATAGTTCCAGAAAAACAGGAAACATTTAATCAAGAAAAACCATTACCTATTTTAAAGGTTTTAAAACATATATATACAAGTTATGCATTTTGGAGAATTGGACCTTTATCAGGTATAGCAGGAGGTACAGGGCTTGCTATATTGGGTTTATGGGCTGGACCTTGGCTTTCTGATATAGGACAATTTAATAAAGTAGAAGTAGCTAATATTCTATTTATTTCAACAATAATGATGACAATTGGTACAACGTCCTTAGGCGTAATTACTGATTATCTAAGAAAATTTAACATCTCTCCAGTTGGTGTAATGGGGGGAGCCTTATTCGTGTTTATCATACCTCTTACTATTATTACATTTGGACTAATGCCAAAAGCTATATGGCCATGGGTAGTTTTAAGCATTACATCGTTGGCTGCAACTTTGGCTTATGCAGGTTTAAGCCAACATTTTCCAACAAGTTATGCTGCAAGAGCTTCAACGGCTATAAATTTGATATGCTTTTTGATGGCCTTTGTAGCGCAGTACGCCATA
Source organism: Alphaproteobacteria bacterium (assembly GCA_016777645.1). Classification (GTDB taxonomy): domain Bacteria; phylum Pseudomonadota; class Alphaproteobacteria; order Puniceispirillales; family Marisalimonadaceae; genus Marisalimonas. The sequence continues at coordinate 13,912 of JADHRC010000001.1, forward strand.
GGCTTTATAATGCAGATGGTAGAGCCTGGAAAACAATCTGGGTATTCTATAAAAGCATATCAAGCAGGCTTTGGATTGTTTTTAGGCTTACTTATCATTTGTTATATTATTTTCATACTTATGAGTATCATTGAAATAAGAAGAAAAAAGCTTAATTCCTAAGGATAATAACGTTTAGCAATCCATTGGTTTTTTATTTTGGTAGGCTTTAAAATAAATCTATCATGTAATCTAAAATCACCATCTTGCCAAAATTCAAATTCAATCGGGCTCAATGCATAACCACCCCAGTGACTTGGTCGAGGAATATCATCGGTATATTTAGTTTCCATCAACTTAACTTTTTCCATTAAAATATCACGAGACTCTAACTCTCTAGATTGTTGTGATGCCCAAGCACCGATTCTACTTCCTCTTGACCGAGAACGGTAGTATTTATCAGAAATTTCTTCAGCTACTTTCGTTATGTTTCCTATTAATCTAACTTGACGATTTAGACTTTTCCAATAAAAACAGATAGCTCCTTTACCTGTTTCATTTATTTCATTTGACTTACGGCTCTCATAATTGGTGTAAAAAACAAAATCATAATCAATAATATCTTTTAATAAAACAGTACGAACTGATGGCATTCCATTTTTTGACACAGTCGCTAATTGCATAGCATTTGGATCTCTAATTTCTTTTTTTTCTGCCTCAGACAACCATTGCTTAAACAATGGAATTGGGTCAACTATTTCTTCTAATTCCAAGGATTATCTCCATTTTTACTGAAAGTACTAATTTTGCCATATTTTATACATATAAGATATAGTAATAAGATTTAAAGTAATTTTGTGAGGTTTATATGAATAAAAAGTATTTCTTATTACTTGGTTTTTTTCTTTTGTTATCAAGCAATAGCTACTCAAAAACAAATTTATATCAAGTAACAGGAACAGTATCTTCAGTTGAAGTATTAAAAACATATTCAGAGCAGCGAGTGCCTAAAAACCAAAAAATATGTTCAATTCAGAGAGTTCCAGTAAATCAAAATGCACAGAAATTTGGTGCAGATAATTTTATTGGCGCTCTAATTGGTGGTGCTATTGGAAATCAACTTGGTTCTGGTGGTGGTAAAAGTGGTTCTACTGCTCTAGGCGCTTTAATCGGATCAGAAGTTGTTAGAAACGAAAAAGCTGAAGCAAATCAAAATTATGTTGAAAAAGAAGTTTGCCAAATAAATAGAGTTATGCATACAGAAACTATAGAACAAGTAAGAGGCTATAAATTGGATGTTGAGGTAGATGGCGATATAATTTCATTTACAAGCAATAGATCTTACAACCCTGGAGATCTAATTACATTAACAAAAAAAATTAGCTATTCTCTTAATTAAGATAAAAAAAATTATTTTAATTATATAACTGTGTATAATATAATTATATTCTAATTTATTAACTATTTTAATTAAGTTGAAGGAAGCAGTGATGGAAGAGCAAAATTCCAGTAATGGCATAATGAAAGGTAAACGTGGCATTGTCATGGGAGTTGCTAACGATAGGTCAATAGCTTGGGGCATTGCTGCTGCAGCTGCTAAACAAGGTGCTCAACTTGCATTTACTTACCAAGGAGAAGCACTTGAAAAAAGAGTAAGACCTCTAGCTGAATCAGTCGGCTCTGATTTAATAATACCCTGTGATGTCTCCAGTGATAATGCTATCGATGAAGCATTTAATACACTTAAAAAAAAATGGGATACTATTGATTTTATAGTTCATGCTATAGCATATTCAGACAAAGAAGAACTTAAAGGTGAGTACCTAGATACAAGTAGAGAAAACTTTTTTAAAACCATGGATATATCAGTATATTCTTTTACAGCAGTAGCAAGAAGAGCGGCAGCTATGATGCCTAACGGCGGCTCTATGATAACATTAACCTATTACGGTGCTGAAAAGGTTATGCCACACTATAATGTAATGGGCGTCGCCAAGGCTGCTCTTGAATCTTCGGTTAGATATCTAGCAGCAGATTTAGGAGGCGACAAAATTAGAGTCAACAGCTTATCTGCAGGGCCGATAAAAACCCTTGCCGCCAGTGGCATTGGAGATTTTCGATATATACTAAAATGGAATCAATATAACTCTCCTTTAAGAAGAAATGTAACTCTTGAAGACGTAGGTGGATGTGGTGTTTATCTTTTATCTGATTTGTCGACTGGTGTAACTGGTGAGACACATCATGTTGATTGTGGATACCACGTAGTAGGCATGAAAGCTATAGATGCACCAGACATGTCTCCAGAAAAAAAAGAACATTAATTTACCGTTACTCATTAACCTGAAAGATTAAAATGGCTAGTAACTCCTTTGGACATAATTTTAAATTTACAAGCTTTGGTGAAAGTCATGGTAAAGCAATTGGTTGTGTCGTTGATGGCATACCACCCTTGGTAGAAATAGAAGAAAAAGACATTCAGTATTATTTAGATAGAAGGAAGCCAGGCCAGTCTAAATTTGTTACCCAGAGGAAAGAAAATGATATTGTAGAAATACTTTCTGGTACTTTTGAAGGCAAAACTACTGGTCATCCTATGGCGTTACTAATTAAAAATGAGGATCAAAGAAGCAAAGATTATTCAGAAATTTCAAAACAATTTAGACCAGGTCACGCAGATATTACATACCAGAACAAGTATGGAATTAGAGATTTCAGAGGTGGTGGCAGATCAAGTGCAAGAGAGACAGCAGTAAGAGTCGCTGCAGGAGCTATTGCTTTTAAGGTGTTAGAGTATAAATTAAATAAACCTATAAATATTCGAGCCAGTGTCATCCAAATGGGCCCAAACAAAATAAATAGGAAAAATTTTGATTGGGATGAAATAAACAGGAATCCATTTTTTTGTGCAGATGCGAAGGCGGCAAAAGAATGGGAAATTTGGTTAGATGACCTTAGAAAAAATGGAAATAGCACCGGTGCTATAATTGAAGTTATAGCTGAAAATGTGCCAAGAGGTATAGGTAGCCCTATATATAAAAAATTAGACACACAAATCGCAGAAGCCTTAATGAGTATAAACGCTGTTAAAGGAGTAGAAATTGGTACAGGATTTGAATTGGCATCCTTAACAGGGTTTGAAGCTAATGATGAGATTTTCCCTGATAATAAAGGTGATTATTACTTCGGATCAAACCATTCTGGTGGTATTTTAGGAGGAATTTCATCAGGACAACCTATTGTTGCCAGATTTGTTGTAAAACCAACAAGTAGTATTTTAAAAGAAAAAAACTCTATAAATATGAACAACGAGTCTATCCAAATTAAAACTAAAGGAAGACATGACCCTTGCGTTGGGATCAGAGCAGTTCCTGTAGCTGAAGCTATGATGGCTGTTACTTTGCTAGACCAAATCTTAGAACATGAAAGTCAAATCGGAGCTTTAAAATAATTTATAATAAATAATTTTATTTTCTAGCAGCTATTACAAATTCTTTATTCCCACTTGGTCCTAATATTGGACTCTCTACAACACCCAACAAATTCATTTGCATATCATGTTTAAGCCACTGTTCAATATTATTTACAACTTCTTGATGTAATGTAGCATCTCTAACTACGCCACCTTTGCCAACCAAACCTTTACCCACTTCGAATTGAGTTTTAATTAATGCAGCTAGCCAACCATTTTTTTTTAAGAAAGATAAACCTGAGGGTAAAATTTTTTTTAATGAAATAAATGAGGCATCACAAACTACAGCATCTAATTGATCTTTTATAATTTCATCTGACAAAAATCGGGCATTTGTTTTTTCTTTAACTATAACCCTTTCATCTTTACGCAACTTCCAATCTAATTGGCCATAACCAACATCTACGGCATAAACTTTATTCGCACCTTTTGATAATAATACATCAGTGAAACCACCTGTACTTGCTCCGATATCAAGAGCCGTTATAGATTGACAACGTAAATCGAACTCTAAAATAGCTTTTTCTAACTTCACCCCTCCCCTTGAAACCCAAGGATACGGCTTGGACTTTATCTCTATAAAAGCTTCTGTTGAAACTTGTTGTCCAGATTTTTCAACTCTGTTTCCATTAACAAAAACGCTTCCTGCCATGAGAAAAGAATTCGCTTGCTCTCGACTTCGGGCTAATCCTTTGAGAAATAAAAGTTTATCTATTCGTTCTTTTGTTATAATAAAAACCTTAATTGATATCACTAATAATCAACTAACTTCAATCTCATTATTTAAGTTAGAAAGTGAGCACATCTCTCTTATGACTTTTATTAGCCCATGCTCATCCAGACCAGCTTGAGCAAGTTGCTCATTTTGGGAAGCGTGATCTAAAAAATTATCTGGCATATTTAGGCATCTGATTTCTTTGTTGCTCTGATTTAGGTAACCTTGAGTAGACATAAAATGAAGACAATGCGAGCTAAAACCACCTACAGAACCTTCTTCTATAATAATAAGTTTTTCATGCTCTTCCCATAACTTTGATAGAAGTTTATAATCAATTGGTTTTGCAAATCTAGCATCAGCCACAGTTATAGAATATCCTTCGGATTTTAATTTATCTCTAACCTTTAATGCTGCACTTAATCTTGTACCAAGTGAAAGAATAGCAATATCCTTACCTTGGAATACAATTCTGCCCTTACCAATTTCTATATTGCTGAGAGAAGCAGGAATATCAACCCCAACACCTTCACCCCTTGGATATCTGCAAAATATAGGGCCTTTACTATAATTAGATGATGTAAAGACCATATTAGCTAAATCAGCTTCGTTACTAGGAGCCATTACAACAACATCAGGCAAACAGCAAAGATAAGTTAAGTCAAATGATCCAGCATGAGTGGCGCCATCAGCACCAACAAACCCAGCTCGATCCAACATAAACCTAACAGGTAATTTCTGAATGACTACATCATGAATTACCTGGTCATATGCTCTTTGTAAAAAAGTTGAATATATTGCAACAAAAGGCTTTAACCCTTCTGAGGCCATCCCTGCAGCGAATGTAACAGCATGTTGTTCAGCTATACCAACATCAAAAAATCTATCCTTAAATTTTTCTGCAAATCTATTTAAACCGGTACCAGAAGGCATTGCAGCTGTAATAGCTAAAACCTTTTCATCCTTTTCAGCTATTTTACACAAAGTTTCTGAAAAAACATTCGTATAAGTAGGAGCATTTGATGTTGATTTAATCGTATTTCCTGTAATGAGGTTGAATTCTGAAACAGCATGATATTTTTCATGAGAATTTTGAGAAAATGGATGACCTCGTCCCTTTTCAGTAACTACATGAAGCAAAATTGGCTTATCATGAGATCCATGTTTTAAATTTTGTAAAATTTTAACCATAGATGATACATCATGACCATCTATAGGACCTAAATAATTCATCCCCATTTGACTAAAAATAGTTCCTTCTGAATTACTTAAAAAATTTCGTGCTAAATTTTCTGCTCTTTTTGCTGTCTCTCCTATTTCCTTAGGTAAAAAATTGACCATTTGTTTAGCAATTTCTCTTACATTATTAAAGGATCTGCTAGAAACAACATTTGACAAATAATTACTTAACCCACCAACAGCAGGTGCGATAGACATATCATTATCATTTAAAATTATTAATAAATTGGTTTTTAAGGCTCCTGCATTATTTATAGCCTCATAAGCCATACCTGCACTCATTGCTCCGTCACCAATTACAGCAACCACATTGTTGGATTTACCTAATTTGTCTCTTGCAACTGCCATTCCTAAAGCTGCTGAAATAGATGTAGATGAATGACCCGCTCCAAATGGATCATATTTAGATTCACTTCTCTTAGTAAAACCAGAAAGTCCTTTGGCTTTTCTAAGAGTATTCATTTTATGTCTTCTATTAGTTAGGATTTTATGAGGATAGGCTTGATGACCTACATCCCATATCAACCGATCATCAGGAGTATCAAAAACATAGTGGATTGCAACGGCAAGCTCAACTACACCTAAGCCTGCACCTAGATGGCCTCCTGTTTTTGAAACTATATTAATCATATCAGAACGTAATTCAGAACATAAATTATCAAGATCTTCTATCTTTAAAAACTTTAAATCATCAGGATTTTTAACCTGATCTAGAAGGGGTGTAGTACTGAATTTTTTCTTTTTATATGTCATACGACAATTGAAACCTATAATTAATGAAAATTAATATTTTCTATTTACAGTATATTTAGCTAAAGATACAAGGTTTTCTGAGGCTGGTTGATATTTTTCAATTATTTTTATTGCATCATTTGAGGTTTTTATTGCTCTATTTATAGCCTTTTCTTTACCAAGCATAGTAACAAAATTAGGTGTTTTATTCTTGCTATCCTGCTTTGTAGGCTTTCCTATCACGGTTTCATCACCATCTTCGTCTAATAAATCATCAGCTATTTGAAAAGCTAAACCAATATTATCTGCATATTTCATTAATTCTTTTTTATGTTCCTCATTTGCACCGACCAAAATTGAAGCAACTTCACAACATGATGAGATTAATGCTCCAGTTTTGTGCCTCTGTATCCATTCAACCTCAGATAAACTAAGAGTAGCTTGATTACTAAAATCCATATCTGCCTGTTGCCCTCCAACCATACCATTTGGACCAATAGCTTTTGCAATTACAAAACAGATATCAGATCTATTTCTTGGATCCTCAATAAAATTAGTGTCTCCTATAATTTGAAACGCCCAACTTAGCAAAGCATCTCCAGCTAAAATAGCTGTATAATCTCCATATTTGACATGATTTGAAGGTTTACCTCTTCTTACCGCCGAATTATCCATAGCAGGCAAATCATCATGTATTAATGAATAACAATGTATTGCCTCAATTGCAGATGCAACAGCGACCAATTCTTTAAACTTTTTTTCTGAAAATAACTGATTATTAACTTTGGTTAATACTTTTCCAGTTTCCAAAACTAGAAAAGCCCGTATTTTTTTCCCTCCGCTAATTGCAGAGTATCTCATAGATTCTAGAAGATTTTTATTAAGCCCATCTCCAAAAGGTAAATAATTATCTAAAAAATTATCTATTTCATATGAGTTATCTTCAAGTTTTTTTAAAAAATCATCCATTAAACTATTTGACTGACTTTATGATATTCTATTCTTGATCAAAGGCAGTCAATTTGTCTGGAGTAGAGCCAAGGGAGTCAGAAGCTTGAATAGTTTCCACTTTCATTTTGGCTTCATTAAGCTTCTTTTGACAATGATCCTTTAATTGTGAACCTCTATCATAAGCGGCAATAGCTTCATCAAGAGACACATCACCCTTATCTAAAGAATCTACGAGTTTCTCTAATTCTCTCATAGCATCTTCAAATGACATGTCTTCTAAAACTTCATTACTTTCCATTAAATAAATACCTATATAAATTTATATATAAAAATTATATATGTTTAAATTTAGCTGTTCAAAATAATTTAAGCAACTTATTACTTTATCATATGTAAAGCGTTTATAATTTTTCTTCCGATATTATGTTCAAATGCTGAATGCCCTGCATCATCTACAATTTGAAGTTCAGAAGATTTCCATTCTTTTGAAAGATTCATTGCACTAAAAGGTGGACAGATTACGTCATGTCTTCCTTGAACAATTATTGCGGGTATATGTGATATTTTACCTATATTATTAATAATAAAATTTTTACTAATAAAACAATCATTTATAAAATAATGAGCTTCTATTCTAGAAATTGCTAATGCGTTTTCTCCAGATATAGGACGCTCTACATATTCTAGAGAAGAGCAAGAGTTTTCATATTCTGCCCAAACAGAGGCAGCCTTCAAATTAGCTGATCTATCTTTTGCGTTTAATTGTGAATAAAACCAATTGAGAATATTATCTCTTTCTGTTTTTGGTACATATGAAATAAATTTATTATAAGCTTCTGGGAAAAATCTATTAATATCATATAAAAACCAATTTACTTCTTTTCTAGAGCCTAAAAATATTCCCCTTAAAATAAAACCTTTACATCTTTCTGGATATTTTATTCCATACAAAAGAGCTAAAGTGCTACCCCAAGAACCTCCAAAAAGGAGCCAACTATCAATTTTTAAAAAATTTCTTAAGCATTCAATATCAGATAGAAGTAATTCTGTTGTATTATTTTTAATTTCAGCATAGGGAATACTTTTGCCAGAGCCTCTTTGATCATAAAAAATAACCCTGAAAGTCTTGGGGTCAAAAAAACCCTTGTGTGAATTAGAGAAGCCTGCTCCAGGTCCACCATGCAAAAATAATACTGGCCTGCCGTTAGGGTTTCCATATTCTTCATAGTATAAGGAATGACCATCACCAACTTCAAGATAGCCTTCGTTATATGATGGCAAACACTCAAAAAAAGTTTTAGCTCTTTGTTTTATGCTTAACATTAAAGACTAAGAAAAATGGTTATAACTAAGCTGCTTCTTCAGAGTTTTCATCAATTATTTTTTCAAGTTTTACCACTGCACTATCTTTATCTGTATTATCCACAGCTGCAAATTCACTTGCCAAACGCTCTATAGCAGCTTGATACATTTGACGTTCAGAGTAAGATTGTTCACCTTGATCATCTTTTCTGTAAAGATCTCTAACTACTTCAGCTATAGATACCAAGCTACCTGAATTTATTTTAGTTTCGTACTCTTGAGCTCGTCTAGACCACATAGCTTTTTTAACCTTTGCCTTACCCTTCAAAGTAACAATAGCTTCCTCCATCTGAACCTTACTAGACAAAGTCCTCAAACCTGATTCTTTAGCCTTAGAAAGAGGTACTCTAAGTGTCATTCTTTCGTGTTCAAATCTTACAACTAACAATTCTAATTCCAAGTCCTCAACTTGGCGTTTTTCTGTGCCAATAATCTTTCCAACTCCATGGCTTGGATAAACAACGAAATCTCCTGGGATAAAAGAATTTACTAAGTCTTCATTTTTGGACAATTTATTCACCTTTGTTTATTAAATATGATTTTAAACGTTCACAATTAAAAATAAAAAACGGAGTTATACCATATTATGCTGCGGAAAACTAGTTTAAAACTAAACGAAACTAGTACGTTTATAATTGTCCAGGCTCTTGAGAACCATATTTTTCAAATTTTCCTTCTTCATCAGCATATTTTTCAGCATCTGGTAGGGGATCAATTTTCATAGTTATATTTGGCCAAATTTCTGACATTTCTCTATTATATTCTAACCATTGATCGGCACCAGGGTCAGTGTCTGACTGGATGGCATCTACAGGACATTCAGGCTCACATACGCCACAATCAATACATTCATCTGGGTGAATAACAATAGTATTCTCCCCCAGGTAAAAACAGTCAACTGGACAAACTTCCACACAATCAGTATGTCTACAATTAATACATTTGTCATTTACGATATAAGTCATAACGGTCCTATTTTGTAGATTATTTAAACCACAAAAAAATGGATTACAAGTATAGATTTTATAATTTTAATCTCTACCCATTAATTTGTCTGTTTGCCGTCTTTCTAATTTTGTTGGTCGCCCAACCCTTTGAACAAATTTAAAAACGGGAGATTTATTTACATTTTCTACTTTCACTTCTAGAGGACTGACATCTTTATAATAGAATAAAGATTCTTGATAAGAACCTCTTCTTTTGGGGATATTGATAACTTCTAAAACCTTAATTCTATTATTAAGTGTAAATGTCAGTACATCATTGATAGAAATTAGTTTGTGAGGCTTTTGTGTAACTTGACCAGACACTCTCAATCTATTTGAGCTTATAAACTTAGTTGCTAAGCTTCTACTTTTAAAAATCCTTATATAAAATAAAAATAAATCAAGCCTTATTATTTTATTATCTAATTTTTCTTGATTCATAAAGTTATTTAGTCTTGAAGGTCTTCAAAATTGCAAATGGTGACAGAGGATCAGGTAACTTTTCCTTTTTTTGATTTGTTTTAAGATCGTTTCTTTTAGGCTTTGATATAAATGTTTTGCTTTTTTCTTTTTTAAAATATTTTATTTTTGTTTTAATTTTCTTTTTACGTTCAAAAATTATAATAGGAACCTGATCAGCCAAATTCGAAGGTTCTTCTCCAACCTTTATGTAATTTAAATCATACAAAATTTTTTCCATTTGTATTTTTGTTGCCCCCGCAATAGACAACATTGCATCATTAATCCTAAACTTACCCGACCGTGCCTCAACTCTTATTAATGCAGAAAGTCTCTCGGCAATATCTGCTCTAAGGGCTAAGTCTCCTAATGGAACAAATCCAACAGCCCTATAAAAAGAATGATTAGCATCAGGATCCATAATCACACTAACCCTACCGTCTGGTGGATAACTATGTTTGGGAAAATTTTGGTGAAAAACTGACCAAAGTAATGCTCTCAACTTAATCACAGATGGCTTGAGCAGATTAGGTAAATAGATTGTCTCAACACCTAATCGAATTCCTAATTTGGCTAAATGTGTTCTCTCACTATCTGATAAATTCTTAATAGACATAGTAAGACTACTTGTTCTAGCGGAACCCATCCCTTCATAAACCTCATAGGCAATGCCAAGAGCCTTTCCATAGGAATTTAAAGGAGTAGTTGTATGCATTTGATCAACACTCTCTTCTTTATTTTGGTTATCATCTTTAGATTTTTTGTCTATATCCGATAAAGAAGGATCTTTAAGATTAATTGCCTCGATTAAAATATTTCTGATATTTGCATCTACTGCCTCTATTATTCTTAATTGAATCTGTTTAGTTTGTTCATCAGATAAAAGTTCGCTAGGTTTAACATTGATTTTTGGAGAATATATATCTTCCCCATTTACTAATGAGGCAACTTTATTATTCTGCCAAAGGATAAACCCATGATTATCAAATTTAAAAGCAGCATTATCTGACATGAGTAATTCTTTGACACGTCTACTAATCTCTTTGGGTAAAGTTTTTCTTGCTGCTGTTAAAATGGGTGCAGCATTTTCACCATTTGATAAGGTAGGTATAAAATCAAATCCATTAAGCGTTCCAACTTCTTCACCCTCTACAAATACTTTACCATCTATCCTTACTATTGCTTCCAAATTATTATACTCTTTTAGTGTTTTATTTAAGATAACAATTCTTTTATCAACAAATCTTTGAGTTAATCTCTCATGTAACTCATCTGACAATTTATCTTCTATTGTTTTTGCTTGATGTTGCCAATATTCAGATTCGTCTAACCAATTAGTTCTATTAGTTATAAATGTCCAAGTTCTAATATTTGCAATTCTATTTAATAGAGTATCAATTTCACCATCATACCTATCAAGACGCTTGATCTGAGACTTTATCCATTCATTATCTAGTTTACCTTTGGATAATAATAATTCAAAAGTTTTTTCTAGCAAGTTAAAATGCATTCCCGAGAGAGTATTACTAAAATCAGGTATTTGGCAAATATTCCATAAAAGAGATAAATTTTGTTTATTATTGATCTTAGCTTTTACGCTTTCAATTTCAGATAAATATGTAAAACAAATAGCATCCAAAGCCCCTACTTTTTTTCTCATGAAATTAAATGGTGGTGATTTATCTAAGGATTTTATTAATTTGTTCACTGAGTTAAAGTTTAAATCTGTATTTCTCCACCATACATATTTGAGTGGGAAAAAAGAGTGTGTTTCAATTTGCTCTATAGTATCTTCATCAAATTTTAAACTTTCCTCTACAACTCCAAAAGTTCCATTTCTACTACTGCGGCCTGCTCTGCCAGCTATTTGTGCAATTTCTGGGGGTGTAAGGTATCTTGGCATGTTCCCATCAAATTTAGAATCGGATGCAAACGCTACATGATCAATATCCATATTTAAACCCATTCCAATAGCATCAGTCGCAATTAGATAGTCAACTTGCCCATTTTGGTATAGATCAACTTGGGAATTTCTAGTTCTAGGTGACAATGCCCCCATCACGATAGCAGCACCCCCTTTTTTAGTTCTAACTAGTTCTGCAATTTTATAAACTTCAGGGATTGAAAACGCTACGATGGTCGATCTTGGTTTTAATCTAGTTAATTTTTTAACTCCTACATAACTTAATGTTGATAATCTAGGTCTTGTTTCAATAGTAATATTTGGAAGGATTTTCTGGAGGAGTGGTCTTATAGTTTCTGCACCTAAAAAAACAGTCTCTTCTTTTCCTCTGGAATGTAAAATTCTATCAGTAAAAATATAACCTCTATCAGGGTCAGCTGCCAATTGAATCTCGTCCACACATAAAAAAGAAAATTCTTTTTCCAATGGCATAGATTCAACTGTACAACAAAAATACTTAGCATAGGGAGGGATAATCTTCTCTTCACCTGTTACGAGCGCAACGTTGGATTTTCCTACTTTTGAAACTGCTTTATCATAATTTTCTCTTGCTAAAAGTCTTAATGGAAAACCAATTATTCCAGACGCATGAGATAGCATCCTATCCATCGCGTAAAAAGTTTTTCCAGTGTTAGTCGGACCTAAAATTGCCTTCAATCGACAGTTTAAATTGGAAAAGTTTTTGTCATTTAGATTCATTCAACAAGCTCTTCTAAATAATTCAGATTGTCTTAGACAATAATAATATTAATAATATATTTAACCTAAATTACATTAGCTAAAAATAATATACACCTTTTAAAATTATCTATAAGGTAAAATCTTTTGAGGAGAAACATATGAGCGAAACGAGAAGAAAGGCAATAATTACAGGAAGTAGTAAGGGTATTGGCAAAGCCATAGCAGAACGTTTCGCCGAAGAAAATATGGATGTCTTTTTATTATCATCGAATGAAGATAACTTAAAAAAAACAGCTTCTGAACTTAGAAATAAATATAAAACCAATATTCACTACCATGCATCAAATTTAAAAACAAAAGAAGGTTGTGAAAGCGCAATTAAAACTATTGAAAATGAATTTAAAAATTTTGATACTTTGGTTTTTAGTGCAGGAGCTACTAAAAGTGGTAACTTTCTTGAGCAACCATTTGAGGATTTTGAAGATGGCTTTGCACTCAAATTTTATAGTGCTGTTAGATTATCAAAGGCATTTTGGCCAACTCTTTCTAAAAATAAAGGATGGATAGTTTCAATCAATGGTGCAATGAGCCACTCACCAGATCCATTTTTTATGGTTGGTGGTGCTGTTAATGCTGCATTTTTAAATTTTACTAAAGCTTTATCAAAAAAAGGATTAGTAGACGGAGTGAATGTAAATTCTATTAACCCTGGAATGACATCAACAGACCGCTTAATAACAATTATACAAAGTAATGCTGATAGAGAAGGTATTAGTTATGAAGAGGCTGAAAAAAAAGCACTTGAAAATATTGGTTTAGATAGATTTGGAACACCTGAAGAAGTTGCTGAGCTAACTTATTTTTTATGCAATCCTAAAATGCGTCATCTTACTGGAACAGAAATAAACCTAGACGGTGGTAAAAAACCAACAATATAATAAACATAAGGAAAATTATTAGAATGACTAAAAAAGCTGCGTCTGTTTTTGTACAAACCTTAAAAAATCATGGTGTAGATAGGTTCTTTTGTGTGCCTGGAGAATCTTATTTATCTGTCATGGACGAATTATTATATTCTCCAGGCATAGATGTAGTTACTTGCAGACATGAAGGTGGCGCAGGATTTATGGCAGTAGCCGATGCAAAGTGCACTGGTAAGGCAGGTGTAGCTTTTGTAAGTAGAGGGCCTGGTGCAACAAATGCTTCTATTGCAGTACACTCTGCGCACCAGGGTGGAATCCCAATGGTACTTTTTATTGGCCAAATAAATAGAATTAGTACTGGTAAAATGCATTTACAGGAAATGGATTTCATAAAAACTTTTTCTGATATGGCCAAACATGTTGAACAAATTAATACCCCAAGTGAAATAGCAAATGTAACCGCAAGAGCCTTCCACATTGCAGAAAGTGGAATTCCAGGACCTGTTGTTATAGCAATACCTACAGATGTCTTAGAAGCCAAAGTAGAAATTGATGATGTACAACAAATAAAAATTAATCCACCACTTGCTTTTCCTTCAAAAGTAAGGGAAGTGTCTGATGCCTTACATTCAGCTAAAAAACCAGTCCTTGTTGTAGGTGGGCAAATTCACGTCTCAGATAACGCTAGAAACCTTGTTCAGATTGTAGCTGAAAAATACAATCTACCTGTTTTGTGTACTTATGAACATCAAGATATTCTTTCTCACAATCATAAACATTATGCGGGTGAGTTAGGTTTAAGACCACCAGAGCCCATAAGAAAAAATGCTCTTGAAGCAGATGTTGTATTAGTGGTAGGCCACAGGTTTAATGGTGTTCCGAACATGGCTTACAAATTTCCTTCACCAAAACAAAAATTTATTCATGTTTTACCTGATCCAAATAGTATTGGTAAAATTTTTAGGACAGACTTAAGCATAGTGGCAGATGGTGAAAACTTTTTAGAACAACTATCAATAGTAGAAGATAATAAAAAAAGTTCTGATAAGAATGAATGGGTAAAATTATGCCATAATAGATATTTAGAAAATGATGCAACCAGACCTCCTCGCAATGCAAATGATGGTTTAGACTTTGCTCATTTAATAGATGGTTTAGGCAAACTTGCGCCCGAAGACACTATCATAACAAATGATGCTGGCAATTTTACAAGTTGGATGCATCATAGATTTCCTTTTAAATCGTCCATGAAATTAATAGGCTCAGAAATAGGTGCTATGGGAATGGGGATACCTGCAGGAGTTGCAGCAGCTTTAAGATATCCCAACAGACAAGTTTTCTCTATCGTAGGAGATGGTGGAGCTTTAATGACAGGATCAGAATTAGCTACAGCAGTTGCTCAAAAGGCAAAAATTAGGGTTATAATTGCAAACAACCAGCATTATGGAACAATACGATACCATCAAGAAGTACACTTCCCAACCAGAAATCACTATGCAACAAATTTAGTAAATCCTGATTTTGCAAAATATGGTGAAAGTTTTGGACTGCAGTGTTTTACTATAAATGAAGTTGAGGACATTATTCCAACAATTCAGAAAGCTATGAAGGTAGATGGGCCTTCTCTTATTGAATTTAAAATGAGCCTAGAACTTAACACCAGTACTACGACTATTTCTCAACTTCAGGTAAAGTAATAATGATCTTTTTTACTGATGAGTATCTATGATTATAATAAAAACTGAAAATTTAACTATTTTTTAATAATTTTATAGACTTCTGTATGGTCTGGATTGCCTCCAAGTGCCTGTAAAGTAGATGACAAGTATTTTAAAACATTATTTGACAGGGGATTTTCTGAGGATAAATCTTTAATTAAGCTATCTGCGATAGAGACATCTTTAACCATCAAATCTAAGGCAAAACCAGAATTAAATTTTTCAGAAACCACGAATTTGTCGAGTTTAACTTCTGTTGTATTATTTTTACCAGTTGCTCCATTTATTATTTTTAAAAAATTTTCTGGTTTAATTCCAAATGAACGAGCCGTCGCCAACGCTTCAAAGCTAGCTATTAAGCCTGCTGCTGAAACATAGTTATTTAGAGCTTTAATAGCATGACCAGAACCTAATGGACCAGCAAACTGAACAGTTCCCATTACAGACAAAAGATCTTTTACTACTTCTAAACCTTCTTCTTCACCCCCTGCCATAATCATTAAATCACCTGTTTTAGCTCTAGCCACACCACCAGAAACAGGAGCATCTAAAAATTTTAAACCTTTAGCTTCTATGGTTTTACCAAGTTTTTTAGTCTCACGAGGATCACTTGAAGACATATCTATTAAGATAGACTTAGTGTTTATCTCTAATAATTTATTGACAACTTCAGATACTATTTTGCTATTGGGTAACATAAGAATAATGGCATCTAACTGAGCAAAATCATCTAATGTATCTAATTGTTTCACTCCAGATGATTGATCAATATTTGCTCTTATATCATAACCATAAACTTCATACCCTGCTTTTACTAATAATGGCGACATCACTGAACCCATAGCACCAAGACCTATAAACCCAACCTTTTTAATATTCATTTTTTTACCTTTTTAAATTATATTTTAATTATCTTTTTAGATACTAGGGTTTCAATTTCAAAATCTGAATACCCCAGATCAATTAATACTTCTTTTGTATTTTCACCAAGATTAGGTGCATGCAATGTTTCATTATTATCATTCTTATAAAATTTTACAGGAAATTTTGGGTACAAAAGCTTTCCTTCAGTTGGATGATCCATTTCTGCAAAAAAACTTGTTTGTTTGAGATGGGTATCTTCAAAAATATCTTCTGCAAAATTAACTTTGGCTGCAGGTATATCACTTTCTTTTAGTGCATTTAACCAATAATTTGTATTTTGTTTTTTTAACTCCTCTGAGAGCATATGATACAATAAATCTATGTTTTCATTTCTACTTTTTAGTGACGAAAATCTATCATCATTTAAAATATTTTCTTTTCCTACTAGCTTAAAAAATCTTATCCACTGCTCATCACTATAGGGTAATACAGCAACATATCCATCCTTGGTTTTATAAGGTCTTCTATTAGGTGACGATTGCCTAGGATAAATTGGTGGTGCCTTAGGAGGTACAAAATTAAAACCATATAAATGTTCTACAAGGGTAAAATCTACCATCGTTTCCATCATTGGAACTTCTAATTCTATTCCTTTTCTACTTTTTTCTCTTTTGAATAAAGCACCTAAAATTGACATTCCTAGCATGATACCAGTCACTTTATCAGCAGTAGCTCCAGAAGTATAACTAGGTTGATTAGAATAGGCTGCTTGATAAGCAGCCATTCCACTTATTGCCTGTATAGTATCATCAAAAGCAGGTAATCCTGCATAAGGACCATCAGAAGAAAATCCTACAGCATTCGCTGTAATTATTTTGGGATTAAGTTTTTCAAAATCAGAATGAGTTAATTTAATTTTTTTTAAAGCAGCTTTTCTTATATTAGAAACAAAAACATCTGATTTTTTGATCAATTTATATAAAATCAATCTTCCTTCAGGAGATTTTAAATCGACACAAATACTCTTTTTATTTCGGTTGATATTTAAAAAAACAGCAGCCATACCTTTGTTTACGCTTGGACCAATATAACGAGTATTATCTCCATTTAAAGTTTCTACCTTAATAATTTCTGCTCCCATATCCGCTAAAAGTCTTGTGCAGTATGGAACCATTAATATTGAAGACGCATCAATAATTCTAATGCCATCTAAGGGTCCTTTATTCATGAAATAATCCATTAATAATTTAAAGATATTATAGTGTTGTAGCGAAAATTCTTAACAAACAATAATTATATTACAGATCATTGAAAAAAACTCAATTTACTTACAAGACTTTTCTTTAAAAATTATATAAAAATAACAACCAATATATATTTAATTTAGGAAACCTATGCTTCAGCTTGATAGTGTCTCAATAAATAGAGGAAATAGTGTTATATTCTCAAATTTAAAAGCTACGCTTAATACTCCAGGTTTAAATTTAATCAGAGGTAAAAATGGCTCTGGAAAAACTACTTTATTGAGAACTATTGCAGGTTTTATACCCATTGAAAGCGGTAAAGTTATTTACAATAGAAAAGATATTACGTTTAGAAAAAATGAATGGGTTAAAAAAATAATTTATGTTGATAGCCACAATGGCCTATCAGAAGACTTAACCGTTTTTGAAAATTTAGAAGCTTGGCTTAACATGAAAGGTTGGTCATCTTCAAAACAAAAAGTAACAGAAGCCTTAAAAAGCTTAGACATGGATAAATATTCCAATATTTATATTTCCAAATGTTCTGAAGGTTTAAAAAAAAGAGCTGCTTTAGTTAGATTATATTTTTCTTATATTTTTGAGGTTAAATTTTGGCTGCTAGACGAACCATCAAATGGGCTTGATCAAGCTAGCATATTACTATTTAAAAAAATGATTACAAATTTTTTACAGCAAAACGGTACAATTATTTTAACCACACATGATAAAAATTTATTTAACGAAAAACATAATGTTATAAATTTAGATTTATTAAAAGAGTTGAGAGCAAAATGACCTCAAGTAATTCAAGTTGGTCATTTGTGTTTGTCACTCACTTGAAAAGAGATTTTTTAATTAATTTCCGTTCACTAATAGACCTTGTCTCTATAATAAGTTTTATGTTTTTGATAATAATTTTATTTATTCTAGGAGTAGGACCTTTTAAAGAAAAATTAGAAATTATTGGAAATGCTATTATTTGGGTAGGGTTAATTTTATCTATAATACCCTCATTAGAAAAAACATTACAAAAAGATTTTGAAAATGGATGGTTTGACCAACTAGCTACAAGTTCTATTCCACTTGAAATTGTCCTGTTGTCTAGAAGTATTTCTTATTGGTTAATAGTTATGATCCCATTCCTTTTTGCTGCACCTTTGTTTATTATTCTCCTTAATATAGAACTTAAGGCAGTACCTTGGTTACTTCTTACAATGACTATTGGAAGCTTAGCTATATCTTTAATTGGTTTGAATGGTGCCTCGCTAATATTAGGCGCAAAAAGAGGAAATATTTTATTGCCTATATTGATCATACCTCTAGTAATCCCTATTTTAATATTTGGAGTTGGTGTCAACGAAGCTATAAAAATGGAAGCAGACCCTATTAGCAATTTACTGTTATTAGTAGCTTTTACGTTAATATATTTAGTTATTTCTCCTTTTATTTCTGCTTTATTGATAAGAATAGCCATTGCACGTTAAATAGAGTTGAGTATTAAAATGCCAGATGAAAATAAAATAATAATTGTTAGAAAGACATTCATTCGTGATTAATTGGCTTGCAAATCCAAATAGATTTTCAAAATTAACAAATAAGCTTCAAATACCTTTGCTTTCAATATCTACGATTATGATATTATTAGGTCTTTATTATGGACTTTTTGATAGCCCAAAAGATTATCAACAAGGTGATGCTGTCAGAATAATGTATGTTCATGTACCCTCGGCTTGGCTTGCATCATTTTTATTTTTAAGTTTAGCTATTTCCTGTGTTTTCTATTTAGTGTGGAAACATCCATTAGCAGATTTAATTTCTAATTCAATAGCACCCATTGGGGCTGTTTTTTCTATTTTAACCCTGGTTACTGGATCTTTATGGGGCAAACCAATGTGGGGCACATGGTGGGTATGGGACGCCAGGTTAACTTCAATGCTGATTTTGTTCTTTTTTTATCTTGGATATATATTGTTAAGTAATGCATTTGAAAGAAAGATAGATGGATCAAAATCTGCATCAGTTTTAGCAATAGTTGGTATAATTAATTTACCTATAATCAAGTTCTCTGTTGATTGGTGGCATACTTTACATCAGCCATCAAGTATTCTGAGAATGGATGGACCATCGATTGATAAAGAAATGCTCCTTCCTTTAACTCTGATGATGGTTGGCTTCAGCTTGTTTTCCTTATTTTTAATAATTATAAATGTTAAGACAAAGTTATTAGAAAAAAAATGTGAAGCATTAATTTTAAAATTAAATTTAAAAGAATTTTCATAAAGAGGATAATTTATGTTTGAATTTTCGGGAACAATGGATGCTTACAGTATTTATGTCTGGCCAAGCTATTGTGTGACATTATTTAGTTTAGTTTACTTATTTGTTCGCTCTATCTATAAATCCAAAAAAGCTAAAGAAATGTTAAATCAGTTAAGAAAAGAGCAATAATTGATCTCTTATAATTTTAATTTAAAATGAAAACTTCCTTATGAACCCAAAATATAGAAGATTATTTATTATCACTTTAATAATATGCACTCTTGGAATAGCTACTCAACTTATCTTAATGGCTATAAGAGATAATATTGTATATTTTTACACTCCTAACGAATTAATAAATAAATATGGAATAAACAAAAATATAAAAAATAAAATTAGAGTCGGTGGACTTGTGCTAGAAGATTCTGTCGTTAAAAATAAAAATTTTGTAAATTTTACTATTACTGACAAGAAAGACGAGATCCGAGTAACTTTTGACGGACAACTACCTGATTTGTTCAGAGAAGGTCAAGGTATAGTGGCTGAAGGATTTTTTCAAAATAACAAACTTGTAGCAAGTCAGGTTCTTGCAAAACACGATGAAAACTATATGCCTCCTGAAGTGGCCGATGCTCTTAAGAAAAATGGTGCTTGGAAAGGAGATAAATAATAATGATACCCGAATTAGGACATGTATTTCTTGTCTTAGCGTTTGTTGCATCAATAATGCAGATTGTTTTTTGGACTTATCATATTAATAGTTTTAATGAATTAGCATTAGATATTTTAAAAAAAAGTGCCCTTTTAAATTGTATATTTATCTTAATATCTTTTTTAATTTTAACATATAGTTTTATTATTTCTGATTTTTCATTATTAATCGTTTCTAACAATTCACATACATTAAAACCATTAATTTATAAAATAAGTGGCACTTGGGGTAATCATGAAGGTTCTCTTCTACTGTGGGTATTGATTTTATCTTCTTTTACCTTTTTAGTTTCATATAAAAAGACCCATAATAATGGTGAATTATTATTCTCAATAATAGGAGTGCAAACCTTAATTTTATGTTTGTTTTTAGCATTTATTTTATTAACTTCTAATCCTTTCGAGAGAGTAAGCGCAATTCCGATTGAAGGGAGAGGTCTAAACCCTTTGCTCCAAGATCCAGGATTAGCCTTTCATCCACCAATGCTCTATGTTGGTTATGTTGGTCTATCAGTTTCATTTTCTTTTGCAGTTGGAGCTTTGATTACCGGTAAGATTAATAAAGAATGGGCCCAGCAAATCAGGCCCTGGATAACAATTGCATGGTCAGCACTCACCATGGGGATAGCGTTGGGAAGTTGGTGGGCATACTATGAATTAGGCTGGGGTGGCTGGTGGTTTTGGGATCCAGTTGAAAATGCTTCTTTTATGCCCTGGTTAATCGCAACCGCATTATTACATTCAATTAGAATTTTAGAAACAAGACTCATATTTATTAATTGGTGTATTCTTCTTTCAATTCTTGGCTTTGCATTTTCATTGTTAGGTACATTTATAGTTAGATCTGGTTTGTTAACCTCAGTTCATTCTTTTGCTTCTGACCCTTCTAGAGGTATTTTTATTTTAATAATTTTAGTAATATCAGTAGGTGGCCCACTAATTTTGTATGCTTTAAAAAGTTCACTTTTTAGAGAACAAAAGGTACAATTCAACTTGCTTAGCAAAGAGAGCGCTCTTCTAATCAATAATTTATTTTTTACAACTGCGACTGCAACAGTTTTAATAGGAACTTTATATCCATTATTTCTAGATGCTTTTAATGGAGATAAAATTTCAATTGGACCAGCTTATTATAATGCTACATTTGCACCAATAATGGCGCCAATAATTTTATTAATGGCCATTGCTCCTTTTTTTAATTGGGGGAAAGGAAAGTCAAAAAACTTGCTTAAAATAATTGCAATTCTAATAACAACATCTCTAGTATCAGTTATTACTTTATACACTATTGATGGTTCATCAATTTTTGCAATTATCTGTGGATCTTTATCAATATGGTTGTTTGTTGGAGTAGTAAGTGACTTAATCATAAAGTTTACTGAAACAAAAATAAAGTTAAATAAAGTTAGTAATCTCTTTATCTATATTTCAAAAAATAAAATAGGAATGAATATTGCTCATTTAGGAGTTGCAATTTTTCTGGCAGGAGTTACTGGAGAGCAGTTTTTTAAAACAGAGTTTAGTGGAAGGAAAAATATTGGAGATACTTTTAGTATTGGAAATAGAGTTTTAGAATTTAAAAATTTTGAGACAATAAATGGACCAAATTATCAATCCGAAATGGGTATATTTACACTTCACCATAATAGTAAATTCATTGGCTACCTTAAACCAGAAAAACGTTATTACCCAACAGAACAAACTCAAACAACTGAAGCAGCTATAATTAGTAACTTCTTGGGTGACACATATATTGTTTTAGGAGAAGGAAATTACGAAACAGGGTGGTCAATTAGAATATATTTTAACCCTTTAGTATCGTGGATATGGGCAGGAGCTTTTTTAATGGCCTTAGGCGGTGTCACATCTATTATACAAAATAAAAAGACATTTAATAATGCCACTAAGGTAAGCTTAAATGAAATCTAAATTCTCAATTACAAACTTTCTACCAGTTATCCTTTTCTCGTTTATAGTAATTATATCAGGATTAGTACTTTACAAACTTAGGAGTTCGTCCTCGCCCCCCTCAAATATAACTTCTCAATTAATTGGTAAAAAAATCCCAGAAGTACCTGTGAAATTAGCTAATTTGAATCTTAATATTAATAATGAAGAGTTCTTAAATTTCAAAAATTATCAAAACCAACTTTTTGCAGTTAATTTTTTTGCTTCATGGTGTGCTCCTTGTAGGGTGGAAGCGCCTCTTATTGAAGATTTATCTAAAATTATACCTGTCATTGGAATTGCATATAAAGATAAAGACATTGATACTAAAAAGTTTTTAGAAGAGTTTGGAAACCCTTACAAAAAAATTGGTGCAGATAGTTCAGGAAAAATTGCTATTGAATGGGGCGTTTATGGTGTCCCGGAGACATTTCTTATTAATGAAAAAGGAGATATTATTTATCGCCATGCTGGCCCCCTATTATATAATGTTTTTAAGTCTGAAATTTTACCTTTAATAAAAAATAAAAACCAATGAAAAAACAATTTTGTTCAATACTTTCTATATGTTTTCTATATATAACAATTATTTCAAATATAACTCTAGCTGAAGAAAAAAATACACAACTTAATTTTTTAACAAACAAAACTAGAGAAATTGCACAAAATATAAAATGCTTGGTTTGCCAGAACCAAAGTATTGATGAATCTAACTCAGAATTAGCAAAAGACTTAAAAAAGTTAATAGAGGAGAAATTAAATGATGGGTTGGATGAAGATGAAATTTACACTTTTTTGCGTGAACGATATGGGGATTATATTTTATTAAAACCACCACTTAATACCAATACTATTTTGTTATGGTTTTTACCTTTTATTATTCTAGTGTTTAGTTCTATTTATATATTTAAATTTTTTAAAAAATAAATTCTTATTGAAAAGATTTAGTGATGATTTTTATTACAATATTAATTTTAAGCTTCCTGAGTATTTTATTTATTTGTAAGAATATCATATCTAAGAATTTGAATAATAAAAAATATACAATCTTAATTTGTTCAGTACTGTTTTTGTTTTCATTTAGCTCATTGATCTATTATCAAATAGGTAGTCCATTTTTAAATATGAAAGAGCTTTATTCATTAAGAAATAAAATATTAGAGGCCAAAGTTGAACAAAATAAAAATTTAGCTAATGATCTAAAAAGATTTGATGAATTAAATCTAGCATCTCAAAATGATCCTCAGAATATAAACATACTTTTGAATTTAGCAGCAATTGCTTCAAAAATTAATAAGGTAGAGTTCGAAATTGCCACTTTACAAAAGTTACAATTAATTGAAAATTCTCCTAAAATTAAATCATTGCTTGCACAAGCAATTGTAAAGAAAGCTAATGGACAAGTAACGTCAAGAGCGCAAAAACTAATTGATGATGCTTTAGCTGATAATCCCTCAGAACCTGGAGCAAATTTCTTAAATGGTTTAGCACAGTCACAAATTGGAAATGACGAGGCAGCTCTGAAAATATGGATGCAACTATATAATAATACTTCTATTGATAATGCTTGGAAAAATGACTTAGAAACAAATATTAGAATTGCAGCAAAAAAATTAGGTATTAGTCAGCGTGTAATAGACAAAAAACTTATAAATAATGTAAAGATTACTGATCCTATTGCTAATGATATTTTAAACCTAAGTGAAAAAGAACAAAATATAAGAATTAACCAAATGGTCGAACAATTAGCAAATCGACTTACTAAAGATAAAAAAGACTTGGATGGTTGGATAAAATTATTCCAATCTTATAAAGTTTTAAAAAACAATTATAAAGCCTTGGAAGCGCTTAGAACTGCAATTGAGATTAGCCCTACTATATTTCTAAAACAAACTCTTTTAAAAGAACTACTCCCTCCAAATAAAAAACCTAATTTTACTTCAGAAACTGTCAATCTAATTGATCAGATATTACTTGAAGACCAAAACAATGTTGACGCTTTATTTTTTAAAGGTTTAAAAGCTTTTAATGAAGGAGATAAAAAAATAGCAACAATATATTGGAAAAAATTAATATCTATACTTCCTTCAAACTCTCAAATGTCTATAGAACTCTCTAAAAAGTTAGAAAAGTAGATTAGTCTTTTTTAACTTGATGTTTCTGCATTATTGGCAAAGACAACAAGCCAAAACCTAAGGATAAAATTGGGATACCAAAGGCTTTGAAAGAGACCCATTGATCAGTTGTTAAATTTCTCCATGCAATCTCATTGGCTAGTGCCATAATTATAAACATAGCCACCCACAACCATGTTAATTTATTCCAACCTTCGTCGTCTAAATTTACTGCAGATTTCATGATAGCGGCAAGTGGATTTTTTCCTAAAATTTTTCCTGATGCTAAAACACCAGCTATAATGATTGAAACAATTGTTGGTTTTATTTTAATAAAAAAATCATCATCAAAAAATATTGTTAGACTTCCAAAAAAAACAACAGCCACGCACCCCGCAGCTGCCATCATAGGAATATTCTTAAACCAATACCATGAGAGTGCAAGTGAGAACAAAGTACTTAAAACTAAAACAGCAGTACCAGCCATTATCCCATAAAAATAATTAACACCAAAAAATAGTAATAAAGGTCCCATTTCAAGAATAGACCTATAACCCTCTTTTTTATTAACTTTCTCCAATATTAGTCTCCTAAGCTAAAACCAAACTCTTTTTCATTATAATTTTTTCAATTTTTTCTGTTGCAAATCTTAAAATATCACCATTCTTTGAAAATCTTGCATTTTCACTTAGTTCTTGTCTCCAATGTTTAGCACCAGGTAAACAGTTATACAAACCTAAAATATGCCTAGTTATAGAGTGTACATACCCTCCTTCTTTTTTGACACAATTATCAATATAATCTGCCATTTCCATAGCTATTTCATACCTAGACTTAGAAATTTTATCCTTACTAAACACATCTCTATCCACAGAGTTCAAAATATATGGGTTTTTATATACTTCTCTTCCTATCATAAATCCATCAAGACTATATTTTTGAAGAAGTTCCAGACCATCATCAATTGTTTTTATACCACCATTTATAATTATTTCTAAATCTGGTCTTCTACTTTTTAAAGCTCCTACTCTTCTGTAATTTAATGGAGGAATTTCCCTATTTTGTTTTGGACTTAATCCATTTAAAATAGCTTTCCTTGCATGAATTATAAATTTGTTAACACCCTCCTGAGATACTATATCAATAAAATTATCTAACCCTTGTTCTTCATCCATATCATCAACACCTATTCTACATTTAATAGAAACAGGCACTTGGCAATTATCTTTAATATACTTTACGCAATTAGCAACTAAGAGAGGATCTTTCATTAAACAAGCACCAAATGAACCATTTTGAACTCTATTTGAAGGACAGCCTACATTTAAATTAATTTGAGAATAACCATAATCTTCTCCATATTTCGCGGCTTCTACTAATTTTTTAGGATCACTACCGCCTAGTTGAAGAATACAAGGTAATTCCTCTTTGTTAAAATTTAATAATTTTTGACGCGGACCAAATATAATTGCATCAACTGAAATCATTTCAGTGTAAAGAACAGCATATTTAGAAATAAGTCTAAGAAAATATCTGCAGTGTTTGTCAGTCCATTCCATCATTGGAGCAACTGAAAATCTTTCATCCAGAGTCAAAGATTAATCCACCAAATTAATTTTAATTTAAATTCAATAATTATAATATTTATTTATTTTAAACAACATTAATAAAAAAAAGCTAAGGAACACCTTAGCTTTTTTTATTAGAATTTAGCTGATAAAGTTATTATTGAGACTGATCCAAAGCTTGTTTTAAGTCATTAATTATATCATCAACATGTTCTATACCTACTGATAATCTAACATAAGACTCAGAAACACCTGTTTTAAGTTGTTCTTCAGATGATAACTGACTATGTGTAGTTGTGGCAGGATGGATTGCCAAACTTCTTGAGTCACCGATGTTTGCAACATGATAGAATAATTCTAATGCATCAATAAACTTTTTTCCTGAATTTAAGCCTCCTTTAAGTTCAAAACCTAACAGTCCTCCATATCCACCATGTAAATGATTGTCTGCTGATGATTTTGAGCTTCCAGTTTGAAGTTCAGGATAAATAACTTTTTCAACTAAATCATGATCTTTTAAGAAATGAGCAACCTTAGATGCATTTTCACAGTGTGCTCTCATTCTTAAACTAAGAGTTTCAAGACCCTGTAAAATTAGAAATGCGTTGAATGGACTGAGAGCTCCACCTAAATCACGTAGCAATGTTACACGAGCCTTTATGATGTAGGCAATTGGGCCCAAGGGTTTAACTGCGTCAACCCAAACAGCTCCGTTATAAGAAGGATCTGGAGTGTTCAATGCTGGTTGTCTTTCTTTACCTGCAGCTTCCCAATCAAAATTACCGCTGTCAACTATCATTCCACCAATAGAGTTTCCATGACCACCAATATACTTAGTTAAAGAATAAACAACTATGGCAGCACCATGCTTAATTGGCTGACAAATTATTGGAGCGGCTGTGTTATCAACAATTAGCGGTATTCCAAACTTTTTACCAATTTCACTAACTTCTGAAATAGGAAAAACCTCTAATTTTGGATTGGGTAAAGTCTCGGCATAGTACGCACGAGTTCTACTATCAGTTGCATCTTCAAACGCTTTTGGATTAGAAGGGTCTACAAATCTTACTTCTATCCCCATATCTTTTAATGTATTTGAAAAAAGGTTCCAAGTGCCACCATATAGATGAGTTGAGCTGACAATATTATCTCCAGCTTTAGCAAGGTTTTGTATAGCAAAAGCAGAAGCTGTTTGACCTGATGACACTGCTAATGCCGCTACACCACCTTCTAAAGCGGCAACTCTCTTCTCTAAGATATCATTTGTGGGATTCATAATTCTTGTATAAATATTACCCAATTCACTCAAGGAGAATAAGTTAGCTGCCTGATCAGTATTTTTAAATTGATAGCTAGTAGTTTGGTGGATAGGTACCGCAACTGATCCAGTAGTTTCATCAGCACGCCAGCCAGCATGTAAACCAATAGTCTCTGGGTGTTTTGAATTTGTCATAATTAACTCCTTTAAATAATAAAAACTTATGTAAAAAAAAATATTCTATTAATCAACGAAAAAGAGACAAATTATTCTATAATTTTTTTTATTTAATAAAATAATAGATTAATTTTCTAAAATATTTTTTTTTGCAGAAATTTATTTTCTTAAAATTTTTTTTGAATAATGGTTTAGTAATATACAATTTTTAATAATTGAACTATTTTATATACAGTCATATTAATTGTAATAGAAATAGAATTTTATTTTTAAACTAAAGAAAAAAATGATAGATATGCAACTTGCAGATAACCCCATTACAAAAATCCTCAATAAAAAACTTAAACTTAAAAATTTTGAGAATTTAAGCGAGCTTGTTAATAAAAGAGACCGTTTAAAAAATTTTCAGTTTAACTTTGAAGATCTCATAGTTGATATTACAAGACAATCATTAGATGAAGATGTTAGAAATGACCTAATTGAGCTGGCAAAATTTGCAAATATAAAGGAGAAAATCCAAGACTTAGTGAATAGTTCCAAGATCAATTATTCTGAGAATAGATCCGTTGACCATTTTCAACTTAGACAAAAAGAGAGATTTAATTCATCTGAATGGCAAAAATTATCAACCTTTTCAAATAAAGTATTAAATAACAAAAAATTTAATTATGTAGTAAACATAGGAATTGGAGGTTCTGATCTAGGTCCCTTAATGATTAATGAGGCTCTCAAAGACTTTCATATTGGACCAAAAATATATTATGTTTCTAACGTAGACCCAGTTAACATTAAAGATGTCCTTACAGAATGTAATCCTCTCAACACATTATTTA
The DNA here is from genome assembly GCA_016777645.1 of Alphaproteobacteria bacterium. GTDB lineage: Bacteria > Pseudomonadota > Alphaproteobacteria > Puniceispirillales > Marisalimonadaceae > Marisalimonas. The sequence continues at coordinate 42,067 of JADHRC010000001.1, forward strand.
TTATAACTTCTAAAAGTTTTAGCACATTAGAAACCCTTGAAAATGCACTGATAGCAAAAAAATGGCTTTTAAATGCAGGTAAATCTATGAATGAAGCTATGGTTGCTATCACTTCTTCAACAAAAAAAGCTACTGAATGGGGATTTGAAGAATTTAATATTTTCTCCCTATCCGAAAATGTTGGTGGAAGATATTCGTTATGGTCTTCTGTAGGAATGCCAATTTTACTATCTATAGGAGAAAAAAATTTTAGAGAATTCTTAAGTGGTGCTCATTCAATGGATGATCATTTTTTCAATGAAAATATTGAAAAGAATATACCAATAATATTAGCATTGTTAAGAATATGGAATAGAAACTTTCTTAATAGAAATAGCCATTGTATCGTTCCTTACAGTCACAGGCTTAAAATACTACCTGCATGGGCTCAACAATTAGAAATGGAAAGTAATGGAAAAAGTGTTGATATTAATAATAAAAAGTTAATCATGCCTGCGAGCCCTATAATCTGGGGAGAAACCGGTACCAATGCTCAACACAGCTTCTTTCAGTTTATTCATCAAGGTTTAGATATTGTACCATTAGATATTTTATTACCCAGAAACCCTTCTAGTTATATTAACTTTGAAAAAATAAATCAAAACCACAAATTACTAGTGATAAATGCAATAGCACAAGCCGAAACGCTAGCAATGGGTTCATATAACAAAAATGACCTAAATAAAAATTTTTCTGGTGGTAGACCTTCAACTATTATTAGTTGGGAATATAATACTCCTTATTCTATTGGACGATTAATAGCTCTTTATGAAAACATTACCATTGCATCAGGTTTTATATGGAATATTAATAGCTTTGATCAATGGGGTGTAGAACTAGGGAAAAATTTGGCTTCAAAAATAATAGACCATAACCAAAATACGCCTCTATCTCCATCTGCAAAAGATTTTTTATCAAAATATAATGGAAAATAACATTTTTACAGACGTAAAGATTAAAAAAATACCAAAAATAATCTTTAATAATCTTTGATTAATTCGATGAGCAAACTTTACACCAATGGGCGCAAAAAAAACTGTTAATGGAAACATTATAAAAAAAGCAATTAAATTTACATAACCTATACTCATAGGGGGCCTATTGGGAACATCAAATCCAGAGAAAGCTAAACCTATTGTGGCAGGGATTGCAATAAACAAACCTAAGGCAGCTGCTGTTCCTATTGCTTTATGTATGGGAACTGACAAAGCAACAAGTGTTGGAACACCTAAAGTGCCTGCTCCTACACCCATAAGAGAAGAAACAAATCCAATAACAGAGGAAATAATAACATTAATAATTTTAAATTTTGGTAAACTTTTCCCTAATTTAATTGGCTCTTTCAAAAACATATTTAAAGCAACTACAAATGCAATAGATGCAAATAGATATTTCAATTCATTCGCACTAAAATATTTACCCGCAAGCCCACCAATAATTGCCCCTAGAAAAATTCCACCCCCCCATTTTTTTATGATATCTATTTCCATTGAACCTTTTAAGTAATGAGCCCTAGCTGATGAGATTGATGTTGGTATAATTGTCGCTAATGATGAACCAATTGCCATATGCATAAGGATTTCATTAGGAAAATTTAAAGATGTAAAAATCCAAAATAAAATTGGGACAATAACAATTCCTCCACCAACTCCAAATAATCCTGCTATAAGACCGCCAACCACACCTGTAATTAGTAGACCCAAAAAGTAAACTAATAGTTCTTGAAATAAAATATCATTTGGCAAAGTTAAATCTCTTTATAATTAATTGGAAAGGTAAAATAAAAATCTCTTATTATTCAGAAAGAAAATTATTACAAGAGAAATTTAGATTGCACTTTGAAAATTTAAATTGTTAAATTGAATTTAGATAATTTGAGATTTTAAAATGACAAAAACTATTAGAAATTTTATTAATAAAAATCAGGATAGTGAAATTGCCATTACATCAGACAATGATCAAAAGATAACTTTTAAAGCTCTCAAAAAACATATTTATGATATATCAGGACAATTATCTAGTCATGGTATTAGAAAAAATAATAGGGCAGTAATTGTTTTACCTAATGGCCCAGAAATGGCCACAGCTTTCCTAGCTATTTCAAGTTATATGTCAGCTGCCCCCCTAAATCCTTCATACAAATTAAACGAATACGAATTTTATTTAGAAGATTTAAAGCCAAAAATTGTTATAGTTGAGAAAAACTCTTCTAACCCAGTAATTGAAGCAGCTAAAAAGTTAAAAATTGAAATATGTGAAATCAAACATATTGAGGGACAACCAAAAGGAATTTTTAACCTATATAATTCATCTTCTAGTTTTGAGTTTTCAGACGAAAATGATGAAGCTCTAGTACTCCATACTTCTGGAACAACATCAAGACCAAAAGTCGTACCTCTTACAAATAAAAATATTTTTTCTTCTTCTTTTAATATTTCAAGGTCTCTAAAATTGAACCCTGATGATCATTGCTACAACATTATGCCTCTTTTTCACATTCATGGATTAATTGCAATTTTGTGTTCATCTATTTTTGCAGGTGCTTCTGTTCACGCTAGTACAGGTTTTAATGCATTAAATTTTTTAGATCAGGCCAAAAAAGAAAATATAACATGGTATTCGGGTGTTCCTACTATGCATCAGGGAATATTATTACGTGCCAAAAAAAATGTTGAACTTGCACAAAGTTTATCACTTAGATTTATAAGATCATCATCCGCTTCTTTACCTCCTGCTGTATTTGAAGAATTAAAAGATGTCTTTAAAACTACAGTCATTGAAGCCTATGGTATGACAGAAGCATCCCACCAAATGACATCCAATCCATTGCCTCCTGAAAAACAAAAAGCTGGTTTTGTTGGGAAACCCGCAGGTCCAGAGGTATGTATTATGGATGCTGCTGGTATTATCCAAACTAATGGGGTTGAGGGAGAAGTTTGTATCAGAGGAGATAATGTAACTAAAGGTTATGAGAATAATGAAGAAGCAAATAAATCATCATTTATAAATGGATGGTTTAGAACTGGTGATCAAGGATTTTTCGACAATGATGGTTATTTAAAAATATCTGGAAGATTAAAAGAAATAATAAATAGAGGAGGAGAAAAGATTTCTCCTTTAGAAATTGATAATATTTTAATGGAACATGAGGCTGTTGAACAAGTAGTAACGTTTGGTGTTAAAGACAAAATGCTTGGAGAAGTTATAGGTGTAGCAATAGTCGTCAAAAAGGGAATTGAGTGCACAGATACTGAAATTAAAAATTATGCCAGGATGCATTTAGCAGATTTCAAGGTACCTAAGCATATTTGTTTCTTAGACGAAATTCCTAAAGGCGCCACAGGCAAAATGCAAAGAATTGGCCTTGCCCAAAAACTTGGCCTAGAGTAGGACCCTGTAATGACTAAAATTTGTATTTTTGGAGCTGGAGCCATTGGAGGTTATCTTGGTTGTAATTTGTCAAGGGCTGGCGCGAATGTATCTTTAGTGGCAAGAGGTCCTCATAAAGAAGCTATTGAAAAAAATGGGTTAATGTTAATTTCAGATGATAGCCAAGAGAAGTTTGATTTAACAGTCTCAGACAATACTAAAGAATTGGAAAAACAAGATTATGTTATAATAGCGGTAAAAGCTCATGCAATTCATTCAATTGTAGAAGATTTAATGCCTCTTTTGCACTGTAATACCACCATTTTATCAGCTGTAAACGGTTTGCCATGGTGGTATTTTTATCAATCAAACTCAAATACAATATTAGAAAATTCTCATATTAATTCTGTAGACCCAGATGGAGTAATCTGGAAAACCTTAAATCCTAAAAGAGCGCTTGGTTGTGTTGTTTATCCTGCATGTGAGATTGAAAGACCTGGAGTTATTAAACATATAGAAGGAAATAGATTTAGTCTTGGAGAGCCTAATGGATCACACTCAGAAAGGTTAAAAATTTTGTCAGATCTTTTTATTAAAGGTGGACTAAAAGCACCACAGAAAAAAAATTTGAGAGATGAAATTTGGATTAAACTTTGGGGAAATTGTTCTTTTAATCCTATAAGTGCTCTAACAGGTGCAAGTCTGGACATAATTGGGAATGATCCAAGTACAAGAAATTTAGTTAGACAAATGATGGAGGAATGTCAAAAAGTTGGAGAAGCGATTGGTGTTAAATTTAACGTGTCTATTGAAAATAGGATAAATGGAGCTACTTCAATAAAAGGTCACAAGCCCTCTACAAGACAAGATATAGAAATGAAAAGACCCTTAGAAATAGATCCAATTATGAGTGCTATTATTGAAATAGCTAATAAACTTAATATCCAAGTACCAAACATAAAACACATTAATGCTTTACTAAAATTAAAAGCTGACTATCTGAATTTATATAAAAGGAATGAAATTATAGAAAAATTAACAATTTAAATTTTCAAAAGGATTATTTCCTTTTTTGTCTTCAATCTCTACAACCCAACAATCTCTATCTCTAGATATTTCTCTTAAAATTCTTTTGTCAATATCAATAGCCGACACCATTTTATTTGGATATAGATCTTGAAAACTTATGGTATGAACATTTTTATCAAAATTAAAGGTAAAGTTCCTAATAAATAATTTAGCATTTCCATCTAGAGTATCAATTTTTATATAAATAGCTCCAGCATCACTATTACCTCTTTTAGTAACGTAGGCATTTGTAAAATTATTTTCAGCTAAACGAATACCAGCATTGATTATAATTTCTGACTTTAATTCATTCATGATATTAAAATTTCAATATAAGATTAAATTAAAAATCAGAACACCTACCTGATTTTTCCCAATCCCCATACCTTGTAGGTTCAGGACCTTTAGGTCCGCCTTCCTCTTTTGGAAAATCTATTTCGTTTGATGTTTTTTGAAAGTCATCATTTTTACTTGGAAGTTTGTTAGTGCTTGTCACATCTTTTTTCATTATAAATTACTTTCTTATAGCCAAACTTTACCTGTTATATATCATATTTAATATTAAAAACAAATAAAAGGCGTCTATTTTGAAATCTCTTAAAATGTCTGAAAAAATAAAGGGAAGTGTAAAAAATACCAGATTAATTGCTATAAATATATGGATACTTATTTTTTATAAGCATAAAAAAATTGACAACATTTTGAACACATCCTTTGATTTCAAAAAATTAGATGCCAGAGACAAATCTTTTTTATATCTTCTTCTTAACACTGCAATGCGACGTCATAAACAAGCTGAATATATTTATAATCAATATTCAAATTTTGGAATAAATAAAAAGAATAGATTTCTAAATACAATATTAACAATTGCCACGATTCAAATAGTTTGGCTTAACATAGCACCCCACGCTGTTTTAAATGAAGCAGTTGAACATTCTAGAAAGCTCCTTGGAGAGAAACAATCAAAACTAGTCAATGCTATTCTAAGAAAGATAGTATCCCACGTAGATGAATGTAAAAAATTTATGCCTAATAGTATTTATAATTTGCCAGAATGGCTTTTAAATAGCTGGACATCTGCTTACGGCGAAGAAAACGTAAAGGAAATAGTTGAAATAGCGATGAAGCCTCCACCCCTTGATATTATGGTTTCAAGTAATATAAATAAAAATCAACTAGAAAAAATAAAATCAGAAGTTCGAGGAATAGAAATTTTCCCTAATTTAATCAGATCTTCAATCAACAAACCAGTTGAGAACATACCCTATTATTTTGAGGGAGTTTGGTGGATACAAGACGCAGCATCACAAATAGCTTGTAATTTATTATTATCAAAAATAAAAAAAATTTTTTCTCAAAAAATTAGCTCTATCAATGTTTTAGATATGTGTTGTGCTCCAGGAGGTAAAACTGCTCAACTATTAGATTATAAGCTGAATGTAGTAAGCATTGAAAAAAGTAAATTTAGAAGCAAAGAATTTTTGAGGAATATGCAAAGATTAAAATTTAAACCTGAGTTAATTAATATTGAAGCAGAACATTATAAACCAAAAAAAAACTATGATGTTATTTTGATTGATGCACCTTGCTCTTCAACTGGAACTATAAGAAAAAATCCAGATATATTTATTAAACCTCCACCCAAAAATTTAGATTTATTGACTTCTATGCAAGATAATATCCTAAAAAATGCGAGCGGAATATTAAATAAAAATGGACTAATAATGTATATAACTTGTTCACTACAGAAAATTGAAGGAGAAAGAAGAATAGAGAAATTTTTAGAAGAAAACAAAAATTTTTCAGTTATACCTTTTTTAAATAATGATTATCCTCAAATAGAGAAATGCATCACTACTGAGGGTTTTATTAGAATTCTACCAAATTATTTTAATTTCAATTGTAAAGATGCTATCAATGGTTCAGATGGTTTCTTTATAGCCTTGTTGAAAATGGACGAATAATTTTTATGTTTAATTTTTTAGATTTAATTACAAATAATCATTTTCTTAAACAAAAACTCAAAATAGACACTTTCAACTCACCTGTTAGAAGACTGACAGATAATTGGCAAGGAATATCAATTACTGGACAAAAGATTTTAAACGGGAAAATTAATCTGAAACTAACTAATAGTTTTAGTAAATTTAATTTTTTAAGAGATTTAAAATCTGAGGGTAGCATTAAAGCAAGATCATTAGCTCGTTCATTGGTAGATGACTGGATAAATCAAAATATAAATCTTAGGTCAAAAGATTTTAATTCAGATATAATGGCAGAAAGAGTTGCTTGCTGGTGTTTTAATTATTCATGGTTTGGTGAGAGTGGTGAGTTAAATTTTCAAAAAAAAGTTTTAAATTCAATTGCATTTCAAACAAAATTTTTAGAACTAAAACTTAAAGAAACAAACACTTCATTTAATAAAATTCTTATCATCAAAGCTATAATTGTAGCAAAATCTATTTTATACGATGAAGTTGATGAAATAAATGAACTTTTAGAGACGATAAACAAATCACTAGATTTATTAATCAATCCTGACGGAGGCCATATTTCTAGAAACCCTGCTAAACAATTATTTTTATTAAGACAATTAGTTGAAATTAGGTCAGTTGTAGCGATTTTGAAAAATATAAATGCTGAAAATTTGCATAACCAAACCATTAAAATGGGACAATTCTGCAGAAGCTTTCAAATGCCAGATGAAAATTTTTCTTGGTTTCATGGTGGAAGCTTAATAGAAAAGCATTTGATAAAACAAACTTTAAATAGAATTGGTTATAAAAACAGAATTTTTAATATAGCTAATGATACTGGCTATTGCAGATTATCTTGTAATGAAACGGTTGTATTTGCAGATATTGGTCTTCATAAAAAATTGTCTTCTGATTCTAAGGCAAGTCTATTTGCCTTTGAACTTTTTTACAAAAAAGAAAAACTTATTTCTAATTTAGGAGATATAAAAGCTTCTAATATAAAAAGTATGCGTGACTCCTTAGCCTCTTCTGCAGCTCACTCAACGTTAAATATAGATGATCGTAATAATGTTGATCTTACTGGTAAAAGAAAAACTAAAGTATTTGATTTAAGATATGGCAAAACTAAAGAAGGCAGCTTAATAGATGCTACACATTCAGGCTATGGAACGATCTATGGTGTTAATCATCAAAGACAGATCTGTGTATCTCAAATGAAAAATGAAGTTAAAGGTAAGGATAAAATTATTAGCGTTGGGAATGTAGGGACAATTCCAAAAAATGCATATATACGTTTCCATATTTGCCCAGACATTGAACTTATAAAGACAAGGAATGGTTCAATTTTATTAAAGCACCTAAAAGGTTTTGTTTGGAAAATGACTGCAAGCAACGACAATATTAGCATCCAAGACTCAGTCATGTTTGGACCAAATGGTCCTATACAATGCAAAGAAATAATGATTATAATGAGACTTGAAACAATTAGAGCTCATAAATCCATATCATGCGATTGGGCATTCCAACTCCAAAGTTAAATTTCAGTTGACTTAAATTAGCAAAAGAAACTATTCCAATTAATAAATTTTAAAGAAAGAATAATAATAAAATGACCACTTCTAATGCCAAAGATATTTTTAGCGAAAATACCAAAATTAAAAGGGCTCTAATTTCTGTTACTGACAAAAATGGTATTGACGAATTAGCCAAAAAGCTAATTAGTTTTGATATAGAAATTTTATCTACAGGTGGAACCGCAAAATTTTTAAAAGAAAAATCTATTCCAGTTAGTGATGTTTCTCAAAAAACAAATTTCCCAGAAATATTAGATGGAAGAGTAAAAACACTACATCCAAAAATACATGGAGGTATACTTAGTAGAAGAAATAATCCAACTCATATGTCTGAAACAAAAACACACAAAATTGAAGAAATTGATCTGGTAATTATAAATCTATATAAATTTAAGGAAACTTTAAAAAAAACCACTGATCAAGTTGAAATTATTGAAAACATTGATATTGGTGGACCTGCCATGATAAGAGCTGCAGCTAAAAACCATGAATTTATAACAGTAATAACTGATCCTAAAGATTATAATGAGCTAATTAAACAAATAAGTATCAATGGCACAACCACTTATGAATTTAGAAGGTTGCTTGCAGGTAAAGCTTTTAAATTGACCAACGAATATGATTTGGCAATTTCCAATTGGTTTGAAAACAAAAAGAGTTTTGATGAAGAATTACCTGAAACAATAACTATAAAATTACAAAAATCTCTCGAAATGAGATATGGAGAAAACCCTCATCAAAAGGCATCTTTTTATAAATCTTCAGATAATAGAATCGGAGTGGCTAATTCTAAAAAACTTCACGGCAAAGAATTATCTTATAACAATATTAATGATGCAGATGCAGCGTTTGAGCTTATATGTGAGTTTCAAAAACCTGCAGTGGCTATTATAAAACATGCTAATCCCTGTGGTGTTGCAGAAAATGAGGACTTGGATAAAGCATGGAAAAGTGCACTTCAAACTGACCCGGTCAGCGCATTCGGCGGTATTGTAGCTATAAATAGAAATTTAACAGCCAAACTAGCTAATGAAATGAAATCTTTGTTTTTGGAAGTTATAATTGCTCCAAGTATTGATCAAGAGGCTTTAAATATATTTAAAGAAAAACCAAACGTAAGAATTTTGTCATCAGAGAAAATTCCATCTCCTAAAGAAAAAGGTTTAACAATTAAATCAATTGCTGGAGGTATGCTCGTTCAAACAAGAGATAATTTTGTTTTAGATACGAACAATCTAAAAGTTGTTACCCATAAAAAACCCTCAGCAGATGAAATTGAAAATCTCCTTTTTGCATGGAAAGTTGCAAAACATACAAAATCTAATGCAATTATATATGCCAAAAACCTACAAACTGTTGGTATTGGAGCGGGCCAAATGAGTAGAATAGACTCAACCAAAATAGCTGTAGAAAAGGCTAAACAATCTGCAATAATGGCTAATTTAAAAGCTCCAATGACAAAAAATAGTGTGGTTGCCAGTGATGCTTTTTTCCCATTTGCAGATGGATTGATAGCAGCAGCTGATGCAGGCGTGACCGCTGTAATACAACCTGGAGGATCAATTAGAGACAAGGAAGTTATTGAGGCAGCAAACGATAGGAATATAGCAATGGTTTTTACCTCAATAAGACATTTTAAGCATTAGTTTAGAATAATATTTTCATCTTGAAGATGTTTTATTATTTTTTTTATCAAGCTAGGTAAGGCTATAGAATTTAAGTCCTTTGTTTTAACAAATTTATATCTATTTATGTCTGATTCATCTCCTAGGAGCAACGATTGATCTATTCTAGCTACTGCTATTGAGATGTTTAATTTGAAATGGGTAAAAATGTGAATTAATTTTTTTTCAATGATTTTCCATTCTAGATTAAATAATGACTCTTCTTTTGGTATAAATAACAAATTTTTAGTAAATTTTTTTTCTTCATACCAACCAACTGATGGAAGGACATTCATATTAGCTAAGAGCCCTTGATTTTTATTAATAGTTATAAGAATATCACCATTTTCATTTAACAAACAATAAAACAGTCCAAATCTTTCGGGTTTTTTATTCTTAATTTGTTTCTTTGGGTATAGTTTTGCGTTTACTGTGCCACCCACTCTACAGAAATCTATAATAGGACATAATGTGCATCGTGGTGATTTAGGTGTGCATATTAATGACCCCAAATCCATAAGAGCCTGTGCATAGTCTCCATACCTTTTTTTAGGTAAATATTTTTCAGAATAATTAAAAATTTCTTTCTTTGTGTCTTTAATAGGTTTCTCAATTTTAAATAACCTTGAAAAAATTCTTTCAACATTCCCATCAACAACATTTGACCGTTTATTAAAAGCAATTGCTATTATTGCAGAAGCTGTATATTCACCAATCCCTGGTAAAGTTAGTAATAATTTCTTACTACTAGGTATTTTACCTTCAAAATTTTTTGATATAAAATTAGCTGTTTCATGTAGATTCTTAGCTCGCCTATAATACCCCAGTCCAGCCCAATATAAAGAAATCTCATCAAAATCAGCATTAGCTAAATTTTGAATTGAAGGCCATTTCTTAATAAACCTTAAAAAATATGGAATAACCGTTTTAACCACAGTTTGCTGTAACATTATTTCAGACAAATATACAAAATATGGATTAGAAACTTCTCCTGGTTGAGCCCTCCATGGTAAATTTCTTCTATTATTATCGTACCAAAATAATAGTTTTTGCGAAAATATTTGGGAAATATTAGTTTTTATTTTATTCATCAATAAATGTATATATGATATAAGACATATAAAAAATTATTATTTCAAAATGAAGCCTCTATTAAAATTTACAGAAAAAATCATTGAAAAAAAAATAAGTAGATTTGGTTCAATACAAACTCATATATTCCTAAATTGGCACTTTATTGCAGAACAATATGCTCAAGTAACCAAACCTGAGTCTATAAAATTCTATAAACAAAAGAAAAATGAAGGACTAATGGTATTAAAAGTTCAAAGTGCTTACGGGCCTGAGGTTCAAATGGCTATTCCTTTTTTACTTAATCAAATTAATTCACGTTTTGGCTATAAAGCAATATCAACAATAAAAATAAAACAAACCGATATTGGATTTTTGAATAAAGAGAGAACATCAGATAAAGATATGAATAAAGAAATTGATGAGGTGTTAATATCAGACCAGCTTGAAGATGAAGAACTTAAAATAGCAATGAGAAAATTAGAACTTTCAAGAAAAAATTTATTCCAATAATTTTAAATCTATTATTTTTTGATTAAATTTTGATATATAGATATATATAAATTTTAATATAAAAAAGGAAACCTTTTGAAACAAAAATTTTTTATAAATAGAAGGAGCTTTCTACTAGCCTTTACAGTTGTTTGTGCTATTCCCAAAATTATCTTCGCAAAAGAAAATAATAGTGATGACACATTAAGAAGACATTTTCTAGGATCAAACACAGCTCCTATTAAAATAAAGGAATATTTTTCCCTAACTTGTAGTCATTGCGCAAATTTTCATAATAAAACACTCCCTGAATTTAAAGAAAAATATATTGATACAGGAAGAGTTCAGTTAGAATTTATAGACTATCCACTTGACAGGCTAGCCATCATAGCAGCAGCATTGGCAAGAACAATCCCTACAGAAAAAGGATATATTGAAGCAATAGGAATTTTATTAAAAAAACAAAAAGATTGGGCTTATTCGAACAAACCTATTGACGAATTGCAGTCAATATCAAAGATGTTTGGGATTAGTTCTAAGAAATTTGAAGAAATTGCTCAAGATATTCCATTAATGCAAAAAATTGTAAATAAAATGGAACAGGAAACTAAAAGTTTTAATA
>JADHRC010000036.1 GCA_016777645.1 Alphaproteobacteria bacterium
AGAAAGTAGAAAACCAAGTTGGTTTTTATTTAAAAAAAAATAAAGTCAAAAATTTAATCAATTGTAAAGTTATTGATTTATTTAATAATTAAAATTATAATATTTAAAAGTGAGTTTAATACTCACTTTTTTTATTTAGGAAAATAAAAAATATGGTTGTTGATCATATAAAAGATTTACTTTTTATGAGGTTAAAAAATTTAGGGTATCACCTTATTCGTGTTCAACTAATAAATGTAAATAATAAAAAAACATTGCAGATAATGGCAGAAAGAATTAAAGACAGGAATATGGGAATTGAAGATTGTAGTTTTTTAAGTAAAGAAATATCATCTTTTTTAGAAGTTGATGATCCTATAAATTCATCTTACGTTTTAGAGGTTTCATCAGGAGGCTTGTCAAGACCGCTGACATGCTTTAATGATTATGTTTTTTTTAAAGATTATAAGGCAAAAATTGTACTTAAAGAAAAGTTTTTGGGAAAGAAAACTTTCAAAGGCTTTTTACAAGGTATTGATGAGAAAGATAACATAATATTTAGAACAGACGATCATGAAATAAAAATAAAATATTTAGAGATTGAAAAGGCTAATATTGATCCTGATTGGGCGATTGAAAACAATAAAATCAATTAATAATTTAATAAGGACATATAATGGAAGCAAAATCCATAGCTAGGCTAGAATTAATTCAAGTTGCTGAAGCTGTTTCTAGAGAAAAATCAATAGAAAAAGAAGAAGTAATTGTTGCAATGGAAGAGGCAATTCAAAAAGCAGCAAGATCAAAATATGGTTTAGAAAGAGACATTAGGGCAACTATTGATAGAAAAAATGGTTCAATTAATATTGCTCAGTTCACCGAAGTTGTAGATATAGTTGAAAATGAGTTAACCCAAATGACACTTCAAGAGGCTAATAGAAGAAACTTAGGTGTTGAAATAGGTCAATTTTATAAACAGCAACTTCCACCCATAGATTTTGGTCGTATTGCAGCACAAACAGCTAAACAAGTAATTGCTCAGAAAGTTCGTGAAGCCGAAAGACAAAGACAATACCTTGAATACAAGGATCGTGTTGGTGAGATTGTTGTTGGTACAATTAAAAGAGTGGATAATCACTCTGTTACAATTGATTTAGGTAGAGCAGAAGCAATAATTAAAAAAGATCAGATGATTCCTAGGGAACAATTAAGACCTGGTGACCGTTTAAGATGTTTTATTATTGAGGTCTCGCAAGAAACAAAAGGCCCACAAATATTTTTATCACGCGCGTCCAATGACTTCTTGGCGGCTCTGTTTACACAGGAAGTACCTGAAATTTATGATGGAATAATAGAAGTTAAGGGAGTTGCAAGAGAGCCAGGTAGTAGAGCAAAAATTTCTGCATTTTCTAATGATCCTTCTATTGATCCTGTAGGAGCTTGTGTAGGAATGAGAGGTTCAAGGGTTCAAGCAGTTGTTAGTGAACTTCAAGGTGAAAAAATAGAAATAATACCTTGGTCAGATGATCCTGTTACATTTGTTATTAATGCTTTAGCTCCTGCGGTCCCATCTAAGGTTGTAATGGACGAGGATGCAGGTAGAATGGAAGTGGTTGTTCCTGATGACCAATTATCTTTAGCAATTGGAAGACGTGGACAAAATGTTAGATTAGCATCACAATTGACAGGCTGGTTTGTAGATATTTTAACCGAAGCTGAAGAATCTGAAAAAAGGCAAGACGAGTTTACCGAAAGAAGTAAGATTTTTATTGATGCTTTAGACATTGACGATGTAATAGCCCATCTTATGGTTGGAGAAGGTTTTGTTACTATTTCTGATATTGCAGAAGCGACAATAGACGAATTGTTATCAATAGACGGTTTTGACGAAGATATAGCAAATGAATTAAGCAATAGAGCTAATAATTTCGTGAAAATGGTGGCTGAGGAGACTGAGCGTAAGTTAAAAAGCTTAGAAATTAAAGATGATTTATATAATTTTAATCAATTAAGTAAATCGAGTATTTTGTTATTAGCTGAAAATAATATCAAATCGCTAGATGATTTAGCTGAATTGGATAGTGAAGAATTGTTTAATCTTTTAGGACCAGGTGTTTTTAATAATGAAGATGATGCCGGATCAGTCATTATGAAAGCTAGAGAACATTGGTTTGCTGAAGAGTCACCTGAGAATTAATACATAGTTTAAGGAAAGAAAATTATGGAAGACAACATAAATGGAGAAAGAAAAAAGTTAAGCTTGTCTTCAGGGGGGAAGTTAACATTAAAAAATTCGTTATCCTCAAAGGCTTCTAGTATTACTACTAATTCCAGATCTGGACGAGGAACAGTCCAAGTCGAAGTTAAAAGAACTAAAAGACCTTCTTTGAGAATGGGTGTTAATGAGAATGCTCAGCCCAAAAATGTTTTGGATAATAATACTGGTTTAAGTGCTAAAGAAATACAATCTAGAAGCAGAATGCTTCAGGAAGGTCTTGCTAAAACTGCTGCAGAAGCTGAAATAATTGCGGCTGAGAAATATGAAAAAGCAAAATTAGAAGAGGCCCGAATTGCTGCAACAGCTGACGAGGCCTCTAAAGCTGCATCTTCTTTAGCCCCTAAGGATAAAATGTTGGCAAGAAGGAAAGCTGAAACAGAAGAAATTATTGAGATAAAAAAAATTGAAGAAGAGCAAAAAAAATTACAAACAGACGCAAGAAAAGCAGAAGAGGCAGCTTTACAGGCTGAAAAGGATAGACAAAAACTAGCTGACGCTGAAACACTTCCATTAAATTCGAAGTATTGGGGAACCAATAAGGTTCAAGAAAAAGAAGTGTTTAAAGAAAATTTGAAAAAACCATCTTGGAATAGAGGGTTTGAAGAAAAAAGACAAGGGAAAATGACTATAGCACGTGCTTTAGACTCTGATAATGTAAGGGTTAGATCCTTGGCCTCAATTAAAAGAAGGCGAGAGAAAGCAAGAATGCAGGCTGATCAAACTCCTGCAGTCAAACAATTTAGAGAAGTTACCATTCCAGATACAATTACTGTATCAGAACTGGCAAATAGGATGACTGAAAAAACAGCAGATGTTGTAAGAGAGCTAATGAAAAATGGTATTATGGCTACCGCTACGGAAGTTATTGATGCTGAAACAGCAGAACTAATTACAACTGAATTTGGTCATAAACCCAAAAGAATATCAGAATCTGATGTTGAGTTGGATCTCGAAATTCAAGAAAGTGATCCTAAAAACATGGTCTCACGACCACCAATAGTAACTATCATGGGACATGTTGATCATGGTAAAACATCCTTGCTGGATGCCTTAAGGCAGAGTAAGGTTGTTGACACTGAGGCCGGAGGAATAACACAACACATAGGTGCATACCAAATCACTACAAAGTCAAACTCTAAGATATCATTTATAGATACGCCAGGACATGAAGCCTTCACTGAGATGAGAGCAAGAGGTGCTAATGTCACAGATATTGTCATTTTAGTAGTTGCGGCGGATGATGGGATTAAACCACAAACTATCGAAGCAATTAAACATGCAAAAGCAGCATCATGCCCAATAATCGTAGCAGTGAACAAATGTGACAAGCCTGAAGCAAATCCTAAAAAAGTTAGAACAGAGTTGCTTCAACACGAAATTATCCCAGAAGAAATGGGTGGTGATATTCAATGTATAGATGTTTCTGCTAAAAACAAAGAAGGTTTGGATAATTTAATAGAGGCCCTTGAACTCCAAGCGGAGTTAATGGAATTAAAGAGTGATCCAACTATAAGTGCAAATGGTGTTGTAATAGAAGCGAAAGTAGAAAAGGGTAAGGGTTCAGTGATAACTATGCTTGTTAAAGCTGGTACTTTAAACGTTGGTGATATTTTAGTTGTTGGAAGTGAGTCAGGAAAAGTTAGAGCTTTGTTAAATGACTTAGGTATGAGAGTCAAATCAGCAGGGCCTTCTACACCAGTTGAGGTTCTTGGTTTGTCGGGAACGCCTATGGCTGGTGATTTGGCGCATGTTGTTGAATCAGAATCAAGAGCTAGAGAAATTGCAGAATACAGATCAAGAAAATCTAAGCAAAAGGAAGCTAGACTTACGGCTAGGGGGTCTGTAGAGCAGATGCTAGCAAACATTCAGGCTGGAGAGCAGTCAGAACTACCTGTCATTATAAAAACTGACGTTCATGGTTCTTTAGAAGCTATAAAAGTAGCTTTAGATAAATTAGGAAATTCATCGGTAAAAGTTAAAATTTTATCAGGAGGTGTTGGTGCTATTAGTGAATCTGATATAACTTTGGCCTCAGCCTCTTCTGCCCTTGTTCTAGCATTTAATGTTAGAGCTATTCCACAAGCAAGAGAATTATCTAGAAGAGATAATGTAGAAATAAGGTACCATTCTATAATTTATGAATTAATAGAGGATGCAAAGTTAGCTTTAACAGGAATGTTAGACCCAGACTTACAGGAAAGTTTTATTGGCTACGCAGAAATCAGACAAGTTTTTTCAGTATCAAAAGTAGGTAAAATTGCAGGTTGTTATGTGACAGAAGGCATTGTTAAAAAGGGGTGTAGTTTTAGATTACTTAGAGATAACACAGTTATTCATCAAGGAATGCTTAAAACTCTTAGGCGTTTTAAAGATGAAGTAAAAGAAGTTCGTGAAGGTACAGAATGTGGTATGGGATTTGAAAATTATAATGATATACAAGAGGGTGATGTAATGGAATGTTTTGAAGTTAAAGAAGTTGCTAGAAGTTTGGATACTGTTGATAAAAGGGTTGGTTAAAGATAGTTTTGATGAATAATTTTGATTTTAAATCAAAAAAAAATAATAAAAAGAGTCCTTATAAATCACAAAGACAACTTAAAGTTGGTGAAGAATTAAGACACTTAATTTCAAATGTATTACTTAAAGAAACTTTTTACGATGAATATATTAGTAATAGTAATATTACTATTACCGAAGTAAATGTAAGTCCTGATCTAAAAAATGCAAAAGTTTTCATAATGCCATTAGGCGGGAAAAATCAGTCTGAAGTTGTTAATAGTCTTAATAGGGTAAACGGAAGAATAAAAAAGTTAATATCAGGTAATATTAATTTAAGACAAATACCTAAACTTTATTTCATAATTGATAATTCCTTTGAATATGCAAAAAACATTGAAGATATATTAAAAAATATTAAAAAATGAGGATATATTTGTTTTGTATAAAGGATAATTGTTATTAATAAAATTAATGGTTGGATTATATTAGATAAACAAATAGGAGTAACATCACGTAAGGCAGTTACAGTTATCTCTAAAATTTTAAATATTAAGAAAGTAGGTCATGCAGGTACACTGGATCCTTTGGCTAGCGGTGTTTTACCTATAGCTTTAGGTGAGGCGACTAAATGTGTTTCATTTATTCAAGAAAAGTGTAAAAAATATTCTTTTACAATAAAATGGGGTGAGAGCACCGAAACAGGTGATTTAGAGGGTGAAGTAATTGAAAGATCTAATATAAGACCCAAAAAATCTGAAATATTAAAAGTTCTTCATTCATTTACAGGTGAAATTTTTCAAAGACCGCCTCTATATTCTGCTATTAAAATAAATGGACAGAGATCATATAAACTGGCTAGAAAAAAAATTATTTTTGAGCATGAATTTAGACAGGTAACAATTTATAAATTAATTTTAAATAAAATATTAAATGATGATTATGCTCAGTTTGAAGTGATTTGTAGTAAGGGAACATATATACGTTCTTTAGCAAGCGATATAGCCCATAAACTTAATACAAAAGGCCATGTTACGGCCCTTAGGAGGCTGTCAGTAGGAAATTTTGAAGAAAAAGATACGATTTTTATAGATTTTTCCAAGGAAATAATACATAGTCCATCGATTTTAAAAAATATATTACCAATCGAAGCAGTGCTAGACGACATCCCGGCATTGTCTTTGAATGATAATGAAGCAAGGAAATTAAAGCTAGGTCAAAAGATTCAACTAAATAAATTAGAGTTTAATGATAAACTTTTAAAGGATTATCCTAATTATAGTAAGTTTGAAAAAATTTACGCTACCAATAACAACAATCTTATAGCTCTAATAAAAATTGAAGATGACTTAGTTAAGCCAAAACGTATTATTAACTTTTAGAAAAGAAGGGAAATTTAAGATGTCGATAGAAAAAAATAAGACTTTAGAAATCATTAAAGATTTTGGTATTAATGAAAATGACTCTGGTTCAGCTGATGTCCAAGTAGCTATTCTGACTGAAAGAATAAAAAATTTAACAGAACATCTAAAAACTCATAAAAAAGATTTTGGTTCTAGGAGAGGCCTACTCAGCATGGTTGGTCAGAGAAGGAATCTACTCCAATATATTAAAAATAAAAATGAGGACCGTTACTCTAACCTAATTAAAAAGTTAGGTTTAAGAAGGTAAGTGATTTAAGTTATATATAAAACAATATGCAAAGATTAAGAGTTTAGTTTGTAGAGGATATTATTATGTTTGAGGTTTATAGAAAAGAAATAACTTGGGGTGGTAAGTTACTCACATTCGAAACTGGCAAAATTGCTAGACAAGCAGATGGTGCCGTTATGGTGACTTATGGTGGAACTACTGTGTTATGTACCGCTGTGGGTGCCTCATCAGCAAAAGCTGGAATAGATTTTTTTCCTTTAACTGTCAATTATCAAGAAAAAACTTTTGCTGCAGGAAGAATACCTGGAGGTTTTTTTAAAAGAGAGGGTAGGCCATCTGAAAAAGAAACATTAGTATCTAGACTAATTGATAGACCAATTAGACCTTTGTTTCATAAAAATTATAAAAATGAAACTCAGATTATTGCTACTGTTCTTGCACATGATATGGAAAATGATCCAGATATTTTGGCAATTATTGGCGCATCAGCAGCTTTAACTATTTCAGGGTTACCGTTTATGGGGCCTATTGGTGCTTGTAGAGTTGGTTGGGATGGAAACCAGTATATCCTAAACCCTAATATTGAACAGATGAGAGATGCAACTTTAGACCTTGTTGTTGCCGGTACTAAAGAAGGGGTGCTTATGGTGGAATCAGAGGCATCTGAGCTTTCAGAAGAGATAATGTTAGGTGCGGTTGATTACGGTCATAAAGAAATAGAAAATGTAATTAAAGCTATTATTGACTTAGCAGAGGTTGCCGCTAAAGAACCACGTCCTTTACCAGAAGAGCCTGCTGAAAAAGACGAATATTCAAAAATTATCAAACAATTTAGAAAAAAATTTGAAAAGGCTTATAAAGAAACTGATAAATCTAAACGCTCTAAGGCTTTGTCTGAAATTCGGGGTGATATCGTAGAGCAATTTAGTGATACAATAAACCTATCACTTGTTTCAACTCTAACAAAAGATTTAGAAGCAGATATAGTTAGAGGAAATATCTTAAAAACTAAAGAAAGAATAGATGGTAGAGATACTAGAACAATAAGACCTATTGTCGCTGAGGTAGGAACCTTACCAAGGGCGCATGGCTCAGCTTTGTTTACTAGGGGTGAAACTCAAGCTTTAGTAGTGGCAACTCTAGGAACTGGCCAAGATGAACAAATAATAGACTCCTTAGAGGGTGAATACAGGTCTAAATTTATGTTGCATTATAATTTTCCTCCTTATTCAGTTGGAGAAGCAGGAAGAGTAGGATCACCAGGTAGAAGAGAGATAGGGCATGGCAAATTAGCATGGAGAGCTATTAACCCATTATTACCTAAAGGAGATGATTTTCCTTATACAGTTAGAATAGTTTCTGAAATTACAGAATCTAATGGATCTTCTTCTATGGCAACTGTTTGCGGAGCTTCTTTAGCTCTCATGGATGCAGGTGTTCCAATAAAGAAACCTGTTGCTGGTATTGCCATGGGTTTGATAAAAGAAAAAAAAGAATTTTCAGTTTTGTCTGATATATTGGGCGATGAAGATCACCTTGGCGATATGGATTTCAAGGTTGCTGGAACAGAAGATGGAATTACAAGTCTTCAAATGGATATCAAAATAACCTCTATTACTAAGGAAATAATGGAAATTGCATTAGATCAAGCAAAAGAGGGTAGAATACATATTTTAAATGAAATGGGCAAAGCTATAAGTTCTTCCCGAGAAGCACTAGCCGATTCGGCACCTAAAATAACAACAATGAAAATTAAACTAGAAAAAATACGAGACGTTATTGGGCCTGGTGGCAAAATGATAAGAGAAATATGCGAAAGTACTGGTGCAAAGGTTGATATAGAAGATGACGGCACTATTAAAATTGCAGCATCCGACACAGAGTCAGCCCAAGCTGCTCAAAAACGTATTAATGATATTGTAGCCGAAGCAGAGTTAGGTGTTATTTATACTGGTAAAGTTGTTAAGACTGTTGATTTTGGGGCCTTTGTTAATTTCCTAGGGACAAAAGATGGCTTGGTTCATATTTCAGAACTACAAGACGCTCGTACTGAAAAAACAACAGATATTTGTAAAGAAGGTGATATTGTTAAAGTTAAAGTAATTGGTTTTGACGATAGAGGTAAAGTTAAATTATCTATGAAAAGAGTTAATCAAGAAACTGGTGATGACATCGAAAGTAAAGAGGATGAATAATGTTATTATAAAACATGAATGGGTAAAATCATGGTCAAGTGAGGGCATAGGTTGGATTCAATTAAATCATGATAACAAACTTAACCCATTATCTGCTGGGTTTATTTTAGCTATACAGGAAGCAGCAATTAAATTTGATGAAGATACTTCTATTGGATGTATAGTCTTGATAGGTTCCGATAAAGCTTTTGCAGCAGGGGCAGACCTCAAAGAAATGGTAGAACTAAATTATGCAACAGTTTTACAAAACAGGTATATAGAAAATGGTTGGTTAGATATTCCAAAAATACAAACTCCTATTATAGCAGGTGTTAAAGGGTATGCTTTGGGGGGTGGTTGTGAACTAGCTATGATGTGCGATTTTATAGTTGCATCAGAAAATGCAAAATTTGGCCAACCAGAAATAAATATTGGTGCTATTCCTGGTGCAGGTGGCACACAAAGATTAACCAGATCAATTGGTAAATCTAAAGCAATGTATGCAATTCTTACTGGAGAGATGGTTACTGCTCAAGAAGCGGAAAAATCTGGTTTAGTTGCAAAAGTTTTTGATAATGATAATTTTGATAATTCCCTTAAAGATATAGCTTTAAAAATTGCTAATCAGTCTAAACCCTTAGCTAAATTAGCTAAACAAGCTGTTAATGTCGCATACGAAACTACTCTAGAAGAAGGTGTTCGTTCTGAAAGAGCTTTATTTTATTCAACTTTTGCACTTGAAGATCATGTTGAAGGTATGAAAGCGTTTTCTGAAAAAAGAAAACCGTTATGGAAAAATAAATAAATTAAATTACTCTAAATCTTCTGATTTTGGTATGGCTACACTATGCAAGCCTCCATCAACATGATGAACATTACCTGTAACTCCAGATGATAAGTTTGACAGAAGATATAAAGCTGAATTACTTATTTCTTTTAGCTCAGGATTGAATTTTAGAGGAGCTACATTTTCTGAGTATCTATATACATGTCGAGCACCAGAAATAGCTGCTCCAGCTAAAGTTTTAACTGGACCAGCAGATAAAGCATTAACCCTTATATTGTTTTTGCCTAAATCCATAGCGAGGTATTTTATAGATGCCTCTAAAGCCGATTTAGCCACACCCATTACATTATAGTTTGGTGTTGTTCTTTCTGCACCAAGATAAGAGAGAGTTAGAAGGCTTCCCCCATTGTAACTCATCAGAGGAAAAGATGATTTAGCAACTCGGGTAAAACTAAATGCGGAAACATCCAAGGAATTTAAAAAGTTTTCTCTGCTACAGTTAACGTATTTACCTTTTAATTCTTCTTTATCAGAGTATGCTAGTGCATGAACTACAAAGTCAATTGTTTTTGAATCCTCATATATCTGTTTGAATAAATGTTCAATAGAATTGCTTTCATTTGTATCTTTTGACACATCGCATTCATAACATTTTTTAGAATTAATAGAATCCATTAGAGGGATTAACCTTTTTTTAAATCCCTCGTTTTGATATGAAAATAATAATTCTGCACCTTCATCCGATAATTTTTTAGCAATCCCCCAAGCTATAGATCTATCATTTGCAACTCCCATAATGAGACCTTTTTTATTTTTCATAATTGTCATAATAATCTCGTTAATCAGTTATACTTAGAAATAGCAAGGCAAGCATTCGTTCCACCAAATCCAAAAGAATTTGATAGTGCTAAATTAATATCTATATTTTTAATCGTTTTTCTTGGTATTTCAATGTTACCTATTTCAGGATCGTCATTTTCAATATTAGCTGAGCCTGAAATGAAATTATTATTCATCATAATAAGCGTGTATATGGCCTCTTGCACACCTGTAGCCCCCAAAGAGTGTCCAGTTAGAGATTTAGTGCTAGTTAATTTTGGAAGATAATCTTGATCTTTAAAGACCTCTCTCACAGCATGAAGTTCTTGCATGTCTCCAACTGGTGTACTTGTCCCATGTGCATTTATATAATCAACTTTTTGATTAGTACTGTTTAGTGCTTGTTGCATACATCTAACAGCTCCCTCACCGCTCGGTGCCACCATATCAAAGCCGTCAGAGTTTGCGCTATGTCCAACTATTTCTCCATAAATTTTTGCACCTCTTGCCTTTGCATGTTCTAATTCTTCTAAAACAAGCATTCCTCCACCACCAGCTATAACAAATCCATCTCTATCTATATCATATGGTCTAGAGGCTATTTCCGGAGTATCATTATATTTACTAGACATAGCGCCCATAGCATCAAATAAAACTGAAAGTGTCCAATCAAGTTCTTCTCCACCACCGGCAAACACAATATCTTGATTACCGTACTTAATTTGATCAGTTCCAATACCTATACAATGTGCGGATGTAGAACATGCAGAAGTAATTGAAAAATTTACACCTTTAATTTTAAAAAACGTTGCAATGCAAGCAGAAACACTTGAGCTCATACATCTTGGAACCATAAATGGACCTACCCTTTTAGGTCCTTTTTCCCTTGCAATATCAAAAGCTTGTAGTAAATTTGCTGTACTGGGGCCTCCTGATCCGGCAATAAGTCCAGTTCTAGGATTAGAAACTTCTTTGTCTGACAAACCAGAATCTACTATTGCTTGTTCCATAGAAAGAACCGAATAAGCAGCACCGGCTCCCATAAATCTCAACTGTTTTTTGTCGATAAATTCTTCTAGGTTAATTTTCACTTCTCCATGGATTTGGCTTCTAAATCCCATTTCTTGGTAGACACTCGATTTTACAATACCTGATTTTTGATTGATTAATGAATTTTTAACTGTTTCAATATTATTACCAATACAGCTCACTATTCCCATGCCCGTAATGACTACTCTTCTATTTTTGCTCATAATTTTACCTGTTTATTAGTTAGTTTAATCTTGAAAAAGTCCCACTCTAATATCAGAGGCTTCAAATACGGTCTTGTTATCACATACCACTTTACCATCAGCTATACCGAGAATAAGTTTTCTCATTATAATACGTTTGAAATCTAAAAAATATTCAACTTTTTTTGCAATTGGGAGTATTTGTCCAGTGAATTTAACCTCACCTACAGATATTGCTCGTCCTTTACCTCGACCACCCATATTACCCAATGAAAAACCAAGAAGTTGCCACAAAGCATCCATTCCCAAACAGCCAGGCATTACCGGATCATTTTCAAAATGACATGGAAAAAACCATTTATCAGGTGTAATTTTAAATTGTGCATGAGCTGTTCCTTTATTATAGGCTCCTCCTGTTTCTTCAATTTTTGTTACTTCGTCAAACATGAGCATTGGAGGTAATGGTAATTTTGGAAAATCTACTCCAGCAAGCTGTCCTTTAGCACAGTCTATTAATTCTTTATAATTAAATGATTTCTTGAATAAAGCCACAGTAAAAA
>JADHRC010000037.1 GCA_016777645.1 Alphaproteobacteria bacterium
AGGAGCAAAAATTGAGGAAGTTGTTATTCCTGAAGCTAGTGAAAAGGGAGTTTTATTTCCTAAAATAGTTGGATCAGAAATAATTAGCGCATTTGGAATAGATCGCTTCAAAAAAAATGTAGATAAAATGGATCCTGTTACTGGTAATAGAGCTAAATTAGGCTTAGAAGTTTCTTCTTATGAATATATTGCTGCAAAGCAAAGAGTTGATCAATTACAACAAATTGCAGATAAATACTTTAATACATATGACGCTCTTCTATCACCAACTACTGTAATGCAACCTCTAGATATAAGTAAGGCTGAAATTGGCAAAGATTTACATGAAAGAAGTCTCTTGGCATCTGCTAATACTCAGCCAGTAAATATTTTTGGTATTTGTGGTATTACTTATCCTATCCAAAAATTTGTAAAAAATAATGTAGACAGCATTTTACCTATTGGGTTGCAGATAATTTGTAACAAAAATGATGATGAAAAGGCAGTCGAAATTGCTTTGGCGTTGGAAAATCAATTTGGGAAACCAGAACTTCCTGACGTTACTAAATTTTTATGATGTTAATAATCTTAAAAATAGGGTAACAATAAAAAAAAATAAAAAGAATCTTGAATTTTATTATTTAAAAATTACCTAAATTGAAATAATTAAATCTAATTTTTGTACTTCAGTAAGGATATAAAGTCTTGTCTACAAAACTTATAGACGCAAATAACCTAATAAAGTCATTTGGAAATTTTGTGGCTGTGGATAATATTGATTTAGCGGTAAATCGAGGTGAAGTTGTTGGGTTCTTAGGACCAAATGGAGCAGGGAAATCAACAACTATGAAAATGTTAACGGGTTTTCTTGAGCCCGACAGTGGCAAAATATTAATAAATAACATTGATTTAAAATTATATCCATTACAAGCAAAGCAACTTATCGGATATCTTCCTGAAGGGGCACCATCTTATTCAGATATGGAGGTATCTGAATTTTTATCATTTGTTGGTAAAATGAGAGGAATTGATGATAGAAATACTTTAAATAATCGTTTAGAAGATATGGCTAACCAAATAAACCTTAAAGATGTTTGGAATCGTCCAATCGAAACTCTTTCTAAGGGCTTTAAAAGAAGAGTTGGTATTGCCCAGGCACTCATACATGACCCAGATATACTTATTCTTGATGAGCCTACAGATGGCTTAGATCCAAATCAAAAACATGAAATGAGAAATTTAATAAAAACTATATCCAAAAATAAGGCTATAGTTATTTCAACCCATATATTAGAAGAAGTTGAAGCTGTGTGCTCTAGGGCCGTAATTATAGCCAATGGTAAACTTCTTGCTAACGAAAAACCAGAGAATCTCGGTAAGAACTTAAATCAAAAAAGTGTCATGTCTATACTAGTATCTAATAAAATCGACAGTACAATTTCAAAAGAGATAAAGGCAAACTTCAAAAACAACAAAATAGAAGTTCAAACTATAGATAACTCATATTGCAAAATCTTAATTGAAGGGGATGAAAAAAATTTAGAGTTAAATAAAATTTTAACTCAATTAAAAAAACAAAAACTTAATGTGGTTGAAGCTTTTTTTGTGAGACCTAGTTTGGATGAAATATTTAGGGTAATCACTCAAAATAAATAGTAGCTAATACAAATGGATAAGTGATGAACACATATTTGAATAAAACATATATAATATTTGATAGAGAATTAAAGGGATACTTTAGAACTCCCTTAGCCTCAATATTCTTATTAGTTTTTTTGTCTCTTTCTTCTGGAATGACCTTCTTTTTAGGTCGATTTTTTGAGCGTGACCAGGCTGATTTAACTGCTTTTTTCTCATGGCACCCTTGGTTATTTCTAATATTAATGCCTGCGATTGGGATGAGGTTGTGGGCTGAGGAACGAAGATCAGGAACAATAGAACTATTAATAACTTTACCTGTTACAAATACACAATTAGTTATAGGCAAATTTATGGCAAGTTGGATTTTTACACTAATTGCTCTCATTTTGTCTACGCCAATTTGGATAACAGTTAATTACCTAGGGGACCCTGACAATAATGTTATTTTTGTATCTTACATTGGAAGCTGGTTAATGGCTGGAGCTTTCTTGGCGCTAACATCTTGTCTTTCAACTCTTACTAAAAACCAAGTTATAGCCTTTATAATTTCGTCTATTAGTGGTTTTATTTTAATTATGGCTGGTTTTAGCTTAATACTATCCGCTGTTAGATCATGGGCACCAGTTTGGATAACAGAAACTATTGGATCAATGTCTTTCCTTTCTCACTTTAGTAGGATCCAAATGGGTGTATTTGACTTAAGTTCGCTTATATTCTTTTTATCAATGATTATTTTGTGTCTTTGGATAAATATACAGCTTGTTCAAATAAAAAAGGCAGATTGAGGATAAAATGACATTCTTAAATAAGATAAAATCTAAAAGCGTTATAAAATTATCAATTTTGTTATCAATAATTATATTCTTTAGTATTAACATAATAACTAACAATATGCTTGGATATTCAAGAATAGACTTTACAGAAAACAAGCTTTACTCATTATCTGAAGGTACTAAAAAACTTTTAAAAAACCTAGATGAACCAATTCATCTACGTTTATTCATTTCAAGTAATCTTGTTAAAGATGTTCCTCAATTTTCAACTTATGCAAATAGAGTTGAAACAATATTAAAAACATATAGCAATATCTCAAATGGTAAAATAACAATTGAGACCATTGATCCAAAACCATTTTCTGATGAAGAAGATAGAGCTGTTGGAATGGGAATTAATCCATTTAATGCAACAGAAATGTCTGACTCATTATACTTTGGTCTAGCTGCGACTAACTCTACAAACGGCCAAAAAAATATTCCTATGTTTTCGCCTGAAAGAGAGACTTTTCTTGAGTATGATCTCACAAGCTTAATTTCAGAACTAAGCCAAACAAAAAAACCTATAGTAAGCATTATTGATAATCTCGGGCTAAGTGCTGACGGCAGAGTAGGCAAGCCAGAACAACAAATTCTGAAACAAATGAAAGAAATGTTCAAAGTTGAAATGGTTAATGAGAGTGCTAATGAATTAGATAAGGATACAAAAATTCTTATGGTAATCCATCCTAAGTTTCTATCTGATGAGACACTTTACATGATAGACCAATGGGTCCTGAAAGGGGGAGCCACTCTAATTTTCTTAGATCCATATGCAGAAACAGAGCTTAGTCGTCAACAGGGTATGCCCCCAATGAACCCAAGATCAGATTTAAAGAAATTACTAGATACCTGGGGTATCAAGTTTGATAACAAGCAAGCTGTATTAGATTCTGAATTTGGTTTTCGTATTGCCAGGAAAATTAACGGTAGAGATGTACAAGTAACTAACTATCCGTGGCTAAATATTAGAGGAGAAGGTTTAAACAAAAATGACAGTACGCTTTCAAACCTTAGTACAATTGTAATGACCACAGCCGGATCTCTACAAGACACGAACAAAAACCCTATTCTGGAACCTATTATCAGAAGTAGTAAAAAGTCTGGAGTAGGTGACGCTCAGAAAGCAGGAAACCCTGAAGGTGATCCTAGAGACCTATTATCTAATATAAAATCTGATAATGAAAATTATACTTTAGCTGGTTGGATTAAAGCAAACCTAAACTCTTCTTTTATCAATAGTGAAGATAAAAAAGATAATCAACTAATGAAGTCTAAAAACAAATCAAACGTTTTGATTGTAACAGATGCAGATATGTTAATGGATAGAAATTGGTTAACTCAAAGAGGTGCATTCGCAAATAATGGTGATTTTGTTTTAAATATAGTTGAAAAGATGATTGGTGGAAATGCTCTGTCTGATCTCAGGGGAAAAAGCACCTCATGGAGACCATTTGAAAAAATAATAGAATTAGAGAAAATTGCTGAAGAAAAATTCCTTATTGAAGAACAAATGCTTGCCAAAAAATTAGAGGGTATGGAAGACAAAATAAGAAATTTAACTCAAAATAGCGATAAAGATACAGATGTATTATCACCAGAAACTATTAAAGCTATTGATGGATTTAAAACAGAAATGATGGCTACAAGATCCCAGTTGAGAAATGTGAAGTTTGATCTGAGAAGAGATGTGGATTTGTTAAAAAAATGGATTATATCAATTAACGTTGCAATTTTACCTATTGCATTTGCAGCTGTATCATTAATCATTTCATTAAGAAGAAAAAGAAAAGCCTCTTATTAGAAATTGGATGTAGAGAAATATGACTGAAAAAAAGTTTTTAAATTTAATAATTATTTCAATTTTATTAGCAGTTTTAGCTGCACTATCCATAAATTTTAATACACAAAGCTATAATTTTGAGAAAAGGGGAGAAGTTTTTTTAAAAGATTTTACTAAAAATATTAATAATATTGAAATTATATCCATAGAGTCTTTTGACAACACTATTGATATAGTAAAAAGAAATAATAGTTATACTTCAGAATCTGGTTACCCCTTAAAAAAAGGTATGTGGGAGAACTTAATAACAAGTCTTTCCCTCCTTCGTATAGAAGAAAGTAAAACTAATAGTCCTGAGAGGCATGAAGATCTCAATTTGAAATCACCCGAATTTAACAAAAGTGAAGATGAAAGTGACGGATACGCTACCAAAATAACATTAAAAAAGAATGACGGAACAGTTTTTTCATCAATACTTTTCGGAAAAACAGACCCAAGTGTTGGAGGTTTAAGTGGTGGCCAGTTTGCAAGAATGAATGGAGATAATCAAAGTTATCTTCTGAAGGGTGCTATCAGAATGCCTGGCAGCAAATCTGACTGGTTTGAAAGTCTTCTTTTTTCAATTAAAAACGAAGATTTTATTAGGGCGACTTTAAAGAAAGATAATAAAATCTTTGAGATTGAAAATATTAAAAATTCTTTAAAAATAACATATCCTCTAAATCCTAATTTTAATCCTGATCAAGAAAAGTTGACCGATATCAGAGATGTTATAGAAAGTTTTTATTTTTATGACGTAAAAAAGTCTTTAACAAGCTACCCAAACAATTTGCCAACTCTATCTTATGAGACTAAAAATGGATTGATTTTATCAATATCTTCCGTTAACCCTAAAGAAAAAGGAGAGAATTGGGTCATTATAAAAGTCGCGTCAAATGACCCTAAATCAAAAGAATTATCAGAAGAGATAAAAAATAAAACTTCAGGCTTTGAATTTTTAGCTAATATTAATACAAGTAATATTTTAAGATGGAACCTTGAAGATTTAGCTGCCCAAAAGAAAGAATAAGTTAATAAGACCTAGGCATTCCTAAAACGTGCTCTGCTAAATATGATAATATCAAATTAGTAGATATTGGAGCAACTTGATATAATCTGGCCTCTCTAAACTTTCTTTCCACATCATACTCTTCAGCAAATCCAAAACCACCATGAGTTTGAACACATGCCTCTGCAGCAGCCCATGAAGCGTCTGCGGCTAGTAATTTTGCAGTATTAGCCTCTTCACCAATAGGTTTACCTTCTTCATATAACTTTGCAGCATGATAAACCATTAACTCCGCAGCTTTCATTTGAGCATATGCTTTTGCAATTGGAAATTGAATTCCTTGATTCTGACCAATAGCTCTCCCAAAAATATTTCTTTCATTGGCGTAATTAGTTGATTTTTTAGTAAACCATTTCGCATCACCAATACATTCTGCTGAGATTAAAATCCTTTCTGCATTCATGCCAGATAAAATATATCTGAAACCCTTATTTTCTTCCCCCACAAGACTAGAGGCAGGTATTCTTAAGTTATCAAAAAATACTTCTGTTGTAGAATGATTCATCATTGTTCTAATGGGACGAATAGTAAGTCCATTTCCTTTAGCTTTTCTCATATCTAAAAGAAAAACAGATAAACCTTCTGTTTTTTTATTAACTTGATTAAGCGGAGTTGTCCTTGCTAGCAATAACATTAAATCAGAATGTTCTGCTCTACTAGTCCATATTTTTTGCCCGTTGATTATATAATCATCACCATCTCGAACCGCTACAGTTCTTAAACTAGTTGTATCAGTTCCACTTGTTGGCTCAGTAACTCCAAATGCTTGTAATCTTAGTGATCCGTCTGCAATTTTAGGTAAATATTCTTTTTTCTGTTCTTCTGAACCATGCCTTAATACAGTACCCATAGTATACATTTGTGCGTGACAAGCAGCTGCGTTACAGCCTTGATGATGTATTTCTTCAAGAATAACTGAGGCAGCTGTCATCCCTAATCCTGCACCACCATACTCTTCAGGTATTAAGGCACCCAGAAAGCCTGCTTCAGTTAAAGCCTTCACAAACTCAGTTGGATAGCTCTGCTCTCTATCAAGCTTTCTCCAATAATCACCTTGAAAATTGCCACAGAGTTTTGCAACAGCTTCTCTTACTTCAGATATCATATCTTCTTGAGTGTCTAATTTTTCTGGTTGTAAAGTAGTATCAGGCATTATTTTCCTCGTAAATTTTGATTATCATATATATATATTAAATAAATTTTTTATTACTAGCTTATTTATACTAAATAATAATAATTATTTTTTGTAACATCATAATAATTACCAACAATTTATGCGGAGATTTAAAATGAAGTTAGAGTTTCATCATATAAACTTTGTATCAAAAAACGTCGATAAAATGAATGATTTTTACAAGGATATCCTTGAAATGGAAAGTATACCAATAGAAAATTTTCCTAGAACAGAAGAAACTGTTGAGAGTGGGTATAGTGGTAAAATTAATTTTGTAACAGAAGGTAAAATTGAAATGCACCTTGCTGAACGTGATTTAAATGTTGCCTTTAAAAACAAACAAACCATTAATCCAGTTGATCATGGACACATTGCATTTAGAACCGACGATATAAGATTATTCATTGAAAAACTTAAACAAAAAAAAATACCTTTTTCAGATTACGGTACTACTTTTGCTAAAGAATGGTATCAAATCTTTTTCCATGATCCTGAAGGAAATGTTATAGAAGTTCACCAAAAAATAAATCATTAAATGATTAAGAAATGTTTTAGAAATCCTGACTTCAAAATTTTATGGAGTGCTGGTTGCATGACTGGCATTGCTCGAGCGATGGAATTTCTTGCTTTAAGCCTATATGCACTTCAAGAACTAGGCTTACCTTATTTAGTTACAATAATTTTTGCAGCTAGAATGTTGCCAATGAGCCTTCTAGGTATAGTAATTGGAACTATATCTGAACGAGTTTCACCTATTTCAGTGATAAAATATATCTATGGCGCGTCTAATATTTTTACAGGACTAGCTGTACTACTTGTTTTTACTGGAAACTTTAATGTTTATTATGCATTTATACTTGCTTTTGTTAATGGGATCACCTGGGTTGTTGATCTCGCTGTAAGGAGAAGAGTTCTTGCTGATCATATTGATAAAAAGCTTTTAAGCTCTTCATTAGCCATGGAGACTTTATCAAATAATGCCACCAGACTTATAGGACCATTATTTGCGGGCTCACTATACACTTTAGTAGGTTTGAAAGGAATATTCAGCTTGCAATTTTTTATGTATATTTGTGCCTTTGTTTTAATTCTAAAATTTCACAAAAAACAAAATCTTTTGCTTAATTTTAAAAACACTAATGACACTAACATTAGAGAGCACTGGGCACATGGGCTGCTTGATGAAGTTTTGAAAACTGGGAAAAACGCTTATAATATTGTTAGTCTAAGATTGGTATTGATAACAACTTTAATTTTTAATATTTTTGGCTTTCCTCTTGTATCGCTAATACCAGTTCTAGGAAGAGAAAAATTAGCTCTATCTGAATTTGATATAGGCATACTTGCTTCTTCAGAAGGTTTTGGAGCTTTAATAGGGGCTTTGATAATTGGAAACCTCTCACCACAAAAGTATTTATCAGTAATTTTTGTTACCGGAGTTTGTGGATTTTTTATTGGTATGTTTATGTTTTCTTTTTCTCCAAGTTTGCTATTAGGTTTTATTAGTTTGACTTTGGGTGGTATTTTTTTATCAGGTTTTAGCACAATGCAAGGAGCACTTGTATATCAAGCATCATCCACTTCAAAAGGAAATAATTTTGGGATCCTTGCAACATGTATAGGCACGGCTCCACTAGGGCTAATGAATTTATCCTGGATAATAACTATAATACCTGTAGACAGCACTATTCAATTAAATGTCTTTTTAGGACTTTTCAGTATGCTTATAACTATCTTTTATTTTTTATATAAAAAAAAAACTAATTTGGAATAGCTTTTAATAAAAACTGATTCATTATCTTGCTAAACTGAGCAGGATCTGCAGGCATTTTCCCTTCCATCAACCTAGCTTGTTCAAATAATAGTGTGCCAGCATCACTTACTAAATCATTATTATCTTTCTTTTCTAATAAAGATTTCATATTTTTTATGAGTAAATGATCTCCATTAATTTCAAGTATTCTGGGAGCTCCCTTGTAATTTGAATCTCTCTGCGCCATAAGATGTTCCATTGCAATATCCATATCGCCATCGTCTGCTACCAAACATACAGGGCTGTCAGTTAACTTAGATGATAATCTAATATCTTTAACTTGATCTCCTAACACAACTTTTAGCTGAGCTATTAAGTCAACAAACTCCTTATCCTGCTTTTCTTTTCCTTCTTTGTTATTTTCTTTGCTATCTTTAGTTTTATTATCTAAATCGTCTAAATTAATTTGACCTTTTGTTATTGAGGTAAATTTCTTTTCTTTAAAAGACCCGATCATCGGCAACCAAAACTGATCGATTGCATCTGTCATGATTAATACAGGAATATTTTTAGATTTAAACCCCTCTAAATGTGGGCTGGCTAACGCTTGAGCACTGGTTTCAGCAGCAATATAATAAATATCTTTTTGTGTTTCAGGCATCTTTTCTAAATAGTCAACTAAGGAAATTGAGTCTTCATTTTCATTAGTAGAAAATCTACATAAATCTAATAAAACATCTTTACGTTCCAAGTCTTCGTAAAGACCTTCTTTAAGAACAGCTCCATATTCTTTCCAAAAACTTTTATAGCCATCTTTATTTTTTTCGCTAACTTTTTTAAGTTCACGCAAAATTTTACCTACTAATGATTTACTGATTTTTGAAACAGCGGGGTTATTTTGTAACATTTCTCTACTGACATTCAAATCAATGTCTTGCGTGTCGACCAAACCTTTAACAAACCTTAGGTAACTGGGAATTAATGCATCACACTTATCTGTAATAAACACTCTATTTATATATAGCTTTAAAGAAGACTTCCTATCAGGATTAAACAAATCAAATGGTCTTGTTGATGGGACACAAATAAGGTTTGTATAACTAATGGTACCCTCTGTGTTGTTATGCATTGTTAGAAGTGGTTTTCCAAAACCAGCTCCAATATGTGAAAAAAATTCTTGGTATTGTTCTTCTGTAATATCTTTTGCAGGCCTTGTCCAAAGAGCAGAAGCTTCATTTAATGTCTTAACTTCAGCATTTTTCTTATCAATTTCAAAAAACTTAACTGGATAGGAAATATGATCTGAGTACTTTCTTACAATAAATTGAACCCTTGTTTCTCCTAAAAATTCTTTAGCATCTTTTTTTAGTGATAAAGTAATTGATGTACCAAAATTTTCTTTAGTATCCTTTTCTAAGTTAAAACCTGTTTTACCATCAGATATCCATTTCCATGCTTGTTCTTCACCAGCTTTTTTAGAGATAACCTCTACATGATCAGCAACCATAAATGATGCATAAAAACCTACACCAAACTGCCCAATCATAGACATGTCTGATTTTTTATCTTTAGAGTTTTTAGAGATTTGTTCTAAGAAAGCTTTCGTTCCGGATCTTGCAATAGTACCTAAAGATGATTTTAGGTCTTCTTCATTCATACCAATTCCATTATCAGAAATAGTTAAGGTCTTTTCTTTGTTATTGATTTCAATCTTTATTTCTGGATCTTCTGATGAATTAACTAATTTTTTATCTGTTAAGCTAAGATACTTTCTTTTATCAAGAGCATCTGAAGCGTTTGATATCAACTCTCGAAGGAAAATTTCCCTTTCAGAATAGAGCGAATTAATTACTATATCTAATATTTTACCAGTATCTGCTTCAAATTGATTAGTCATATTAGGCATTTGAAGATCCTCTTTTTAATTATTGATGTGTTAAGTTAATTGGGTATTTTAAATTGTATTTTCAAGAGAAAAATATAATTTAACTACTAATAAATGGAGGATTTCAAATGTCTAAAATTGGTATTTGTGGAATTGGTAAAATGGGATCAGAAATAACAAAAAGATTACTAGATTGTAATCAGAATATATCTGTTTGGAACAGAACAAAAAGTAAAACTGATGAACATGTTAAAATGGGTGCTAAGGTTACTGAGAATATCAATGAATTAACTAATCTAAGTGATATCATTATAATAATAATGGGTGACGACAAGGCACTTGACTATGTTTATAATAGTAAGGACGGTCTTAAAAATATCAACTTACAGAACAAGATCATAATTGAGATGAGTACTACTAGCATTAGTAATATTAAATTTTTGGAAGAAATAGTTGTATCATCCAAAGGTGAATTTATTGAATGCCCCGTTGGCGGGTCTACTCAGCCAGCAAGAGATGGAAAACTCTTAGGATTAATTGGCGGTAAATATGTAATATTCAAAAAAGTAGAAAATCTCTTAAAATTAATCTGTCGTAGATACGAATATCTTGGAGATGTTGGAAAAGGAACTGCCATGAAATTGGCTATTAATCTTCCTTTGATGGTTTATTGGCAGGCATTAGGGGAAGCATTATCAATAGCTACCAAAAATGAAATAGATTTTGATAAAGCACTAGACTTAATGATGGATAGCTCAGGGGCAGCAAAAATTGCTCATTTAAAAACTAAGGGAATCTCAGAAGCTTTAAAAAATAAACCAACTATTCAATCGTCTTTTAACGTCTCCTCATCCCTAAAAGATATGAAACTTATGATAGAAGAGCTTAATAAACTGAATACTGAATTTCATGTTATTAATGGTGCAACTAAATATGTGCAAGAAGCAGTACAAGAGGGTTGGTCAGATTTTGATGCGTCGTTACTCAGCGTCTACATAAACAAAAAATTAAATAATCATTTGCTATAGTCGGAGCCTTCTTGATCCAAAATTAATTTTATTTCTCTAAGAAAAGCAGTTCCTGCAGGTAACGGGTGTTCTTCATTATCTAGTTCCTGAGCTGTTTTTTCTGCAATCTCGTCGTTTAATATACTAATTTTTTTTCCTGACTGAAGAGCGTTTATGTAAACTTTTGCCGCTCTTTCAAAATAATATAACCTATTAAATGTTTCTGCTACATTTTGACCAAAGATTAATATTCCATGATTACCCATTATAAATGTGTGTTTCTTGGGGTCTGATAACAATTTTGCACATCTCTGTCCTTCTTCTTCGAATGCTAAACCACCATAGTTTTTATCTACCACTTGTCTTCCAAAAAACATTGAAGCTACTTGGTTTATTGGAGGGACAATACAATCTTCTAAAGAGGCCAAAGTTGTTGCATATATTGAGTGGACATGCATTATACATCTTGCATGAGGACACATTTTGTGAATGGCTCCGTGTAACCCCCATGCTGTCGCATCAGGTGGATTTTTTCCTTTCAGTACAGATTGATCGTTTGCATTTAACAATAATAAATCAGAAGCCTTTATTCTTGAAAAGTGCCACATATTGGGGTTCATTAAGAACTCTGTTCCTTCTGAATTAACGGCTAAACTAAAATGATTGGCAACAGCTTCATGCAAATCACTTCTCTCAGCCCACCTAAAAGCTGCAGCTAGATCCTTTCTTTCTTC
>JADHRC010000038.1 GCA_016777645.1 Alphaproteobacteria bacterium
ATTCCAATCTAATTCTGAGTTTTTTGTCACCGAAATAAAATCAGTGGCTAAAAAAACTCTATTTACCCCCTCCACTGAAAATAATCTTGATGCAAGTGGAGATCCATTTGCTGATTCTGGGTTAGAAAAATCAGCAGTTCTATTTTTTAATATAACACTACCTGGCATAAATTTAAGTGTGTCTGGATTTGGTGTGTCTTCCGTTTGAATAAACATCTAAATTCTCCTTATATACATAATATAGTAATTCTTTTTTAAATTCCTATATTTTTTATTATTAATTTATAAATCCTAGTAAGCTTTTTACATCTTTTAAAATTGGCTGCGCAATATTTCTCGCTTTTTCTTCTCCAATTTTCAAAATTTTATCTATCTCTTTGGTATCCTTTAATAAAACTCTCATCTCACTTGAAATTGGGCTTAGGGTCTCTACTGCTAATTCAACAAGCATAGGCTTAAAATAAGAGAAGCCTTTGCCAGTAAATTGCTCAAGTGTCTTTGTTATTGGTTGAGATGATAAAGCTGAATAAATATTAAGTAGGTTTAATGCTTCTGGTCTTGACTGCAACTCATTTACAGTTTCAGGTAATGGGAGAGGATCAGTTTTTGCTTTTTTAATCTTATTAGATATTTGCTCCTTTGTATCTGTTAAGTTTATTCGTGATGCATCTGAAATATCAGACTTACTCATTTTCTTCTTTCCATCCCTTAAACTCATAACACGAGTTGCAGGACCTAATATCTGAGGTTCAGGTAAACAAAAAAAATCCTCCTCACTTTGATTTTTAAACATACTGTTAAATGCCGATGCAATATCTCGTGCTAATTCAATATGTTGTTTTTGATCATCTCCAACAGGAACATGAGTAGCCTTATAAAGCAAAATATCTGCCGCCATCAAAACAGGGTAACCATAAAGACCAACTGTAGCCTTTTCTCGGTTTTTACCTGCTTTCTCTTTAAATTGTGTCATTCTATTAAGCCAACCAATCCTGCATACACAATTAAAAATCCAGGCTAGCTCAGCATGCTCTTTTACTGAGGATTGGTTAAATAAAATAGATCTATTAATATCAATACCTGCTGCAATAATTGCTGCTGTTACCTCATAAGTTGAAGCTTTTAACTTTACAGGATCTTGGGGAACTGTAATAGCATGTAAGTCAACAATTGAAAAAATTGAAGGAATTTCTTTTTGAAGATTAACCCAATTTTTAATTGCACCAAGATAGTTTCCAAGATGTAAATTACCAGTTGGTTGAATGCCAGAGAAAATCCTTTTTTGATTATTTTGTTTTGTTTCGTTTATCATAAACTATTAGGCTTTCTTAGATTTAGAGATATAGAAATTTAATAATTGTTCAGGCATATATCCTAATTTATAAGTTGTCAAAGCATAGGTTACAAGACCCAAAGAAACTAAAAAAAACAAAATTAAAATTTTGTTTGTTATGAAAAGTAATAAAACATCTAAACTTAATTTCATAATGACCAGCATAATAAGTGATACAATTATGATTTTGCCTAAATATTTTAGTAATGAATAATAATTTAAATCCTTAGTAACATCATCCAAATTTGGTTTTGCTATTCTCCCATTTCTGACGAGCAAGCCTATGTAAATCATTACTCCAAACCAAGATACCATCGAAGTTGCTAAGGCTATTCCAGCGTGTCGTAAAAAATACATAAATAATAAAGAGAAGACTATATTAAGAATTAGTAACAAAAATCCAATATATAAGGGAGTTTTAGTATCACCTAGTGCAAAAAAAGCAGGTTGACAAGATTTAAGAATAATAAAAGCTGGAATACCTATTGAATACGCAATTAATGCTTGAGATGTTTGAATTGTTTCTAGAGTTGTAAATTCTCCTCGTTCAAACAAAATTTTAATAAATAATTCTGAAAAATTAATAAAAACGACTGCCGCGGGTATAGAAAAAAAAATTCCAATTTTAAGAGATGCTATTAATTCAGTTGAAAATTGTTTCTTATCTTTACTCGCGGTTGATTTAGATAAAGAAGTTAGCAAAACTGAACCTAGAGCTATTCCAATTATGCCAAGCGGTAGTTGAGCAATTCTATCTGCATAATAAAGATATGAAATTGACCCAAAACCTAGAAGACTTGCTAAGATAGTATCTACTAGTAAATTAACTTGTATAACTCCTCCTCCAAATGCAGCAGGCAAAAATTTATTCCAAGTTTGTTTCAGATAAATTTTAATTTCATTTTTATCTTTAGTTATATCTATCTTATTATTTATGTAGTGTAGATCCATAACTTTAAATTTTTGAATAATTATCAGCATAAAAACAAGTTGAAAAATTCCAGCCAAAACAGTTGCTATAGCTAGAGGAAGAGATTTAATAATTAAATCTTCTTTTATAAAAAAACAGCTGATAATTATACATGAGTTTAATATTATAGGCGTGAAAGACAAAGCCCAAAATCTACCAGACACATTTGTTGCAACACCTAATAATGCTACAATAGAGACCAAAGGCATAAAAAAAATTGTAATTCTTGTCATCATTATTATGTTATTTATCACGATGTTATCATCTGAAAACCCTGGAGCTAAGAAGTACACCACAAAAGGCATCATTATTTGAAAAATTAAAACTACAATACATAATAATACTGATAACTTTAAAATTACTGTTTTTAGAAATTTATCTGCTAATAGTTTATTTTTTTGTTCTTTTAATTTTGAATAAATTGGAACAACAGCTGATGTTAATGCTCCTTCAGCAGTAATTCTTCTAAATAAATTAGGTAACTTGAACGCTATAAAAAAAATATCAGATGATACGCCGGCGCCTAAAAAGGTTGCAATAAAAATATCTCTAATAAAACCAGTAATACGACTGAATAATGTAAATATTGCTGATTGGGTGAAACCTTTTATAAAAAAAGAGTTTTTATCTTTCATACTTTATCTCAAGGTTTTAATATCGGATTAACAGGATCTAATTCTTCCAGAATATTGAAAATACAATTTCTAACTTTTTCTATCTTAGAATCATCTTCTATTTTTGAGCCAAAAGCATTTTTTACATAAAAAATATCAACTACTCTATCTCCATATGTGGAAACGTTAGCTGTATTAATTTGAAGGCCCAAACTAGTTATAGCTTTTGTAATTTTATATAATACTCCAGGACCATTTTTGCATTTTACTTCTAAAATCGTATACTGATTACTTCTTTTGTTATCAACAATTACTCTAGTAGGAGCTTTGACAGCTCTAAATCGAGCGGGAATTTCCTTCCATTTAATGTTTAACTCTTTTTCTATGTCGAAACCACCTTCTAAACCTATAGATATAGTTTTAATTAATTTTTTTCTTAAGTATTCATCTATAATAGGTTTTTTATCTCTATCTTGAATAAAAAAAGTATCTAAGGCAAATCCATCTGATCTAGTTATAATTTTAGCACTAACTACCTCAAAACCAGAGGCAGCTACTAAACCAGAAATTAGAGAAAACAATCCATGATGATCAGGAGCAATTACTAATAATTCTGAAGCTTG
This sequence comes from Alphaproteobacteria bacterium, assembly GCA_016777645.1. GTDB lineage: Bacteria > Pseudomonadota > Alphaproteobacteria > Puniceispirillales > Marisalimonadaceae > Marisalimonas. The sequence goes on from JADHRC010000038.1 coordinate 3,541, forward strand.
TACTTTACTTTCCTTAAAAATATGAACTTTGAATTTAAATCCATCATTTCTCATTGCAGAAAAAATTTTATAATGGTCTATAATGTTAGACAAACTAAACATCTGCCAATAATTAGAATAGTAGTTATTAGAATAACCGACTATATCTTCTTTGAGGTATCCCTGTTTCAATAAATACTTTTGCAAAGCTTCTTTTGTATCTATTGTGCTATCAATTGTTACCAAAGATGATTTATTCTTTTTCAGCATTTTTAATGCTTTCAAGTATAATTCAAAGATTAGGGAACCTTTCCAGTCATTCCAAATATCTGGTCCAACTCCTTTTATATCTGCAACTGTTAAAACTAGTAATAGTTTTAATCTCTCAACCGTTTTTACTTTATTAGAAAAATCATTTATTATTTTAGGATCACCTAGCTCATAGCGAAAAGCTATCTTACTCATCAATAAATGATTTAAAACCAACCATTGAACAGTTTTAGTTTCCTCTTCGTTTAGACCAAATCTTGGACAAATAATAGAGGCTATTAATGAACCATTTTCTGAATGATCTCCTTTCTTACCTTTAGCAATGTCATGCAAAAACATGGCTACAAATAAACATCTATAAGATTTAATTTCTAAAATAACTTGGCTAGCAAGAGGTGCAAAATTCTTAAATTTACCATTTTTTAAAGAGTGAAGATTAGAAATTGTAAATAGAGTATGCTCATCAACTGTATAGGAATGATACATGTCAAATTGCATAAGACATACAATTTTTTGAAATTCAGGGACAAACTTTCCTAATATATTTGATTCATTCATCGCTCTTAATGTTCTTGATGGGTTATTTTCACTTGTTAAAATATCTAAAAACATCTTGTTAGCTTCAAAGTCATTTCGAACTTCAAAATTTATCAATCGAGTTAAACTGGCAACCTGTCTTAAAGTTTTAGGATGAATATCTATGTTTTTGTTGTGAGAAATATGAAATAACTTTATAATATTAATAGGGTTTTCAGATAAAATTTCTTTGTTTTTGGCAAACAAACGTCCTACTTCTATAGAAAAAGGATTTACATTTTCTTTTTTTTGGAAACTCAAAAAGTTTATTCTAAGAGGTTTGTTAAATTCAGATTCTATTTCAGCACAAAATATTCTGGTTAAATTACCGACGGCTTTTGTTGCAAGGAAATATCTTTTCATAAACCTTTCTACGTCTTTATGAGTTGTCGTGTTTTTAAAATTCATATTACTAGCTATTTCAAGTTGAGCATCCATTGCTAGACGATCATCTTCTCTTTTAGCCCTATAATGAAGGTGACATCTTACAGAAATAAGAAATCTTTGAGCCTCAGCAAATGCAACAGCTTCTTGTTTTGATAAAGCCCCCATATTTACTAGTTTGGAAATAGAATCTATTTTATAAACAAATTTAGAAATCCAACCAAGAGTATGAATATCTCTTAAACCACCTTTTCCATCTTTTACGTTCGGCTCAACAACATACCTTGAACCTCCAAATTTCTTATGTCTTAAATCTGACTCTTCTAATTTTGCATGAACAAAATCCAATATTTTTGTTTTGTTTATAAACATATTAAAATTTTGATTTAGAGAAACAAAATCCTCTTCATTGCCAATTATAAACCTTTTTTCTAATAGACTGGTACAAATGGTTAAATCCTTATGACTTTTCTCAACACAATCTTTTATCGTTCTTGTAGCATGACCAACCGAAAATCCTAAATCCCAGAGAATATATAATATTGATTGAACAGAGCTTTCTATTTTCAGCACATCAGTTTTTTTTAAAGTATCTGGTATAAGAAATAGTAGATCTAAATCTGAGTATGGTGCCAATTCACCACGACCATAACCACCAACAGCTATAATTGAAAACAAGTGGTCATTCTGGTTGAATATAGATAAATTAATATTTTTATATAAAACTTTTAAAAGACTATCAATTAAAATAACATTTAGGCCTACACATAGAGATCCATCTGATGATAATAAAAAAGAATTTTTAATTAATTCTTTTTTATTATCAAAATCTTTCTTCAAATTTTTAAAAAGATGTTTTCTAAAAAGTGTTTTATCAGGTTCGTTTAAAATAATTTCTTCTATTTCATATAATTTTTCAGAATTTTTCTTAGCATAGTTTATTGGTTCCATACTTTGAAACCATGTAGAATTTTGATTTATATTCTCTGTGATAGAAAAATTACCAATATTTACATTATTAGTTTTATTTTTATTGAATAGTGAAAATTTATTTTTTAATATCATTTTAGTCATTATCACTTCTTAATAACTTGAGCCTATGCAATAAATTCAATGACTCCATTGGCGTAACATCATTAATACTTATTTTGTCAAATTCCTCAAAAAAATTTTTGGTATCATAGGTTTTTAAGTTCTCAATCTCATTTATTTTTTTTAATTTTTTATGTTTTTCTTGATTTTTAATATATTCTAGAAGTATCGTTGCCTTTTCAGTAACAGGTAAAGGAAGTCCAGCTAATTTTGCAACATGAATACCGTAAGATTTATCAGCTTCACCATCTAATATTTTATGCATAAAAATAATGGAGTTATTCCATTCTTTAATTGACATTTTATGACATGATATGTTTTTTAAATTTTCTTTGAGAGCTGTTAGTTCATGATAATGGGTAGCAAAAAGAGTTCTTGGTTTTATGATATTGTGTAAATAATCTAACACTGACCATGCTATAGCTAAACCATCAAAAGTAGCTGTTCCTCTGCCAATTTCATCAAGAATTACTAATGATCTATCGGTAGATGTATTTAAGATTAGAGAAGTTTCAATCATTTCAACCATAAAGGTTGACTGTCCTTTTGCTAAATCGTCAGAGGCACCAACACGAGAGAATATTTTATCTACAATACCTATCTTCGCTTCTTTTGCTGGAACAAATAATCCAGCTTGAGCCATAATTACTATAAGAGCATTCTGTCTCAAGTAAGTTGATTTTCCTGCCATATTGGGACCTGTAATTAGCCATATAATATCCTGTTCTTTTAAGAAACAGTCATTCGAAACAAATGAGTTGTTCTTAAGTTTTATGTTCTTTTCAACTACAGGATGCCTTCCTTCTTTAATTTCTAAAATTTTTTCTTCCAGCATTACAGGGCATATATAATTTCTATTGTAAAACTGATTTACAACCATAATAGCAATATCTAACTCAGATATTGAGTAAGCAATATCGAGGATTTCTTTTCCCTTTTTTATAATTTCATTTGTAAATTGATTAAAAATAGCTACTTCTATTTTAATAGACTCGTCAAATGAGTTTAAAATCTGTGTTTCTAGATCATTTAGTTCTATTGAAGTGAATCTTGATGTTTGAGCAGTAGTTTGTCTATGAATGAAAAAATCAATATCTCTAATTGATTGATCATGCATAGCTCTCACTTCAATATGATATCCTAACATTCTATTATGTTTAATTTTTAATGAGTTTATATTTGTTAAATCTATATATTTTTTTTGAAGGTTTGTTATTTCCTCTATTTCATTTTTTCTGAGTGTTCTTAAAGAATCTAGTTTACTATCAAAACCATCTCTAATAAATCCTCCTTCTTTAGTAGATAAAGGTAAATCTTTTTTAAGAGCATCTTTAATATTTAAGAACAAACTATAATCAATTTTAAAATTAGAAATGATTAGATTTAATAATGAGGGCTTATTTTTAAAATCTTTATTTGAAGTTAATTTTTTAAAAATTTTTTCAACAAATACGAGACCATCAGACAGTAACAAAAGATCTTTAGGTGTTCCTCTATTAACAGATATTCTCGATAATGATCTTTCAAAATCTGGTATATTCTTAAGATAAGTTTGAAATTCAATAATGTTATTATTTTCCAAAAGCCACTTTACCAAATCATGTCTATCATTGATCTGATTGATTTCATAAAAAGGTTCTATTAACCTTTGCTTTAATAAACGTGAACCTCCGGCTGTTTTGGTCTCATCTAAACATGAAACTAAACTTCCTTCATAATTACCTGACAAATTAGTTAAAATTTCAAGAGACTTTTGTGTAAAATAGTCAATTTCTAAAATTTTATTATCTGTTTCAGACTCCAACGTAGACAATAATGGAATTTTTCCACATTGCGTTAATTTTAAGTAGGATAATAAAACACCTGCTGCTATTATCTCTCCTTTACTAAACTGACCTAACCCTTCAATAGAAGAAACTGCATAATATGAACAAACTTGATCATATGAGGATTCATAGAAAAATTGACTAGGGGACTGTTTTTTTAATAAAGAATGCCACTCTTCTTCTATTAAGCTCGTATCCATATCGTCTGAGACTAGAATTTCAGAAAAACTCATTTTTAATAAAAAATTTGTAAGAATTTGCTTTTGCTTTGAGGGAATTTTTTCATTTATTAAATTTTTTGACTTAAAGCATCCTGTGGAAATATCTGCCCATGCTACACAAACAACATCATCTAAAATGTATATGACACCTAAAAAATTATTTGTTGTTCTTTCTAATAAATCATCCTCAGTAAGAGTGCCTGGAGAAATTACTCTAACGACCTCTCTCTTGAGAGGTCCTTTTTTTAATTTAGATTTAGCTTCCTCTACTGTCTCTGTTTGTTCACAAACAGCAACGTTAAAACCTTTTTTTATTAGTTTTGGTAAATAATTATTTGCTGAGTGAAAAGGTACACCACACATTGGAATATCTTTTCCATTAGATTTTCCTCTTTTTGTTAATGTGATTTCTAGAATTTTTGAGGCAATTACAGCATCTTCAAAAAACAACTCATAAAAATCACCCATTCTATAAAATAATAAAGCGTCTCTATATTGATTTTTAATACCTAGGTATTGTTCCATCATTGGTGTAGTAGTGCTTTTCACAATAAATTATTTCCTATTAAGATATATTTTTTTCAAATTGTTTTAAAAAATAATTAAGTTAATATCATTTAAAAAAAGTTATCTATCAAATTGTTTATATTAAATTTTCGAGGATGGAATGTCTACAAACAAAAATGAGAATACACTGCAATCTAATCTAGAAATAGAAGCTTTAGAGTACCATAAAAAAGGCCGACCTGGTAAATTAGAAATTACACCAACAACACCTTTGATTGGTTCACATGACTTATCATTAGCATATTCTCCAGGTGTAGCAACGCCCTGTCTAGAAATTGAAAAAAATCCAGAGACAATCTACGATTATACATCTAAAGGCAACCTTGTTGCTGTTATTTCTAATGGAACAGCTGTCTTAGGTTTGGGTAATATAGGTGCCGCAGCATCAAAACCTGTCATGGAAGGTAAGGCTGTTCTGTTTAAAAAATTTGCAGATGTAGATGGAATTGATTTAGAAGTTAATACAGAGGATACAGATAAATTTGTGGATGCTGTTTCTTTACTAGAACCAAGCTTTGGTGGAGTTAATTTAGAAGACATCAAAGCTCCTGACTGTTTCATTATTGAACAAAGATTAAGAGAAACCATGAAAATACCTGTTTTTCATGATGATCAACATGGAACAGCAATTGTTACAGCAGCTGGAGTGATTAATGCTCTTCATCTTACCAACAGAAATATAAAAGATACAACATTTGTCTGCAATGGAGCTGGTGCCGCTTCAATAGCATGTGTAGAATTATTAAAAGCGATGGGTGCACAAAGTAAAAATGTCATTTTAGTTGACAGAGAAGGAGTAATATTTACTGGTCGAAAAACTAATATGAATCAATGGAAATCGGGTCATACAACTGTCACAAAATCTCGTTCTTTAGAGGATGCCCTGAAGGGTGCTGATGTTTTTCTAGGTCTTTCTGTTCCAGGGTCAGTAAGTAAAGAGATGGTAAAAAGCATGGCTGAAAAACCTATTATTTTTGCAATGGCAAATCCAATACCTGAGATTATGCCTGAAGAAATCAAAAGTGTAAGATCTGATGCAATTATTGCCACAGGAAGATCTGACTATCCTAATCAAGTAAATAATGTACTAGGATTTCCTTATATTTTTAGAGGGGCCCTAGATGTTAGAGCCACTACGATTAATGAAGATATGAAAATTGCTGCAGCAAAGGCAATAGCAAAACTAGCCCGAGAAGATGTGCCAGATGAGGTAAATGCTGCCTATCACGGAGTTCAATTGCATTATGGTAATGATTATATTATACCAGCGCCGTTTGATCCAAGACTTATTTCCTTTGTATCTTCAGCCGTGGCAAAAGCTGCTATGGATAGTGGAGTTGCAAAAAAGCCAATTAAAGACATTGATCTTTATAAAAAAGAGTTAGAAAGGCGAACTAACCCAATAGCTTCTATATTAGAACCTATCAAATCTAGAATAAAAGGAAAAAAACAAAGAATTGTTTTTGCTGAAGGAGAAGAAGAAAAAACAATAAGAGCTGCCTTATCATTTTATAATTCAGGTTATGGAATACCAATTTTAATTGGTAGGGAAAATATAGTTAAAGAAACGATGGAAAGAGTAAACTTAGATGGTTTGAACGAATTAATTATTCATAATTCAAGTTTAAGTAAAAACAATAAGAAATATATAGATAATCTTTATAAACTTCTTCATAGGAAAGGTCACCTAAGGAGGGACTGTCAAAGACTAATCAACCAAGATAGAAACGTTTTTGCAGCTTCAATGGTATCTTGTGGCGATGCAGATGCTATGGTTACAGGGGTAACAAGACCATTCGGAAGATGTTTTGATGATATTACTAAAGTTATTTCTTCTTCTAAAGACCAAGGTTTTTTATCAATGTCGATGATGGTATCTAAAGAAAGAACAGTATTCATAGGTGACGTTAATATCCACGATACTCCTAGTGCTGAGCAATTGGCTAATATTGCAACAGGGATAGCTAACACAGTGCAAAATCTAGGATACAAGCCTCGTGTAGCTTTTCTATCCTTTTCTAATTTTGGAAGCCTTTCTAGACCTAGTTCTGAAAATTTAAAAGAGGCAGTAAAAATTTTAGATAATAGAAATGTCGATTTTGAATTTGACGGTGAAATGACGCCAGAGGTTGCTTTAGATTATAATCTAATTAAAAATAACTACCCATTTTGTAGGCTCTCAGGACCTGCTAATGTTTTAATAATGCCAGGGCTTTTAGCTGCTAATATTTCTTTCAAGTTACTCCAAAAACTTGGAAATGGTTCTGTTTTAGGCCCATTAATGATTGGCGGAGAAAAACCTTTTCAAATAGTTCAAATGGGATCTTCAGTTTCAGATATTGTTACATCAGCTTCTATATCAGCTTATAATTCATTATATACATAATAAGATGCTTAATTAATAATTTCCTTTAATGATGTCTGAGGTCTGGCTCCATAATAACTTAAAATTTCTGCAGCAGCTTTACTACCAATAATACCACAATCTTTAATAGACATATTATTTGTAAAACCATATAAAAAACCTGCCGCAAACAAGTCGCCTGCTCCTGTAGTGTCTACTAATTTTGTTATTTTGATTGGATCAATCTCAAACTTGCTATTATCTTGAAAGACAACAGACCCTTTAGAGCCTAAAGTAATGGCACCAGCATCTACACTTTGAATGATTTTATTTATACTTTCATCTAATCCATCTTGATAAAGGCTTGTAATCTCCATTTCATTGGCGAAAATAATATCAACATATTCTTTTATAAGATGACTAAAATCATATCTGTGTCTATCAACACAAAATTGATCTGATAAACTTAAGGCAATTTTAGAATTGTTATCTTTGGCTAGGCGACAGCAATGATATATGGCTTCTTTTGCATGAGATTGATCAAATAAATAACCTTCAATATAGATGCATTGACTTTGTAAAATTTGGGGCTCATTAATACAATCTTTGTTAAATTTTACACTTGCTCCTAAAAAAGTATTCATAGTTCGTTCTGCATCAGGTGTTACTAATATTATGCTCTTAGATGTTTTGTCTGAGGTGTTAGAAAAGAATTTTTCAAAACAAACCCCTGAATCATTAATATTTTTGGAAAATAAATCTCCATACTTGTCATTACCTATCTGTCCTATAAAATTTGCTTTACCTCCCAAAGACTTATACCCGACCGCAGTATTTGCGGCGCTGCCTCCAGAAATTATAGTTGGGTTTTTAATTTTATTTAAAAGCTTTCTGACTCTCTCTTCATCAATAAGTTGCATGCAACCCTTTTCTATTTCAAAATAATTTAAGGTTTTATCTGTAACTTTACAGATAATATCAACTATAGCGTTCCCTATAAATGTAATTGCAT
>JADHRC010000039.1 GCA_016777645.1 Alphaproteobacteria bacterium
CCATTTGGCTAAATAGAGCCAATTTAAATAATTATAATAATTTAACCAAAAAGAAAATAGTATTGGTTAATGATGATTTCAACAAAACAAAATTAATCTACAAAGATTTAAATAATAAATTTCCAGAAAAGACGATTGCAGTTTATTCTTGGAATGAAAAAGATTTTGATAGGTTTCCTCAGTATTTTGATAAAGATGAAATTCAAATGAACAAAGACTTTATTGATTTCAATTTTCATACATATTTGCGTCACCAAGGCAATAGGGAGCATTCAATACAGTATTTGAAGTGGGAAACAAATTTATTAAATAAAATGGATAAAGATGAAAAAGGATTTTTTAAATATTTTTAAAATTTTTTAAATAGTTATATGGCCTGTATATTTGATCTTTTAATATTATCTAAATTAGCACCCTCTATTCTCAATAATCTTACTGGATCTTTTCTAAGAGGAGAGTGAACATCTCCTACACCATAAAAATGAACATCACCAGCTTTCATTGTGTATGTTTTAAAAGGCTTGACATAAATAATATCATTAACTGATTTATCTTTAATTATTTCCCAATCCGTCATTTCAGTTTCTCCAGAAGCCTGACCATAAACAGCCCAACTAGAACCATGATCATGAGGTGATCCTATTGCTTCTGTACTATAAACATGACCACAAACACAAAATCCAGTTTCCTTATCCTCATAAAGTATTTCTCTTGGATTTTCTCCTTTTTGTCTATCTGGAAGATTTTCAGATATAAATTTTTGATCCATTAAAGCCTTAGAAACAAAATAGCATATCTTGTCTGAGCCATCAGGTAACTTTTCACTTAAAATAATATCTTTAATATCGGCAACAAGATCATTTAAACTATAAGGCATAATTTCCTCCCAAAAATCTTAAGACTTTTATATTTATAAACCCCAGCTTAACGCGATAGGATTATATTTAGTAGCTAGTTTTATTAATCCTGCTTTTGTATTCTGTTCTAGGGCTGGGATGGGATGTCTACAAAAATCAGACTTTATAACACCACCTTCTTTCATAATAACTTTGGCAGCCCTAAAACCACATTGTCTATTTTCATAATTAATTAATGGCAATATTTCATTATATTGATTTTGAGCTTTTTCGATTTTACCATCAAGGAAGTCCAAAACTACTGGCCTTATTAAATCAGGTATCATTGCTGAACTCATGTTACCCGTTGCTCCAGCTTCTAAATCAGCGAATAATGTTATCCCTTCTTCACCATCAAAAGGACCTTCTATTACATCTCCACCCTCTTCTACTAATACTCTTAATTTAGCAGCGGCTTGGGCGCACTCTATTTTAAAACATTTAACCATTTCAATTTCTGTTGCCATTTTAATTAATAGAGGGACAGGTAATTCAACTCCAGATAATGGAGCATCTTGAACCATTATAGTTACGCCAGCTTCACCAACTTTTTCAAACTGTTCAAATGTTTGCTGTGGTGTTCCTTTCATTAGAGCTCCATGATAAGGAGCCATCATCATAAGCATGTCTCCCCCAAGAGCTTTCACTAATTTAGCTCTTGATAAAGCAATATCAGTAGAAAAATGACTCACAGTAGTAATAACTGGAACCCTTCCAGCAACATGTTCAATACATAACCTGGTTAGAACTTCTCGTTCCTCATCTGATAATAAAAATTGTTCTGAATAATTAGCAAGTATACATATCCCATCGACACTTTGGTCTATCATACAGTCAATTACTCTCTTCATTCCTTCCTTATCGATTTCACCATTAGGCATAAAAGGAGTTGGGGCAACTGGCCAACAACCTTTGAACATATTATTAGCCATTTTTAATCCCTTTATTAATCTGATTATATATATGATAATTAAATATTTTTATTTTGCCAAGCATCAACAGTAACACCTTCTTCTCTTAGTTTGTTTTTTTGAATTTTTCCTGTTTGTGTTTTAGGAAATTCTTCCATAATTCTTATGTATTTTGGTATAGAAAACTTCGCCAGGTTTCTTTTCGCGAGATTTATTAAATCCTGAAAATTTATTGTAACATCCCTGTTTGTCATTAATGCAACCATTACCTCATCTTCCATGCCATCACCACCATCTGCAGGTATAGCATATGCTGCGGCTTCAGTAATGTAGGGAATTTCTAAAAAAGCTTGTTCGACTTCATAAGAAGAAATATTTTCTCCTCTTCTACGAATACAATCTTTTATTCTATCAACAAATACGAAATGTCCTGAGGCTTCTCTAATTCCTGCATCTCCAGTATGAAACCAAAAATTTCTCCAGCTTTCTATAGTTTTCTCTGGCATTCCCATATAACCAGACATAAAGCCAAATGGTTGTTTAGGTCTAACCATAATTTCACCAACCATACCATCTTGAATTGGAGTATCTTGATCAGGATCTCTTATCTCAACCTCAAAATATTTTTCATAAACTTTGCCACACTTTCCACCACCAATTTCATTTTTTAAACCATATATGGGAATGTTGACTTCTGTCATTCCATACAAAGGCAAGACATCTTTTACTCCAAACCTTTCTCTAAATATTCTCTCTGGTTCATTTGGTAGAGGTGCTGATCCAATCACAATAAGTTCGTGATCTTTATCATGTTTAGATGGCGGCTGGGATACCACAAAAGCTGCAATGGCTCCCAGCATGTTTGTATGAGTTATTCTATATTTTCTGATGTCATTCAGCCAACTAGAAGCTGAAAATTTATTTCTTATGATTGCTTTTGCTCCAGTCATCAAACATGCTAAAAGCTGCATAAAAAGTCCATTTGCATGAAATAACGGTAGAGAAATGTAAAAATTATGATGATTTTTTAAATTATAATTTTCAATTGTTCCTATTGCAAATAGAACACAATGAGCGTTTGGCATCATTACTCCCTTTGAAGGTCCAGATGTGCCACTGGTAAACATTACACAAACATTATCACTTAGTTTACCAAATATTACTTCATTTTGATTAAGTAAAGTTTCACTAAATAATTCTTTACAGTTTAAAATAACTATCTCTACATGTTTATCTTTTATTAATTCTGAAATTTCATCATAAAATTGGTTTTCAACTATTACAAATTTAGACTTAGAGGTTTTAATCTGATGTAATAATCCATTTCCTTTAATTGCTGTATTTAGTGCTACGAAAATTAACCCAAGAAAATTCGCGGCAACCCAATATAAGATAAACTCCTTTGGATCTTGGATAAAAACTGTGAGGGTATCGCCCTTTTTAAGTCCTATTTTTTTTAAAATATTAGCTTTTTTTAAAGATTTAATCTTTAAATCATTAAATGTCCATTCAGGTCCGTCTATAAATTTTATAATTTTTAGATCTGGGTGGTTCAACGACTGATTTAATATAATTTCAGAAACTCTCCAATGAAATGGATCTTTTATATTAGGGTATAAAAATAAGCTTTGTTCATTCATAAGTTTTTTAGCACTCGCTAGTAAACATTATAACTTCAATAAATAAGAAAGTATTAATGAGTTTAGAACTTTAGGCCTTTCAGTTTGAAGAAAATGTCCGCAATCAAGGACATGTGTTTCACATTTTTTTATCAACTCAACAAACTTTTGCCCAGATTTTAATGGAGTCATTTGATCATTTTTAGCCAAAACAGCAAGAGCAGGTATATCAATACTTTTTGCGGCATCTATACCATCCTTATAATTATTACATGCGTTTAAATCACAATTTAAACTCTTTGGCTTATTCATTTTCATTACGTTATTACCTTCACCATAATGAGAATGACCTGGCCAATTATTTATAGACATATCCCCATCTATTCCATGCCCCCATGTAACCATCAAATTTGAAGCTTTTTGTTCGTCACTCAAAGATAAATCTAATAAAAATTGATTAACTGGAATTTCATTGGAACCTGCCACAAATATCACCCCATTTAAAAAACTAGGATAAAGTCGGTTTAGCTCCAAAGCTACCAAACATCCCTGAGAATGACCAAGAATAATTATATTATTGACATCTAAAGTTTTTAATAAATCGTAAACCCATTTGGCAATTTCTTTTATCGATTTACATGGTTTTCCCTCGGACAAGCCATGCCCTGGCATATCAGGCACTATAACAGAATAACCTTTGTTAGCAAAAAACCTAGACTGCTGAATAAAGCTTAAATGATTTTGACCTGCTCCATGTATAAAACATATAGTGGTTTTACTATTATCTAAATTTTTGCCTCCAGTACCAATATAAGTCTTAGCACCTTTAAAATTAATTAGCATCTAGCACCTAATTTTTTGACAGCTCTAAAACCTTTTTCAAAATCTTTTTTAATATCATTAATATCCTCGAGACCAACAGAAAGTCTAATCATGTCGTCAGTAAGCCCCCCTTCTTTCATTGCCTCAGAACTTAGGTGGGAATGGGTTGTACTTCCAGGGTGAATTAACAGTGTTTTAGCATCACCTACATTTGCAAGATGGGAAGCCAATTGAACTGACTCAATAAATACTTGTCCTGCCTCACGACCACCTTTTATTCCAAAAACAATAATTGACCCAGAGCCTTTAGGTAAGATTCTCTTTGCAATTTTATAATCCGGATGGGTCTCTAAATCGGGGTGCTTTACCCATGCTACTTCTTCATGATTTTGAAGAAAATCAAGCATCTCATGTGTGTTTTCAATATGTTTTTTCATTCTCAATGGCAAAGTTTCTATTCCTTGCATTAAGTAAAAAGCGTTGGTAGGTGATAAAGAAGGACCAAAATTATACATACCTTCTGCTCTTATTTTAGCAATTAAAGCTGAAGGGCCAAACTCTTCCCAAAAACTTATGCCATTAAGTGCAAAATGTGGTCCTGAAATAGTAGGAAATTTTTCTTTATCACCCCAATCAAAGTTCCCACCATTGACTACTGCTCCACCTATAGCAATGCCGTGTCCTCCTAACCATTTTGTTAATGAATGGATAACAATATTAGCACCATATTTAAAAGGTTGCATTAAATATGGTGTATTAAAAGTAGCATCAAGAACTAGAGGTACATTTTTTCTTTTACAAATCTCAGAAATAGCGGGAACATCCATTATATCTAGCCCAGGATTTCCTATCACCTCTCCAAAGACCATCTTTGTATTTGGTCTAATAGCTTTTTCAATTGCATCTGGATCATTAGGGTTTACGAAGTCGGTATTGATTCCAAATCTTGGCATCGTGTGTTGAAGTAAGTTAATATTAGCTCCATACATTTTACTTGAAGCAACAATATGGTCTCCACTGCTACAAATTGTAGAAACCACTAAATGCATTGCAGCCATTCCACTAGAACAAGCAACTGCACTTGCACCTCCTTCTAAGGCAGCCAGCCTTTGTTCTAATGCAGCAACAGTTGGGTTTGAAATCCTTGTATAAAGATGTCCCCCTACTTCCATATTATACAAAGAAGCTGCTTCTTGAGTGTTTTTGAAAACGTATGAAGTCGTTTGATAAATGGGTACAGCTCTAGAACCAGTTTCTTTGTCAGGTATATGACCTGCATGTAAAGAGAGTGTATCAAACTTGTAATTTTCACCCATTAGAATTCCTCTAATAATAGTTTTTAGTAATGTAATATAACTTTTTTACATACTAAGTAAAAATAAATTAATTACGTTCTCTTAAGTCCTTGCGGATAATTTTTCCTGTTGTGGTCATTGGTAATTCCTCTACAAACTCTATTATACGAGGATATTCGTGATAGGCTAATTTTGACTTCACATCGTTTTGAATTGATTTTTTTAATGTAATATTTTGAGTTAAAATATTTTTTTTATCCTTTGGAATTATAAAAGCTTTAATTATATTTCCTCTAACACTATCTGGTACACCTACAACGGCAACCATTTCAACATTAACATTAGACAAAATACAATCTTCTACCTCACTTGGACCTACTCTATAACCTGAAGTATTTATAATATCATCTTCACGTCCTTTAAAATAAAAATAGCCTTCATCATCTTTAAACGCAAAGTCTCCAGTGAAAAGCCACCCATCAACAACTTTTTTTTGTGTCTCTTTTTCGTTGTCCCAATATCTTAAAAAAGCAACGGGTGTATTATATTTAACTACTATTTCTCCATCTATTCCTGGCTCATTTATAAACTCACCATTTTTACTAATAATCTTTACTTCTTGCCCAGGAACAGGTTTGCCAATAGATCCTTGTTTTCTAGGCATTAAGATTCCACTATTCGAAATAGTTAAATTACATTCAGTCTGACCATAGAATTCATTGATACCAACGCCTATAACACTTTTGCCCCATTCTAGTAAATCTTCACCCAATGATTCTCCACCTGATCCAACAGTTCTTAATTGTAGTTTCTTTTTTGTTTTTGTTGGATTAAATGCCTTCATCATTTTTAATGCCGTAGGCGGTAAGAAAGTATTTCTTATATTCAATCTAGATAATAAGTAAAAGGTAAACTCAGGGTCAAATTTTTGTGATCTATAACTTACGACTGGAATACCAAAATGCCATGAAGGTAACAAAACATCAAATAAACCTCCTATCCAAGCCCAGTCAGCAGGTGTCCAAAAAAGATCTGTAACTGGTTCTAATGAAGATAAGAATTCGTGAGGAAGCTCTACACCAGGTATATGTCCCAGTAATGATTGGTGAGGAAGTAATGCCCCTTTGGGTCCTCCTGTTGTTCCTGAAGTATATATAATTAAAGCAGGGTCATCTGCTTTAGTTTTTTTTGTTAAATAATTATCAGAAGATTTTTCTAACAATTTATTAAAACTAAGAACATTATCTCCATCAGTTTCTTGGTCAATACAAATTATGGATAATAAGTCTGGCAAACTTGAGAAAATTTCTAATATTTTAACTAGACCAATTTTATCACAAATTACTACTGATGCTTTTGAATTTTGTAATCTATAAAATAATGCATCTGTACCGAACAAATTAAAAAGAGGAATTGATATTTTCCCTGACTTAAAGCAAGCCATGTGTGCAATGGCAGTTTCTGGACATTGACCTAAAATTATGCCTACTCTGGCATTGTTAGGGACATTTAATGCATCAAAAGCATTAGCTAGTTTATTAGCAGATCGCTTTAAGTCTAAGAATGACCAATTTTCAGTTGTACCATCACTTAAAAAGTTAATTAGAGCTATTCTATGACTAAATTCATTTTTATCAATTGTGTCTGCCGCAATATTATAAAATTTTGGTATTTCCCATCTGAAATTTGAATATAGATCGTCATAATTATTAGATCTTAAAAGCATTAATTTTCTTCACCTTTCTATAAAATAATTCTTACCACTTGTTAAAGCCCTGTAAATTAATTAAATTATAAACAAGTTAATTTATAATGAGATAATATTGAATTATATAAACACTATTAAATTAGACGATTGTTTTACAAAGGACAATGATTTAGCACTTATGAATGGTGTTCAAGCATTAGTACGTCTATTAATCGAACAAGCAAAACTTGACAAAGATAATGGTTTAATAACAAAAGGTTATGTTAGCGGTTATCCAGGATCACCACTTGGAACTCTTGACCTAGAACTAGGAAGAGCAAAAAAACATTTAGATAAAAACAATATTGTTTTTCAACCAGCTGTTAATGAAGAACTGGCCGCCACAGCTGCATGGGGAACACAAATGCTTGGTCTATATGATAGACCAGAAATAGATGGTGTCTTTTCAATGTGGTATGGCAAGGGACCTGGCCTTGATCGAGCAATGGATGCTCTAAGACATGCTAACATGGGTGGTGTGGCATTAAAAGGTGGGATGGTTTTAGCTGTTGCTGATGACCCGATAGGGAAAAGTTCTACTTTAGCCTATCAATCTGAGCAGTCTCTTATATCTGCAGGAATTCCTATATTTTATCCTGCAAACGTAAACGAAGTAATACCTATGGGATTACAAGCTTTTGCCTTGTCTCGTCACGCAGGAATATGCGTTGCTTTAAAAATTACAAGTGACACTGCAGATTCTAATGCCGTTGTTGATTTAAGTAGACTAAGACCAATTTTTTCAAATTTGGATGAGCCTACAAATGTTCATGTTAATAGACACGACCCAGCACTGGATAGAGAAGCTGCTCTTATTAAAAGAAGAATTCCTGCTGCCAAAGATTTTATTAAACAAAATAAAATTAACAAAACAATATTTTATCCCAACAAGAAAAAAATTGGAATTATCGCCGTTGGTAAGGCCGTGACAGAGACGATTGATGCACTTGATAAGATAGGTGTTAGCAATCCAGAAAAAGCAGGCATAGGTCTGTTTTCTTGTAAAATTCCTTGGCCAATGATTAATGATGAAATAGAAAATTTTTCAAAGGGATTTGAAGAAATTTTAATTATAGAAGAAAAAGCTTCTATAGTTGAAGAGCAAGTGGCCCATATTCTTTTTAATTCAATATCAAGACCATTATTATCTGGTAAGATGGATGCAACTACAAAATTAGATTTGATCCCCAAAGTATCAGAATTATCGAGTGATATTATATCTGATTGCCTTTTCAAAAAAATTAAAAAAAACAACACAGAAACTGCTCCTGCAAATGTAAAATCAGAATCATTAGGCAACAACCTACCGCCAGTTGCATCTAGAACACCTTGGTATTGTGCAGGATGTCCACATAATTCTGGAACCAAAACGCCTGATGATGAGGTTGTAGGAATAGGTATTGGTTGTCATTCAATTGGATATTTTTTACATCCAGAAAAATTAACTAATTTTAGTCAAATGGGTGGAGAAGGAGGACATTGGATAGGCCGAGCTCCTTTTTCAAACCAAAAGCATACCTTTCAAAATATTGGTGATGGAACCTATGCTCACTCTGGTTCTCTAGCAATCAGAGCGGCAGTGTCTGCTAATGTAAATATTACTTTTAAAATTCTTTATAACGATGCTGTTGCTATGACAGGTGGTCAAAAAGCAGTTGGAGGCGCAGCACCGTGGGATATCTCTAAGCAATTATCCGCAGAAGGTGTTAAGAAAATCTATGTAGTATCAGACGAGCCAGAACAATTTAGAGACACGAGGTTGTTTGCAGATAAAGTTGGTATATTTCATAGAGATGAACTTATTAATATCCAAAAAGAAGTTCGTAATATAACTGGTGTAACCGCAATAATATACGTTCAAACTTGTGCCACCGAACTCAGAAGAAGACGCAAAAGAGGGATAGTTAAAGATAGAGATATAAAAATGTATATCAACCCCGATGTTTGTGAGGGTTGTGGGGACTGTGCTGAGAAATCCAACTGTGTTGCTGTAAAGCCCTTTGATCATTTTGAAGGTGTGAAAAGACAAATTGATCAAAGTGTTTGTAATAAAGACTATTCATGTAAAAAGGGTTTTTGCCCTAGTTTTATAGGCGTGACTTCAAGTAATATCTCCGAACCACCTAAGAAAAAATTTCCTGATCTTCCTGAAAAAATAAATAAATTAGCTCACCCCAAACCAAAGCTTAAGGAAATAAGAAATATTATAATGGCTGGAATTGGAGGAACAGGTATATCAACTGTTGCTGCCATCATAGTTATGGCTGCTAGAATTGATAAATTATTTGCACAATCAATGAATTTTACTGGCTTGGCCCAGAAAAATGGTGCTGTCACTAGCCAAATAAGGATAGGCCACGAAAATTCTCTATATTCCAGGTCAGCTAGACTTCCTAATGAAACGGCTGATTTACTTTTAGGTTGTGATGCAGTAGTTTCAGTTTCACCCTCAATTACAAGAACCCTCAATCCAGATAAAACAATCGCTATTGTTAATGGAAGAGTTGAGCCTGTAGGTGTAGCAGGTGTACATATTGGAACAGTTGTCGACGATAGTTTACTAAAAAAACACCTTGAAAATCATCTGAAAATAGAAAATATACAATTCATAGACATATCAAAATTAGCAGAAAACCTAGTAGGTGATACTGTTTATGCCAATATAATGATGCTAGGAATTGCTGCACAAAAAAATCTTATTCCAATAGATATTACATCACTCCAAAGGGCAATTGAACTAAATGGCGTGGCAATTGAACAAAATCTTAAGGCATTTAACTGGGGTAGGCTATTATCTGAATATCCAGAAGATGTATTTAATGCTGCCAAAGTTGATAAGAATTCTAATCAAGAAAAAAGTATAGACGACTACATTGATACTTTTTCTAAAATACTTAAAAAATATCAAAACAAACAATATGCAGATTTGTTTCTTTCTAAAATTAATAAAATTAGAAATTTAGAGAAGAAAATGAGCAAATTTGAAAAGAACCTTCCTCTAACTAGAAAAATTGCATTAACTTTGTTTAGAATAATGAGATATAAAGATGAATATGAAGTAGCAAGACTTCATACATCAGGTGATTTTGCTTATAATTTTTTAAATATAAATAAGGAAGCAAAATTAGAATTTTATTTAGCCCCTCCTCTTTTTTCAAAGAAAGATCCTGATACAGGACACTTAAAAAAGGAACGTTTTGGACATTGGGTTTTTAATCTATTTAAGATATTATCTAAATTAAAATTTCTAAGAGGGTCTAAACTTGATATTTTTGGATATACTAATGAAAGAAAAAGAGAACGTCATTTAATTCAGAAAATTATTTATACTATTGATAGTATTTCAGAAATTCTTAATGAAAACAATCATAGTAAAATAATTGAATTTCTTGATATTCCTTTATCAATAAAGGGTTATGGTCACGTTAAAGAAAAAAATATGGATAATGCCGAATTAAAATGGGATCCAGCTTTAGATAAAATTATAAACAATCATAACTTAAAGAAGGTCAGTTAATTAATTTGGTTTTCTCTCTTAGCTTGAATTTTTGAATTTTACCAGTGCTTGTTTTAGGGAGTTCTGTAAAAACAAAGTATCGGGGAACTTTAAATCCTGCCAGTTGAGACTTGCAGTGATTTTTTAACTCTGTTTCATCAACAGTTGACCCTTTGCTAAGTTCAATAAATGCGCATGGCGTCTCTCCCCACTTTTCGTCATCTTTAGCAACTACTGCAACTGCAACAACGTCAGGGTGTTTATATAAAGCATCCTCAACTTCTATAGAAGAAATATTTTCTCCACCAGAAATTATAATATCCTTAGATCTATCTTTAAGTTGGATGTAGCCGTCTTCGTGCCAAACACCAAGATCACCGGTGTGAAACCATCCTCCTTCAAATGCTTCATCAGTAGCCTTCTTATTTTTAAAATACCCTTTCATAGTAATGTTTCCTTTTACTAAAACTTCTCCTAGAGTATTTCCATCTTTAGGAACATTTTTATTTGTTTCAGTATCTATTATTTTCATACTTTCCTGAACAGAATATACCACACCTTGCCTTGCTTTTAGCTTGGCCTGTTGCGAAGGCTCTAATTCGCTCCATTCTGGATGCCACGCACATACAACTGCAGGTCCATAAATTTCAGTTAGACCATAAACATGAATGACATCAATTCCGCATGAAGCCATTTTGCTCAACACAGCTTCAGGTGGGGGGGCTCCCGCAGTCATCATTTTAATTCCTGCCTTGAGAGATATATTATTTTGCAACAAATAGTCAGCAATCAATTGCATAACAATTGGTGCACCACATAAATGGGTTATGTTATGCCTTTGGAAGGCCTCAACAATTAATTCACCTGCTGGTTGCCTTAGACACACATGTGTTCCTGCTCTTTCTGTAATTGTCCAAGGGAAACACCAACCA
>JADHRC010000040.1 GCA_016777645.1 Alphaproteobacteria bacterium
AAAAATTAAAAAAATTTGGAGCAAGAGTTGCAAATGACATGGAAGAAGTTTTTGAAAAATCAGATTTAATCATCACTTGTTTACCAGGTGGTAATTTCGTAAAGGAACTTTATTTTGGGAAAGAAAACAACATTTCCAAAATAAAAACACATCAACTAATTATTGATATGTCAACATCTCAACCTGATTTAATGATCTGCTTAGAAAAAGAGGCTAAAATTAGAGGTGCTTATTTCGCTGATGCCCCAATTGCAAGAACCAGACAAGCAGCAATAGATGGAACCTTGTCAATAATGGTAGGATCAGAAAAAAGTGTCTTCGAAAAAATAAAGCCAGTTTTAAAATATATGGGTAAAGATATAATGTTTTGTGGAAAAGTAGGCTCAGGCCAACTTACTAAAATATTAAATAACATGATACTTTTTGAGACAGTTGTTGCATTAAGCGAAGCGGCTAATATTGCAGAAAAATATGGAATAGAAGTTAAAAAACTTTTTACCAATATTTCAAAATGCTCTGGCGACAGTTTTGCTTTAAATAATCATGGGCTAAATAGTATTGCAAAGAATAGTTTTCCAACCCTTGCTTTTTCATCTGAATATGCATTAAAAGATCTATCTTATGCATTGGAGTTAGGTAATAAACTTGGAGTAAAATTACCAGGGGCATTAACAACAGAAAAATTATTACAAAATTCAATCAAAAAAGGAGATAAAGACAAATATTTTCCAGTTTTGAAAAAACATTTAACTTAACTGTTATCCACGACCAACAAATGGCATTTTGTTTGCCATCACTGTCATATTTAAAACATTCACGTTTACTGGTAATTTTGCCATATACAAAACAGCCTCAGCTATATGAATTGAATCAATAACTGGTTCTATTTCCATTTTTCCAGTAGCTTGAGGAACTCCTTCTTTCATTCTTTCAGTCATTGGGGTCTCGGCATTTCCAATATCAATCTGACTACATGCTATATCATATTTTCTTCCATCTAGGGAAATAGTCTTAGTCATTCCAGTAACTGCATGTTTTGTTGCAGTATATGGAATAGAGCCTGGTCTTGGTGTTACTGAAGAAACGCTTCCATTATTAATTATTCTTCCACCCTGAGGACTTTGCTTTCTCATAAGGGCAAAAGCATATTTGGCGCATAGAAACATTCCATTAAGGTTGATATCTATAACTTTTTTCCAATTTTCATAAGGCATCTCATCTATTGATTGAGCTGGAACACCAATGCCAGCATTATTAAATAATACATCAATCCTGCCATGTTTTTTTTCTATAATCTTAAAGACATTTTCTACAGCGATTTGGTCACTTACATCACATTGAGCAATCTCAGTCTCTCCCGAGCATAAACTTTGAGTTTCAATTAATTTATCTAACCTTCTACCTATTAAGTATACAATGAAACCCTCATTTGATAAAACCTCAGACACTCTTCTTCCTACTCCTGTACCAGCACCAGTGACCATAGCAATTTTTGACATTATTATTTCCTTTTTTATAAGACTAGGTAATTTTAATATGATAATATTATCGATATTGGATTACATTAAATCAAATAAATATATTAAAAAATAGAAAAGTTTTAGAATTTATTATGAATAAAAAAGTTTACATAGGGTGTGGAGCTGGGTTTTCAGGTGATAGATTTGATGCATCTATTCCAATCGTAAGGGAATTTAAAAAAATAGATGGACCCAAGTATCTTATGTTTGAAGTTCTTGCAGAAAGAACACTTGCGATCGCTCAACAATATAGATTAAAAAATCCTGAAGAAGGTTATTCACCTTTTTTGGATTCATACATTACACCCATCCTGGATGATTGCCTTGAAAACAATATTAAAATCATTTCAAACATCGGCGCTGCCAATCCGATGGGTGCGGCTAAAAGAATAATTGAGATTTCAAGAAAACAAAATACTAGAAAACCTAAGATTGGTGTTGTAATAGGTGATGATTTATTAGATTACATGTCTAATGAGGAAATATTAAATAGCCCAACAATGGAAGGTCTTGATTTTTCAAATAATAAAATTACTGCTGCAAATGTTTATTTAGGGGCTCAACCTATTGCTGAAGCTTTGAGCAAAGATGTAGATATTGTAATAGTTGGAAGAACAGTGGATAGTGCCCTAGCACTTGGACCATTAATTCATGAATATAACTGGAAAAAAAACCAGCTTGATTTATTAGGTTCTGGAACTATTTGCGGACATCTTCTAGAGTGTGGAGCTCAAGTAACAGGCGCTTATTTCGCAGATCCTGGCTTTAAAGATGTACCAAACCTTGCAAATGTAGGTTTTCCAATAGTTGAATTTAATTCAGATGGAACATTTATAATAACTAAACCTATTGGAACGGGTGGATTAGTAAATAAAGCGACAGTTACAGAACAACTATTGTATGAAACGCACGACCCATCAAATTACTTAGTGCCTGATGTAACAGCAGATATGACAAACTTAAAGCTTGAGTATGTTGGAGAAAACAGAGTTCTTGTATCTGGAGGAAAAGGAAAAAAACCACCAGAAAAATTAAAAGCGACAATCTGTTGTGATAATGGTTTTATGGGAGAAGCAGAAATAAGTTATGCTGGTCCCAACGCTCTTGCAAGAGCAAAACTTGCCGGAGAAGTAATACTAGAAAGAATACAAATATTAGGATTACAAGGGCAGATAAGGGTAGAGATAATTGGTGCAGGATCTGTTCATTTCTCTATAGATGAAACATCCTCTTATGAATTACCAAAAGATGGTGATTATAGAGTAAGAACATCAGCAATTTATCCCCAAAAAGATCAAGCACAGCAAATGGTTGATGAAGTTATGTCCTTGTATTGCTGTGGACCAGCTGCAGGTGGAGGCGGAAGAGGTTATGTAACTCCACAATCTTCAACTGCTTCGATTTTAGTTGAAAGATCAAAAGTTGATCCTAACATTTTAGTTAAAATGATCTAAATAATATAAGAGGTAATAAATATGACACTAGATTTACCTGTTCACGCCATTGCCCATGCAAGGGCAGGAGATAAAGGTGATGTCTCAAATATTTCATTAATAGCCTATTTAGATTCTGGGTGGGACACTATTAATGAACTAGCTACAGAAAAAAAAGTTTTGGATATTTTTAAGCATTTGGGGGCTACAAAAGTTCAAAGATACGAATTACCTAAACTAAATGCATTAAATTTTGTTATTGAAAATGCTCTTGGCGGAGGAGTAAATAGCTCACTCAGGTTGGATAGACATGGCAAAACACTATCGTCTCATTTGCTTCATGAGTTAATCTTGCCAATCAGTGAAGATATGATACCTTCAAATTCACCATATCAAGAAAAATTCAAGGATACAAAGTCATGAGAGAAGCTGGAACACTATTAGTAGAATTATTAGAAAATCAGAAGGTTGATAGGGTTTACTGTGTTCCTGGTGAAAGTTACCTTTCAGTTATGAACGGCTTACAAGACACATCTATAGAAACAATTTTATGCAAGCATGAAGGTGCAGCTTCTATTATGGCAGAAGCTGACGGAAAACTAACTGGAAGGCCTGGAATAGCCTTCGTAACTAGAGGTCCAGGCGCTACGAATGCCGCAGCTGGTGTCCATATCGCACAACAAGATAGTACACCGATGATACTTTTTGTTGGGCAAATTGGTAGAGAAATGTATGGAAGAGATGCATTTCAAGAGGTTGACTATCAACAGTTTTTTGGAGGAATGGCTAAGTTAGTAGTTGAAGTACAGCAGGCAGATAGATTACCAGAAATAGTATCTCGTGCATATCATACGGCGATGTCAGGAAGACCTGGCCCTGTGGTAATAGCATTACCAGAGAACATGTTAACTGAGAAGACTAACAAAAAACCTACCGGCTATATACAACAAACTGTTTCTGCACCGTCAACTAAAGATTTAGCTCAATTCATACAAGAAATTAAGGAAGCAAAAAAACCTATATTGGTACTTGGTGGATCTGTATGGTCAGACGAAGCAGAAAAAGACCTTATGTCTATTTCAGAAATGTTAGGTTTAACAATATTAACTTCACATAGAAGACAAAGTTTTTTCAATAATTTTCATAAAAACTATGGAGGTGATCTAGGTTTAGGTGTTAACCCCAAAATAATTAATCGAATAAATGAAAGTGATTATATTGTGCTACTTGGAGCAAGATTAAGTGAAAATCCTTCCCAAGGCTTTTCCTTATTTGGTATTCCTGATCATAACAAAAAAATAGTTCATATTCATCCAGGACCAGAAGAAATTGGAAGAATTTATAATCCACATCTAGGTATCACTGCTAACCCAATAGAATTTGTAAATATTCTCAATAATGCATTAAAGGGTTTAAATACAAAAGCAGAAGAAAGTATAGCATCTGATACACTTGAGGCTCATGAAGATTACATTAATTGGGGAGACATGCCGCTAGAAGCTCCAAACTCAGGAGTTGATTTAACATCAGCATTCAGATCATTAAGAGATAAGTTAGAACCTAATACCATTATTACTAATGGTGCAGGAAATTATGCAGTCTGGGGACATAGATTATTCAGATTTTCAAAAGTAAAAACACAATTAGCACCAATTTCTGGTTCTATGGGTTACGGCCTACCTGCTGCTATAGCAGCAAAGCTTCGCTTTCCTAATCAAATGGTCATTGCGCTGGCCGGCGATGGCTGCTTTCAAATGACAGAAAATGAGCTTGCTACTGCTGTTCAGTATAATGCTGCAATAATTGTTTTGGTTATTGATAATGAGATGTACGGGACAATAAGAATGCACCAACATAAAAACTACAAAGGTAAATACAAACATACTGGCCTAGTAAACCCAAACTTTGCAGACTTGGCTACTGCCATGGGAGGAAAGGGATACACGGTTGAAAATACAGAAGATTTTTATGAAACTTTTGTGCAAGCGAAAGAATGGGCAAATGAAAACAATTTACCTGTACTACTTCATATTAAAACTGGTTCTGAAATGGTTTTACCTGGAAAAAGATTTAGTTCTTTATAATTATTAAGAAAAATTTTGGATATTAAAATCATTACCTAACATTACGTTTTCAGATTTTAATTCTTTAATATCTTTAGCACATATTTGTTCCATAATGTTTGATAACTCATCTTTTAAAATGTCATGGACATGATTTGCACCTTTTTTACCTAAGGCAGCTAAACCAATGATGAAAGGTCTTCCAGTCATAACAAAATCAGCTCCAAGCATCAGGCCTTTACTAATATCTTGACCTGAATAAAACCCTGAGTCGATTATAATTGGAAACTTTGAACCAACTTTTTTCCTAACGAGAGGTAATATTTGTAATGGGCTAGGCGCTATATCTATTTGGCGACCACCGTGATTTGATAAATATATAGCATCCACATAGGAAGTTGCTTTAACTGCATCATCTACATGCATTAAACCCTTGAGAATTATAGGACCTTTCCATATATCTCTTACTTCTTGCAAATAATCCCAATCTAAATAACGTTGCATCTGGCTACCAGCAAAACCTGCTTTCGACTTTGCATTTCCATGCCAAGTTCCATCACTATATTGGTCCATTGTTCCAAAAGCAGGTATTCCGTTTATTAGAGTTCCTAATGACCAAGATGGACATATTGCTGCTTGAAAAAATGTTCTTAAATTATTTTTTGGTGGCACAGATACACCAGCCATCCTTAGTCTCTCTCTTCTACTTGAAGCAGGTATATCAGCAGTAATAATCAAAGTTTTAAAACCTGAGTTTTTAGCTCTTTTTAATAAATCATTTCTTATTGCTTTATCTGCTGGAGGATAAAGTTGAAACCATCCATGGCCATCTAAATGTTTTCCTACCTCCTCAACAGATGCACAAGCAACCGTCGACAAAGAATATGGAATATTATTTTTTAATGACATTTTTGCTAATGCAATCTCAGCGCCTGGCCACATCAAACTTGTCATTCCAACTGGAGCGACCCCAAAAGGACTATCATATTCATTGCCCAATAATTTTGTTTTTAAATTCGGATTAACAGTTCCCTTCAGATATTTAGGAACTAAGTAAATTTGTTTAAAAGCTTTCCTGTTATTATCTAGAGCCTCATCATATCCAGTACCTGCAAATAAATATTCTGATGCAAAATGGGGCATCCTTCTTTTGGCAAGATTTACCATATCAACTACCCTTGGAAATTTATCAACTAGGCTAGACAAAATTTACTCCATTAACTTATTATATTTTTATACTTAACATGTTATTGTAAAATAACTAATAATTAAAATACAAAGTTAAGCGAGTTTTAAAATGATTGAAAATCCTCCTCTAATACAAATCAAAAAAAAATCTAGTAGGAAAAGACCATCAGAAGAACAAATTAATGGTTTTAAAAACATTCCCACAGGCTTTATATGTGATGCTTTGAATGGTTATGCTGCACTAGACCCTTCAATTAAACCTCTATCTATCCCTGGGAAAAAAGTTAAACATATTGTAGGCCCTGCATTGACAGTCTTTTCTGGAGCCGCTGATGTTTTAGGTATGGCCATTGCCCTAAGCGAAATACAGCCAGGCGACATAGTAGTAAATGGTGTGAGTGGGTTTCAAGGCACAGCAGCAGTTGGAGATAGAATTGCAGGGATGATAAAAAATAATGGTGGTGTAGGTCTAGTTACTGATGGTCCTATGAGAGATTTAGATGGTATAATTGAAACAGGATTAGACTGCTTTTGTACAGGTTTAAACCCAAATTCACCTTTTAATAGTGGTCCTGCCAAGATTGGTTTCCCATTAAATATTGGAGGAACTACAGTGAGTAGTGGTGATATTATTGTCGCCGATAGCGATGGTGTTACGGTTGTTCCATTTGATAAAATTGACGAAGTACTTAATAAATTAGATAGAATTATCGAAGTTGAAAACGCTATGGATAAACAGGTTAGTGAAGGTCTAAAAATATCACAAAAGGCACTTGATTACCTTGAGAGTGATCAAGTTATTTATGTAGATTAAAAATTATTGATAAACTTTTCCTTCAGTAACTGATTGAAGATATTCAAAAGGAATGTCATCAGCTATTTTTATGACCTTAAAGCCATTATCAGTAATATCTAAAACTGCATAGTCTGTGTAAACTCTTGATACAACTGATGCACCAGTAAGAGGCAATGAACATTCATTTACTAATTTTGGCTTTCCTTCCTTTGTAAGATGTTGGGTCATAACAAAAACGTTTTTTGCTCCTGCAACCAAATCCATTGCTCCTCCAACTGCAGGTATGCCTTTACCAGTTGACCAATTTGCTAAATCACCTTTAATAGAAATTTCCATAGCTCCTAAAACACAATAATCTATGTGCCCTCCTCTTATCATAGAGAAGCTATCAGCATGATGACAAAAGCTTCCTCCGGGAAGAATTGTAACTGGTTTTTTCCCAGCATTGATCAAATCATAATCAATTTCATTTTCATTGGGAGATGGTCCCATTCCTAAGAGCCCATTTTCTGAGTGATAAATTATTTCTCGATCGTCTTTTATGTATTGAGAAACAAGCTCTGGCATACCAATTCCTAAATTAACATATGAACCATGAGGTAGATCATTTGCTATTTTTTCTGCAATAGTATTTCTGTCCCAACCTTTTAAAATATTATTAGAATTAATATTAATCATGGATATGTTAACCCTTCTTCAATTGCGATTGTTTCAATAATAGGTTCCTTAATTTCAATTACTTTCTGAACAAAAATACCTGGAGTAATAACGTGCTCAGGGTTTGTGAAATTAGGTTGAACAATTTTCTTCGCTTGCACTAAAGTATTTTTCGCTGCCATACTCATAATAGGGTTAAAATTTCTTGCAGTTTTATTATAAAATAAATTTCCATATCTATCAGATACTTCAGCCTTAATTAATGCAAAATCAGCATGCAAAGCTTCTTCTAGAATATATTTTTTTCCATTAAAAATTTTTTCTTCTTTGCCTTCTGCAAGTGGAGTACCTACTGCAGTAGCAGTGTAAAACCCAGGTATACCTGAACCTGCAGCTCTAATTCTCTCAGCTAATGTACCTTGAGGAACGACCTCTAACTCAATTTCACCTTTATTATATTGTTCTGCGAAGGTGATACCTTTTGGTGATCTAGGAAAAGAACAAATTACTTTTTTCACTTGCTTTTGACCTATTAAGGCGCCGAGCCCAATATTACCATTACCAGCATTATTCGCTATGATCGTTAAATTTTTTGCACCATGGTCTATCAATCCGTGTAACAACTCTATCGGGCTACCAGCTTCACCAAAACCTCCAACCATGATTGTAGCTCCATCAAAAACATCAGATAATAGATCTGTCATTTTTTCTTTGACTTTATTTATTTCCATTTAAATCTTTCATTTTGTTTATATTCATATTTTTTTATATATAGTATTTATACTATAAAAATATATTAAACTAAATGGTTATAAAAAATGAACTTTGAATATACAAAAGAAGAACAAAATTTTCGATATGAAGTCAGAGAGTGGCTTAAGGAAACTCTTCCTCAATCATTGTCTGAAAAAGTAAAAAAATATCAAAGATTAAGCAAACAAGATTATGAAATTTTTATGAATAATTTAAGTGCCAAGGGATGGTTGGCATGGCACTGGCCTGAAGAATATGGAGGAACAGGTTGGAATGCTATCCAGAAGCATATATTTGAAGAAGAAATAGTAAATGCTTCTGCACCTAGGATTGTACCATTTGGTGTTAATATGCTAGGTCCCGTTCTAATAGAGTTTGGATCTGAAGAACAAAAAAATTACTACTTACCAAGAATTCTGAACAATCAAGATTGGTGGGCACAAGGCTATTCTGAACCAGGTGCAGGATCCGACCTTGCAAGTTTAAAAACAACAGCAGTTGATAAAGGTGATCACTATTTAGTGAATGGTCAAAAAACATGGACTACTCTAGGACATCATGCTGATAAAATTTTCTGTTTAGTGAAAACTAATACAAATGTAAAACCACAACTCGGTATATCATTTCTTCTAATTGACATGGATAGTCCAGGTGTAGAAATTAAACCAATTATTACTTTGGATGGAGAACATGAAGTTAATGAAGTCTGGTTTACTGATGTTAAAGTTCCTAAAAAAAATATAGTTGGAAAAGAAAATGAGGGATGGACATATGCTAAGTATTTACTTACTTTTGAAAGGACAGGAATAGCAGGTGTTCCAAATTCAAAATCTGCTCTAGATCACTTAAAAATGGTTTCAAGAAAATCTCTAAAAAATGGAAAACCTCTAATTCATGACCCTGTTTTTTCATCAGAGATTGCTGAATTAGAAATAGATCTTTTAGCTATGGAAATTTTTAATCTTAGAACAGTTAGTGCCGCAGCAGACGGTAAAGCGCCAGGTATGGAAAGTTCTTTACTCAAGATTAAGGGAACACTTGTAAGACAGAAAACAACTGAATTACTAAGAAAGGCTCTTGGGCCTCAAGCATTGCCATATTTACCTGAGCAATTTGACGAGGGTTGGAATGAAATGCCTATAGGCCCAGAGTACGCTGGACCTATTGCAAAACAGTATTTTAATATGCGAAAAATTTCTATTTATGGTGGATCTAACGAGATCCAAAAAAATATAGTCGCAAAAGCATCTCTTGGTCTATAGGAAATAAAAATGGATTTTTCACTATCAGAAGAAAGAAAAATGCTTCAGGAAACTGTGGCTCGTTTTTTTGTAAATAATTATAAGGATATAAAAAAGAGGAGCGAGCACCTAGCTATGAATGAAGGCTTTTCTAGAGAGTTTTGGAAAGAGAGTGCTGATTTAGGCGTAATAAGTGGTTTGATCTCACCAAATTTTGGAGGTTTAGGAGGCTCAGGTGAGGATATTAGCATAATATTTGAATTAATCGGAAAATCATTATGTATCGAGCCATTTTTATCGTCTGGATTATTATCAACTTCAATTTTGTCTTCTATAGAAATTCCTAAAACTGAATTAATAAATGAAATTATTGATGGAGAATTACTAATATCATTTGCTCACATGGAAATGAATAATAGATATGAAAATCATTTTGTAGAAACCAAAGCCTTTTTAGAAAAGGACAATTGGAAAATAAATGGCAACAAATCATTTGTAATCAATGGTGATTCCGCAGATAAAGTGATTGTTTCTGCAAGAATTAATGGAGAAATTAGTGATAAAAGTGGTATTGGTTTATTTTTAGTTGATAATAGTCAAATTAAAAAAAGATCCTACAATACAATTGATGGTTATAGAGCAACTGAGCTTAACTTTGATAATATTAAAGCTGAGTTATTATGTAAAGATGATCTAGCTCTTGAGTGTATTGTTAAAGCAAATTCTGCAGGTGCTCTTGCCCTTTCTGCGGAAGCAGTTGGTATAATGCAAGTATGTTTTGATTTAACCTTAGACTATCTGAAAACTAGAAATCAATTCGGTAAATCAATTGGAGCTTTTCAAAGTATTCAGCACAGAATGGTAGACATGATGCTTGAAATTGAACAAGTGAGGTCTGCTGTAATGTTAGCTTCTTCTACTTTTGAGACAAATTCATCAACGCGTGATAAAAATGTTTCTGCTGCTAAAAATTTAGTAGGAAGGGTTGGCAAGCTGATAGCTGAAGAGTCAATACAACTTCATGGTGGTATTGCTATGACATGGGAATATTCTGTCGCACATTACGCCAAGAGACTTATTATGATTGATCACTTGATGGGTGATGCTGATTATCATAGGGATAGATTTAAATTTCTAAGTACAATTTAGTTATTTATTAATAATTTTGAGGCTTTCGTTCTAAAATCTTCTGGAACAATCATTGATTTTCTTTTTTTTAGGTCAAATAAAACTGCCACAATTTCTATATCCATTATAACATTACCTGTACTATCATCTACCATATGGTGCATAAATTTTATTGATTTATTTCCTATTTTTGTAAAATTTGTATACATAGTAACTGCCATTCCAAGAGGGGCATCCTTGAAGTATCGTACAGAATAATCTAGTGCAGCAGATCCAATATCATACTCATTTCGCCAACTGAAATCTGCACCACAATACGTAAATAAATGAGTAGCTGCATCAGAAACACAGCCTATTTTAAATTGACTTGATGCCATTAATTCATGATTTAAATCCCAAGTATTTACAGCTTTTTTACAACTTATAAAAGCATCTCTAGAATAAAGTTTTGGTGGTCTATTATCAGTTAACG
>JADHRC010000041.1 GCA_016777645.1 Alphaproteobacteria bacterium
AACTGATGATAAATTAAAACCTGCAACTGATAAAATTGGTTTGTATAGAGTACAGTTTGGATCATTCCGCAATTTTAAAAAAGCTACTCAAGCAAAAGAAAAAATGGATAAAAAATATAGCAATTTATTAACCGATGTTAAATTAGAAGTCTTTACCTATACAAATGACAAAGCTGCTTCATTTCATAGAGTATGGACAACACCGTTGACTAAGGCTTTTGGTCTAGAGTTATGTAATAAATTTAAAAAACAAAAGGTTGTTTGTATTTTACAGATAAACAATTAAATGATTTAATGGAACAGTCACAAAACGAAAAAATAGAAGTTCTTAGCCTTTCACTTGATGGATTTGAAGGGCCAATTGATCTTTTGTTAAGTTTGGCAAGAGATCATAAAATTGATCTAACAAAATTATCCATTTTAAAGTTAGCAGAACAATATTTAGAGTTTTTAGACTACGCAATTAATAAAGATATAGATGTTGCAGCTGAATATTTAGTTATGGGAGCTTGGCTTGCTTTTTTAAAATCCAAGCTTTTATTACCAGATGATACTGATGAAAATATTGGAAGCGCAGAAGACTTCTCGGAATTGTTGGAATTTCAAATGAGAAGATTAGAAGGAGTTCAAAAAGTATCAAAACTTCTTTTTAACAGGCACCAACTAGGCACACATTTTTTTAAAAGAGGAAATCCAGAAAATTTTAATATTAATAACAAATATTCATATAGTGTTTCATTATACGATTTAATAAAGGCATACGGTAATATTCTCACTAAGAATGATACCGAAGTTATCACCATTGCTGAAACCAAACTTTATTCTGTTGAAAATGCTCTAACTAGATTAAAAGAACTTATACAAGGTTCAGATGAATGGAAAAATTTATTAGATTTTATTCCCCAAAATATTAAAAATAAACTTGAAAGAAAGTCAGCGTTAGCATCTCATTTTGTAGCTTCTCTTGAATTGGTTAAAGATGGATATGTAGATTTGAGACAAGATAGTTTTCAGGACGCAATACTTTTATCTTCAAAAAAATATAAATCATTATGAATATTATAGTTAATTTGGAAATTTGATGGATAATAACAAAAAAAAAGTTAATGAAATTGAATTTAGTTTCAAAGAGAAAATAATTGAAGCATTAATTTTTGCTTCATCTGAACCTATTTCATATAATGATTTAAAAAACAAAATAAATGATGAAGATCTTTTAAATCAAATATTAGAATCTCTAGAAATTCAATACTCTTCTAGAGGGGTAAATTTACTTAAAATAAATAATACCTTTGCTTTTAGAACCTCTTCAGAGATATCTGAATTTCTAAATATTGAAAAAGTTGTTCCCAAGCCATTGTCAAGAGCAGCTACTGAGACTTTATCAATAATTGCTTATCATCAACCAATAACTAGATCTGAAATTGAGAATATAAGGGGTGTTTCTCTTAGTAGAGGTACTCTTGATGTTCTTCTAGAATTAGGG
The DNA here is from genome assembly GCA_016777645.1 of Alphaproteobacteria bacterium. Classification (GTDB taxonomy): domain Bacteria; phylum Pseudomonadota; class Alphaproteobacteria; order Puniceispirillales; family Marisalimonadaceae; genus Marisalimonas. The sequence continues at coordinate 1,487 of JADHRC010000041.1, forward strand.
TGGATACAGCCCGGGCAAAGGAGATCCACACCTGGCAACCCTTTGACATGGAAGACTTCTAATTTGTTTCTAGACCATTTTGGACTCAAAGAAATAAAAGATCTTCCGGGTATTGATGATCTAAAAAATGCCGGTCTTTTAGATAAAAATAAGATAATTTTCAATGATGAAACATTAAGTAATGAATAGGTTTTTAAAAGAGTAAGATTTGTTAGAATTTTTAAATATTTCCTATGGATATAATAATAGAAAAATATTGAATAACTTTTCTATGAAATTGCAAGCTGGCGAAGTTGTTTCTTTGCTGGGCCCTTCTGGATGTGGCAAAACAACTTTGCTTAAACTTGCCAGTGGTATAGAAAAAGTGCAACAAGGTGAAATTAAATTAGATAATCAAATAGTTTCATCTAACAATATCCATTTAAGTCCTGATAAGAGAGGTGTTGGGTACGTTTTTCAAGATTGTGCATTATTTCCTCATCTATCTATTTTAGAAAATATTTTTTTTGGGATGAATAAAAGTGAAGTAAAATTACAAACTCAAAAAATTAAAAAATTAATGGATGAGGTTAATTTATCTAATTTTTCTAATAAATATCCGCATGAATTGTCTGGTGGTCAACAACAACAGGTTGCATTAATTAGGGCTATGGCTTCAGAACCTAGAATTATTTTGTTGGATGAACCTTATTCAAACTTAGATTCAAGGCTAAAAGAAAAAATCAGAGATCAAATGTTACATTTATTAAGAGAATATAATATTTCTGCTTTGTTAGTAACTCATGATCCTGAAGAAGCTATGTTCATGTCTGATAAGATTGGAGTTTTAAACAATGGCTTTATAGAACAGTTTGGAAGTCCGATAGATCTTTATTTGCGTCCTAAATCAGCTTTTATAGCTGAATTTTTTGGCGAGATTAATATTTTTGATGGTATAGTTGAAGAAGGTTTTGTCAATACTGTTTTAGGAACATTTTCTTGTTCAAAAAAATTTAATAAAAACAAAGTTAAAATAGTTATTAGAAATGAGGCAATTAAGCTTTACTCAGATAAGAAAAAATTTCTAAAAAATACTAACAAGAACAAGTATATTATTTCACCATATATAGGGCATGTGATGGAGGCTAGGTTATTGGCAGGCTCTACTCTTGTACATCTATCATTAAAAGTTAATAATTCTGATTTCCATATTCATGCAAGAATTCCTGGATTAAACTTTTTTAATGTTAATGAGAAGGTTACAGTTTGTTCAGACCCTTCGCAGATTTTTATTTTTAAACAATAAATTTAATTAAAATTAAAACATTTAATTTTATTATTTCAAATTTGTTGTTTTAAGATATATTAAATACAAATTTCAGGAGATATGTTTTATGGGTGCATTTAGTATATGGCATTGGGTTATCGTTCTTATAGTTGTTCTTATTCTTTTTGGTGGAAAGGGTAAGTTGTCAAGTATAATGGGTGATTTTGGCAAAGGTTTAAAAAACTTTAAAGATCAGGTTAAGTCTAATAAAGATAATGAAGATGATGTAGAGGTCATTTCAGAGAAAAAAACTACTCCCAAAAAAAAAGTTACCAAAAAACAAGATAAAAAAAAGCAAACCAGTAAAAAGAATTCTTAAATTTTTTAGAAAGTAGCATATGCTTGATATTGGTTTTCCAGAATTTTTATTAATATCTTTCGTACTCTTAATCGTTGTTGGCCCTAGAGATTTACCTAAGGTTTTAAGGTCTGTGTCTTCATTTATAAAAAAAATCAAATCAATGGCTTCACAATTTCATTCAGGAATTGATGATTTAGCTAATGAAGCAGAAATTTCAGATTTAAGAAATCAGGTAAAAAAGCTTGATGATAGATCTATTATGGATTCAGAAATTCAAGAATTAAAAAATTTTGAAGACGACTTAGATGTTAATTCTATCAAAAAAGATGTCAATGAAATCAAAAATTCAAGTGATACTGCTAAGAAATCATATTCAAAGAAAAAAAAAGCATAAGTATTGAGAATATAGGATGGCAAAAGTTAAAAAGTCAGATCATGATATGACATTACTCGATCACTTGATAGAGTTAAGAAATAGACTTTTGGTTTCATTTTGTGCTTTTCTTTTTATGTTTTTTTTATGCTTTATTAAATTCACTGGTGATAATCAAAATTTAGCTGACATTGTTTATAATTTTTTACAAGCACCTCTTGCAGCTCAAATTTTAGAAAATGGTGGTAGAATGATTTTTACTGCGCTACATGAAGGCTTTTTTACACAAGTAAAGGTTGCTTTTTTTATATCTATTTGCGTCTCTTTACCTCTTTTTTTAATTCAAATTTGGCGTTTTGTTGCACCTGGTCTGTATCAAAATGAAAAAAAAGCTTTTCTTCCTTTTTTGTTAGCTACACCAGTCCTTTTTTTGGCTGGTGCAGCCATGGTTTATTATGTGGTCATACCATTAGCTTGGGATTTTTTCCTTTCTTTTCAGGTTAATAGTGTTGATGGTTCTCTGCCCATTGAGCTTGAACCAAGAATATCAGAGTACTTGTCTCTAATAATGAAGCTAATTTTTGCTTTTGGATTATGTTTTGAGCTTCCTGTAATATTGCTGTTGCTTGTTAAGACAGGTATAATTACAACAGATGATCTTGCGGGGAAAAGAAAATATGCTATTCTAACAGCATTTGTAATTGCAGCTATTTTAACACCACCAGATGTTATTTCTCAGATTTTACTTGCTTTGCCTATTATAGCTTTATACGAAGTTTCTATAATTTTTTCTAGATTTCTAAGCACAAAATAAATGAGTTCTTAAATGCACAATATTAAGTATATTCGAAGTAATCCCTTACAGTTTGAAAAAATGATGAGTAGAAGGGGGATTTCTATCAATTCTTCTGAGATACTTGATATTGATAATTCCATTAGAGCTTTTCAAACAGAATTACAAGTTTTACAAGAGAAAAGAAACAAAGCTTCCAAACAAATTGGCAAATTAGTTTCTGAGGGTTCTGATATTTCAATTTTAACAAAAAATATTTCTGATTATAAAAATGATTTAAGTTTAATAGACGAAAAAATTAAAGAACTAACGTTAAATTTAAATAAACTTTTGATTGAATTACCTAACTCTCTTGACGATGATGTGCCCGATGGCGCCTCAGAAGATGAAAATCAATTAATAAAAACTTGGGGAGAAAAACCTCAATTTTCTTTTAAACCCTCTGATCATGTTGTAATTGGTGAAAAACTTAATCAAATTGATTTTAAAACAGGTGTTAAGATATCAGGTTCTAGATTTGTTTTGCTTAGAGGGCAGCTAGCATTACTTGAAAGAGCTTTATCTTCATTTATGATAGAAACACATTTGAATGATCATCAATTCGAAGAAATTTCTCCGCCCTATATTGTAAAGGATCATGCTTTATTTGGGACAGGTCAACTTCCAAAATTTTCTGACGATCTATTTCATACAACTGACGATAGATGGTTAATACCAACAGCTGAAGTTCCTCTTACAAACATTGTGAGCAATGAAATAATTGATAAAAATGCCTTACCACTGAGATTTGTTGCCAATACTCCTTGTTTCAGATCTGAAGCAGGTGCCGCTGGAAGTGATACTAGAGGAATGATAAGGCAACATCAATTTTCAAAGGTAGAGATGGTGTTCATTACTCATCCTCTTAGGTCTGGTGAAGAGTTACATTATTTAGTTTCATGTGCTGAAAAAATTCTGCAACAATTAAAATTACCCTACCGAGTGATGATGTTATGTTCTGGTGATGTAGGATTTTCTGCAAAAAAAACATATGATTTAGAAGTATGGCTTCCTGGTCAAAATGATGGGAAGGGTGCTTATAGAGAAATATCATCTTGTTCAAATTGCGGTGATTTTCAAGCTCGAAGAATGAACGCTAAATTCAAAGATAAAGAAACTAATAAGATTGAGTTTTTGCATACGCTTAATGGTTCTGGTTTAGCTATAGGAAGAACTATGATTGCCATTTTAGAAAATTATCAACAAATGGACGGATCTGTTTTAGTACCTGATGTTTTGATACCTTACATGAGGGGTTTAAAAAAAATTGAAGTAAAAAATTAGCTGAAATGAAAAAAAAAATACAAAATGTTTTAATTACTAATGATGATGGATATCAAGCAATTGGACTTAAAATACTTAAAGATGTTGCGCAACAACTTGCTGATAATGTTTTTGTTATTTGTCCGAAAGTTAACCAATCAGCAAAATCCAAATCAATAACCATTAGAAAAGAAATTAATTTTGAAAGAATATCTGATTTTTACTGGATAATTGACGGTACTCCAACTGATTGTATTATATTTGCACTAAATCATTTGTTTAAAGAAAAAAAACCAGACTTAATTCTTAGTGGTATTAATGCTGGGAGTAATATAGGAGATGAAGTCTCTTATTCTGGCACCGTCGCTGCAGCATGGGAAGGTGCCATAAGAGGAATAAACTCAATTGCGCTAAGTCAGTATGGTGGTGATAGTACTCTTTATTCCTATGAAATATCTAAAAGATATAGCTATGATACAATTAACTTTTTAATCAATTTAGATAATAATCTGCCGAAGTTTTATAATATCAATTTTCCCAATAATTATGTTCAAACAGAAAATAAAAAAAACTTTTTTTTTACAAATTTAGCATCTCAAAAAATGGAGGATGAGTTGACGATTAACGATGAAGCAAACTCTTTTATAATTGGACGAATGATTAATAGAAAAGTATCTTCTTCAAATTCAGATTTAGAGGCAATAAAAAAAGATAAAATTTCTGTTACTCCATTATCATTGAACTTAACTAATGAAGAAATTTTAAAAAATATTTAATTTAAAAGTTTTTGACGATGTTATATGAAAATTCAATTCAAAAAGCTAACTTGATTATGAATTTAAGGTCAATGGGTATTTCATCCAATAATGTGCTTAGTGCTATAGAAAAAGTACCAAGAGAGTTGTTTTTGCCATCAAATTTTCATTCATATGCCTATGAAAACAATCCTTTACCTATTGGCTTTGAACAAACAATAAGTCAACCCTACATTGTAGCATTAATGACAGAAGCTTTGGAACTAAAAGGAAATGAAATAATATTAGAAATAGGAACCGGCTCAGGGTATCAAACTTCAGTTTTATCACTCTTGTCAAGAAGAGTTTATTCTATTGAAAGGATTAAACCTTTACTGGTAAATGCTTTATCTTGTTTTAAGAAACTAAAGTTGACTAATATAGTTTGTGATCATGGAGACGGTTTTTTGGGATGGCCTAAATTAGCTCCCTTTGATCATTTAATTGTAACTTGTGCCATTAAAAATGTAGATGATAGATTATTAAATCAGGTTAGGTTTAATGGTATATGTATAGCTCCAGTAGCAGTGTCTCCAAAAGAGCAAAGATTAAAAAAAATTACTATCAAAGATAAAAGAGACAACGATATCTGGGAAGATCTTGGTAGAGTCAGTTTTGTTCCGTTAATAAGCGAATATGATTGAAAATTTTTATTATTTCAGTTATTTATAAAAAAATCATAGGTGTTTTGTTTGAAGTTTTTATTTATTTTTGTTTCTTTATTTTCTTTTTTAGGCTGTAAAGCTTCAAATGTAATCAATAATGTGAAACAAGACTTTGCTCTTGAAAAAAATGTAACTGTTTTTGATAAATCAGATCTAAGAAAACAATTTCAGGTTCCACTTAATGGAATGATTATTGTCAAAGAAAAAGATACTATTTATACTATAGCAAATAGATATAAAGTTATACCTACTGATATTATTCAAGATAATAACCTTATTGAACCTTATGACTTAAAAGCAAATCAAATCTTATTCTTAAGAAATAAAAATGTTTACGTGATTAAACAAGGAGATAATCTTGAGAAAATATCATTAAGATTTGCTGTTAATAAGGATGATATTGTTAATCTAAATAAATTGAGAGAGCCATATGAATTAATTGTTGGGAATAAGATCCTAATCCCTAAAAATAGAGATTATTCAGTAGTGGATTTAATAATCGACAAAAATATTTATAACGAAGATCCTAAAATAACTACAACACCTAAGAATTATAAAACTTCTCTTAATAAAGTTAAAAATTCACCAGAGTTTATTTGGCCTGCAAAAGGAGATATAATTAAGAACTTTGGTAAATTTGGAAAAGGTCAATATTATGATGGAATTGATATAAAGACATCTGCTAATACCCCTATTTATTCCGTGTTGGAGGGTACAGTTGCTTTCACTGGCTCAGAGATCAAAAAATTTGGAAATCTTATTCTTATAAAACATAAAAATGGTTGGCTTAGCGCTTATTCGAATGTTTCAAAATTTAATGTTAGTCAAGGTGCTGTGATTAAAAAAGGTGACATAATAGCATTCAGCTCAGATCAAGAAGGTTTTTTTCACTTTCAGCTTAGGCATAACAGAAATCCAGTTAACCCAATAATATATTTGAATTAATTGATCTTAACTTTGTGTTTTCCTGCTAAACCTTGAACAAATTGCCAGGCAACCCTTCCTGAGCGAGCTCCTCTTGTAATAGACCATTCCAGGGCTTCTGATCTTAAAACATCCTTATCAACCAGTATTTTAAATTCATTGCAATAAGCATATACAATTTCTAAGAAAACATCCTGAGACATATTATGAAAACCAACCCACAATCCAAATCTATCTGATAAAGAAACTTTTTCCTCAACCGACTCTGAAGGATTAATAGCCGTAGAACGTTCATTGTCCATCATATCTCTTGGCATAAGGTGTCTTCTATTGGAGGTTGCATAAAATATAACATTATTTGGCTTTCCTTCTATGCCTCCATCCAAAGCTGCTTTAAGACTTTTATATGTGTTTTCACCAGCATCAAAGGAGAGATCGTCACATAGTAAAATAAACTTGTAATCCTTATTTTGTGATAATAAAGAGAGTAACTCTGGCAGTTCTGAAATGTCTTCTCTATGAATTTCAACTAGTTTAAGATATTTAGATTTTGTTTTAATTAAAACTTCTGCATGCACAGCTTTAACCAAAGATGATTTTCCTGTGCCTCTTGCTCCCCATAGTAGAGCGTTATTAGCTGGTAAATTTTCTGCAAAGTCCTGAGTATTATTTAGAAGAATTTGTTTTTGATGGTTTATTCCTTGAAGCAATGATAGTGAAATTCTATTAATTTGCTCAACAGGTCTTATTAATCCAGTTTTTGAATCAAAAACAAAACCTTCACTTTTATCTAGGTTTTTTATTTTTTTTTCTGGTGGAGCAATTCTTTCTAATGCATTTGCTATTCGTTCTAAAAATATATTAGTACTTTTATCAACCATTTCCATTACCTAACATTATAAAAAGTTGTAATATATATATTTTTTAAATTTTATCTATGGTCTTTATTAGTTTTTTTTTATATAACCTAAACCATTGTTTATGTTTTAAGGAGTATTTATGATTTCTAGTGCATTCGCTCAATCTGCTGCTGGAGGAGCTGGTGGATTTTCGCTTCAAGGACTTCTTCCTTTCGTTTTAATTTTTATAATTTTTTATTTTTTACTTATTAGGCCGCAGCAAAAAAGAGTTAAGCAGCATAAACTAATGGTAGAAAGTTTAAAAAGAGGCAATAAAGTTTTAACTGCAGGTGGAATTTTAGGGGTTGTTACCAAAGCAGTTGAAGGCTCTGAAACAGTTAGTGTTGAAATTGCAACAGGTGTTACAGTAGAGTTAGCAAGGCAGATGATATCTGAAGTAAGAGGTGAAGAAAAAATTAAAAACGTTGATGACAAAACAAAAGTGAAGCCAAAGCCAAAAAAATAAATCTTTACTTAAAATTTATTATCTCTTGAAGATCGTTTGTAATCATGAAAAATTCATCCAAAATTAGAACTCTTTTAATTTTTCTAAGTATAATTTTGGGTGTGATATATGCTATGCCTAATTTCATAAATTTTTCTAGTAATAGTGTTTCATACAGTTTTTTACCAGGGAAAAAGATAAATCTTGGTTTAGATTTAAAAGGGGGGTCATATTTGCTTTTAAAAGCCGATATGGATACTGTTTTTGAAGAAAAACTTGAAGGATTGATGTCTGATATTAGGTATTCACTAAGAAAATCAAAAATTGGATACAAAAAATTAGTTGCAAGAAATGGTTTTGTTTCTTTTGAAAAAAGAGGTGAAACACTAAATGAAAATATTAAGTCTGCTATTCTTGGTTTAGATAAAAATCTAATTGTAGAAATTAAAAATAATAGATTTCTTATAAACTTTTCTGAAATAAACAAACAGGAAATTACAAAAGCAACGATGATCCAAGCAATAGAAATTGTAAGAAGAAGAATAGACGAAACTGGTACAAATGAGCCAAGTATTCAGCAACAAGGTGCTGATAGAATAATTGTTCAATTACCTGGCCTTGATGATCCCAGTCGTATAAAAAAACTTTTAGGTAAAACTGCCAAACTTAATTTTCAATTAGTCCATCCATCTATTAGTTCAGATGATATTCAGAAAGAGGCAAATGCTCCTCCTGGGTACGTTATTTTAGAAGAAGATAAAAATCCAAATAGACTATATATGGTTAATAAAAGGGTAATGGTATCTGGAGAAATGTTAAAGGATGCAAGTCCAACTTTCGATAGAAATAATAGTCCTTCAGTTTCTTTCCAACTTTCTCCTTTGGGAGGTAAAAAATTTGGAAGAGTAACTGGTGAAAATATTGGTAGACCTTTTGCTATTGTTTTAGATAACAAAGTTGTAAGTGCTCCTGTTATACAGTCTCAAATATTTTCAACTGGCCAGATAACTGGCTCATTTAGTGTTCAAGAAACTAATGATTTAGCATTGGTTTTAAGGTCAGGTGCTTTGCCGGCACCAATGATTATATTAGAAGAAAGATCGGTAGGCCCTGGACTTGGAAGCGATTCAATTTCGTCTGGTAAAATTGCGAGTATTGCTGGTTTAATAGCAGTAATGATCTTTATGCTAATGACATATGGAGTTTTTGGTGTTTTTGCTAATATTGCATTATTTTGTAATATAATTTTTATTTTGGCATTGTTAAGTCTATTACAAGCCACCCTAACTTTACCAGGTATAGCTGGTATTGTGTTGACAATGGGTATGGCTGTTGATGCAAATGTTTTAATTTTTGAAAGAATTAAAGAGGAATTTAAGTCTGGTCGAGAAATCTTTGATGCAATTGAATCTGGTTTTCAAAGAGCTATTTCCACTATAGTTGATGCTAACTTAACAACTTTATTTGCTGCTCTGGCCTTGTTTTCATTCGGAAGTGGTCCCATTAAGGGCTTCTCTGTTACTTTGATGATTGGAATAGTTACTTCAATGTTTACTGCGATTATTATAACTAAATATCTTGTACTATTGTATTCAAAGAAAAGAGATATTAAAAAATTTATATTCCAGGAATAATTATGAAATTATTAAGATTAATTCCAGCTAATACTGATTTTGATTTTTTATCTTTAAAGTATTTTGCTTTTTTGTTTTCTGTATTAATTATATTTGGAACATTATTGAGTTTATATTTTAATAATTTAAATTATGGCATTGATTTTAAAGGAGGAATTTTACTTGAGCTTAGAGCTAAAAATGTTCAAGATAGTGACATTAATGATTTAAGAACAAAGGTGTCTACTTTAAAAGCTGGTGAAATTTCTATACAAGGTTTTGGTAAAGAAGGTGATTTTCTAATTAGAATTCAAAAACAAGAAGGGGATCAGAGTCAG
>JADHRC010000042.1 GCA_016777645.1 Alphaproteobacteria bacterium
GATTTATGATATTCTGGAAGATATTTCGTACCTTTGCCTGCACTTGACACATGAAAACCGCTAGTTCTCGCCCAATCAATAATTTCAGCAGTTAGTGCTGGTTGATCTCCATAAGCCATTGAATACACAACATCAGCAGATTTAGCTTCTTTGGCAAGGAGTGGGCCAGCTAAGACATCAGCTTCAACATTTACCATTATGATATGTTTACCATGCTTAAAAGAATGTCTTGCATGTTCAATGCCTGCAGAAGGGTGTCCTGTAGCTTCTATGACCACTTCTACTTCAGGTAACTCTATTGCTTCTTTTCCAGATTCAAAAAACTTTGTTTTTAAAATCAATTCATTATTCCAACCAACTTTTTCACAAGATTTTCTGGCGTTTTCTGGAAATAAATCTGCAATGACAACTACTTCAAGGCCAAAAGTTGTTGGAACTTGGCTTAAAAACATCGAACCGAATTTCCCTGCTCCAATAAGTGCAACTTTAACTGGACCTTTTTCGGCCACTCTTTTGATTATTGCATTTTGGAGATACATAAATTTACCTTTTAGGTTAAGTATAAGTTTTTAAGTTTATCTATATCTTTAAAGTCAAATTTGAGTTCTTCACAAACATAATTCTCTAAAGACAAATAATTATTCTTAATTTCATGAATAGCTGATAATAAATAATTTTTTTGAACTTTCGCTAAAGTATCTAACATAGTATTTGTAACTAAAAGATCATTTTTTTTTGCAGAGGTTGTTTGCTCTGCAGTTGCAGCTTCAGTTGTCAATAATTGATTTGATAAAAGATAGTTTTGATAAATTAGATCCATTGAATTATTTAATAATTTTTGAATAATATAGCTTGCTACACCAGTTCTATCTTTTCCTGCAGAACAATGATAAATTACTGGTTTACCATTAGAACCAAGCAAAATTCTAATGAATTCTTTCCAAACATGTTTATGGTTATTGATATATAAGCGATAACTTTCTTCCATTACATTTTCATATGTCTTCGTATTATCACCTTCGGTTTTTTTTTTAAGTACCATTCTACTTAAGGTACTAGCAGATATCGGAAGACTGACATATTTTTCTATCAACCTTGTAGAGAGATTGTCTGGAGCTTTTTTTATTTCTTTGGGATCTCTAAAATCTATAATTGCATGAGGGTTTAATTTTTCTAATTTTGTAAGATCATTTTTGTTCAAAGTACTTAATTTTGCGCATCTAAATAAAACGTTCTTTTTCATTCTAGAGCCTATAGAGGCATCTCTAAAATTTGAAACTGAACTTATTAAAAACAATTTAGAATTTACCTTTAAAAAAACTAATAATTACTCAGCTGCATTAACATTTTGGTTAATAAGTTCATAAAGACAATCATCTTCAAGTTTAGAGATAGGTGTAAAATCGCGATGAGCAATCCATTCATCCCTATTAAACTTTTGTATATGGTTGTCTACATGACATAATGATAGATAAACTATACTTCGTCCAAAAGGAGAGATGTTTGGAGGACTAGCGTGCACTAGCAAAGATGAAAACATTAACATGCTTCCTGCTGGACCAGTTGGGGCAACACAACCGCCTCTTTCTGCAAGCTCTAGAACTTTTTTGTTATCTAATGTCCACAAAGGATAACTGGTAGTTTCTAAATCATGCCCTGCGTCTATTACTCCCGATTTATGACTTCCTGGTATAAATAATAATGGTCCATTAGCAGCTGTTACATCATCAAGGAAAACAGCAATATTCATTGCTCTTGGCTCAGGCATGCCATCATCCCTTTTCCATGTGCCATAGTCTTGATGCCATTGCCAAACTGCACCATCAAAAGCCGCTTTAGCATTTAATTTAAATTGGTGCATATAAATATCACCACCTAATACTTGGGATACAGGTTCAATTAATCTTGGGTGGGCTCCTAACCTTCGAAAAGTTTCATTATATTTATGAGCAGCAAAAGCTGTTCTAGCTACCCCACTACTTTCTTTCCAAACTTCTTTCCTGTCCTCGGAATAAACTTTCTCGGCTTCTTGTTTTAATAACGCAGCTTCATCAGCATTAAACATTTCTGGAAAAAACAAATACCCATTCTTGTCAAAGTTATTTAAATCATCTTCATTTAAAAACATAATTTATCCTTCACTTAATTATATAATTATGAATATAATAAGATTTTCAGGAAATTGTAACTAAAATATTTGAAGATTTTATCATTAACGTATTAAATTATTAAATCTAGATTTGATAAATTAAAAGGAGATTAAATTGTCCCTTATACCACCTTTAGATAAGCTTAAAATTCCTGTAATTGGTTCTCCACTTTTTATAATATCCAATCCAGATCTAGTAATAGCGCAATGCAAGGCAGGTGTTGTAGGCTCTTTCCCTTGTCTAAATGCAAGAGAAGGAGAAGGGGAGCCGAATATGCTAAATATTTGGTTAAGAAAAATTAATGAAGAACTAGATAAATATAATCAAAAAAATCCTGATAATCCAGCTGCACCATATGCTGTTAATCATATTGTTCATAAATCTAATATTAGATTAGAGAAGGATATTGATATTTGTGCAAAATGGGAAGCCCCAATCTGGATAACATCTTTGGGAGCTCGTCCAGAAGTTAATGAAGTAGCTCATCAATCAAAAGGAATTGTTTTGCACGATATAATTAATAATTTTTTTGCAAAAAAGGCTATAGATAAAGGAGCAGATGGATTGGTTGCTGTGGCTGCTGGAGCAGGAGGGCATGCTGGGACTTTATCTCCATTTGCTCTAATTCAAGAAATTAGAGAGTGGTTCAACGGACCACTTTTGTTATCAGGTTCTATAGCTAATGGAAGAGCGGTTTTAGCAGCACAAGCAATGGGTGCTGATTTGGCTTATATTGGATCTGCTTTTATTGCGACAAATGAAGCAAATGCAGATGAGAGATATAAACAAATGATTACTCAATCAAATGCAGATGACATAGTGTATACTAATTTATTTACAGGTGTTCATGGTAATTATTTAAAAGGATCAATTGAAGCTCAAGGTTTAGATCCCAAAAATCTTGAGGAAAGTGACTCAAGTAAAATGAACTTTAGCTCAGGAGCTTCAAAGCCAAAAAGTTGGAAAGACATATGGGGGTCTGGACAGGGTATTTCGGTTATTAAAAGTATTTTGCCAGCTAGTGAACTTATAAAAAGAATTAATAACGAATATTTAGAAGCAAAAAAAAATTTACTATAGAGAGGTATAATGACACCAGTTAAATATAAAATTATAGATGAGATAGCTGTTATTGAAGTTTCAAATCCCCCAGTTAATGCAATAAGTGCTGATGTAAGGATTGGGTTGTTAGATGCTTTGGAAGTGCTCTCTTTAAAAGATGATGTTGCAGCTATTGTAATTACTGCTCCTGAAAGAACTTTTCTTGCAGGTGCTGACATTAAAGAATTTGGAAAAAAAATCGATGCGCCGTCTTTAGGTCAAATTTGTGATAAAATAGAGAAAATGAATAAAATTACAATAGCCTCACTTCATGGAACCCCTTTAGGTGGTGGATTGGAAGTTGCAATGTCGGCACATTACAGAATTGCAGCCCCTAAAACAAAAGTTGGTTTGCCAGAGGTGTTGCTGGGAATATTACCTGGTGCAGGAGGTACGCAACGACTTCCAAGATTGTGTGGTGTGTCCATGGCATTGGATATGATGATTACAGGAAAGCATGTTCCTATTGAAGAAGCTTTTGAGAATGGCATTATTGATGAAATTGCTATTGATGATAAAACCATTGAAAATGGTATAAGCTATGCAAAGAAAATCATTTCTCAAGGTTTAGGTAGAAGACCAACATCTGAGATAACTAATAAAATTCAAAATAAAAAAGATATTGAAGAATCGATATCTTCAGCTAAGGCAACAGCTTTAAAAAAATATAAAAATTTATTTTCTCCACATGCTATTATCAAATGTGTTGAAGAGGGTCTTAATCTAGATTTTGATAATGCTATTAAAAATGAAAGAAGGCTTTTTAATGATTGTATAGAAAGCCCCCAAAGGCAAGGACTCATTCATTCTTTTTTTGCAGAAAGAGCTATAAATAAAATACCTGAATTACAGAATGGTAAATCATTAGAGCCTAAAAAAATTGGTGTTATTGGTGGTGGTACTATGGGCACAGGAATTTCTATGGCAGCAATGAATGCAGGATTTGAAGTTGTAATGATTGAGCAAAACCAAGATGCTATAGATAAAGCTCTAAAAAAAATAACATCTACTTACGACAGAAGTGTTCGTTTGGGGAGAATGAATTCACAGCAACAAAATGAAATAATGAACTTGTTTTCAGGAAAAACAGATATTTCTCAACTAAAAGATAGAGATTTAGTCATTGAAGCAGTTTTTGAAAATATGGATGTTAAAAAAGAAGTTTTTATAAAGTTAAATCAAATTTGTAATCAAAATTGTATTCTTGCTTCTAATACAAGTTACTTGGATATTAATGAAATTGCTAAAGTCGTTGATAATCCTTTGCGGGTAATCGGTCTTCATTTTTTTTCACCCGCAAATATTATGAAATTATTAGAAATTGTTGTAGCAGATGAAACATCAGACGACACAGTATGTACTGCCTTTAACTTAGCCAAAAAAATGAAAAAAATTCCTGTTCGCTCAGGGGTTTGCGATGGATTTATTGGCAATAGAATTCTTTCAAAATATTTAGTGGCCACTTATCATATGGTCGAAGATGGGGCGAGTCCATTTCATATCGATAGAGTTTTACGAGAGTTTGGTTGTGCTATGGGAGTGTTTCAAGTAATTGACTTAGCTGGCGGTGATATTGGATGGGCAACTAGAAAAAGAAAAGCACCTTTTAGGCACAAAGATGATCGATATGTTGAAATTGCTGATAGAGTTTGTGAAAGAGGTTGGTTTGGTCAGAAAACTTCAAAAGGATATTATTTGTATGGAGAAGATGTCGCATTTCTAACCCCTAATCCAGAAATTGAAGTTATATGTAGCGATGAAAGAAAAAGAGTAGGTATAATGCCGCGAGAATTTTCTGATCAAGAAATTTTAGATAGATATATAGCTGCTATGGTTTTTGAAGGAACTAAAATTTTACAAGAAAAAATTGCTCTTAGACCTTCTGATATAGATGTTGTGTATACAAATGGATATGGTTTTCCAAGATGGAGAGGCGGGCCAATGAAATATGCCGATATGATAGGTTTAGACAAAATTTTGGACAATATTAATAAATTTGCTAAAGAAGATCCTAGATTTTGGTCTCCCCCTCTATTACTAGAGGAATTGGTCAAAAATAACCAGAATTTTGATAGCCTTAATTAAGGCTATCAATTTTATTTAAATTGTTGGGTCTGGATTAACTTTTACAACTAATTTGCCAAAGTTCTTTCCATTTAGAAGTCCAATAAACGCGTTGGGAGCATTTTCAAGGCCTTCTACAAAATCTTCTTTATATTTAATTTTGCCTTCTTTGATCCAATTTGAAAGAGCAATTATTGACTCCTCTCTTTGGTCGTAATGATTAAATACAATGAACCCTTTAATCATCATTCTCTTTGTAAGAATTTGTCTAAACAGTAGTGGTAGCCTATCTGTTTCTCCACCTTTTAAACTCGTTGCATTGTATAAAGAAATAAGGCCACATACAGGAATTCTTGCATAGTCATTAAGAAGTGGCATAACATTATCAAAAGTTATACCTCCTACATTTTCCCAATATATATCAACACCTTCTGGACATGCTGCTTTTAACTTTTCGGCAAACTCTGGATCTTTGTAATTAACACAATCGTCAAAACCTAATTCGTTAATTGTGAAGTTACATTTATCTTCGCTTCCAGCCACACCAACGACTCTACAACCAAATATTTTTCCAATTTGACCAACAGTTGCTCCAACTGCACCTGATGCAGCTGATACTACTAATGTTTCTCCTTTTTGTGGTTTTGCAAAATTATGCATCCCCACATAAGCCGTAGTACCAGGCATTCCTAAGACACCTATAGATGTTGAAAGTGGTGCCATTGTAGGATCAATTAATCGCAAATCATTAGCGCTTACAGTTGGATTGTCTTGCCATCCTGTACGCCCTTCAACAAAATCCCCAACCTTGAATTTATTTGATTTACTTTCTATAACTTGACTTAAAGCTCCTGCTTCCATTACTTCACCAATTCCAACTGGTTTGGCATAACTTTTAGCGTCATTCATTCTCCCTCTCATGTAAGGATCCAAAGACATATAAATTGTTTTTAAAAGAACCTCTCCTTCCTCAGGAGATTTTATATCTACCTTTACAGTTTTAAAATTTTGTAATGTTGGCTCGCCATTAGGTCGTTCATTAAGTAAAATTTTAGTATTCATTTATGTTCTCCGTTCCATTAGATAAGAATGTTTATATTTTAATTCCTTGATAAATAATATTTGAAAATTAGTGTAGAAAACAGAGATCCAAAACCTAGGCATAAAAAGGATATAAACCATGCCAGATGACTGGTTTGACCACCAAAGTTATCCAAAACAAAACCAATTACTGGGCCTCCCAATGCTCCTCCAAAAAAACCAACCATTGAATGAAGAGCAAGTCTTACACCTCTATCTTCTGGTTTACCATTAACCACTGTTCCTGTTGTTAGTGAACCTGAATCAAGAACAATTAGAGCATTATATATGAAAAGCATTAAAAGCGCTAACCAGAAACTTATCCAAAATGAAATTGCTGTAAGAATTGATCCAATAAAACATAACAGACCCATCTTACTAACTATTCTTGCTCTATCCTTACCTATACAGTATTTTGCCCCATAAATTGAAGCAAAAATACCTAAGAAGCCCATTAAGCCTATTGAATTAGCTATGAAGGCGTCACTAACGGAGGCATTAAAATAATTAGATAGAAATAATATGCATGGAAATGTCCAACTTCTAAAACCAAATAATTCGTAAGTATGGCCTCCATAGCCTAATATAAAAGGTAGTGCTTTTTTATTTTTAAAAGTCGCAAAGATTGGAATAATTACTCTAATAATTCCTTCATATTTCTTTTTTTGGCGTTCTTCAATTTCATCACCTGAAAATAATAATAGAGGAAATGCACTTAAAAAAAGTATTAAAGACGCAAACAAAAAAGCATTTTCCCATGAAATGTCATAGCTTTTTAGTAATCCAAAAATAGAAAATGAAAAGGCAACGCCTAGGCCAAAAAAAGAGGTATAAACAGCCACAAATTTTTCTCTAGAAACTTTGTCTAGTCTCGAGTTAAGAATTTGCAATCCTGGCATATATGTTCCTGCTAACCCAGCTCCTACTAGTGACCAATATATAGAAGCGTTTATCGCATTGCTTGCAAAGAATGAAAATAAAAATAATCCAAGACAGCCCAGCAAAGATGAAAAAAAATATAGTTTTCTTGCATCAAATGTATCTGTTAAACTAACAAGGAATGGTGTTGCAATAACATAACCAATGTAAAATGATCCGCTTACCCATCCTGCTTCACTGTTAGATAAATTCCACAGTAATTGAAGGTCTATCAGATAAATAGGCCAAACAGCAAATCCAGTCATGGAAAACATTTGTATGAAGCAGCTTAAAATAACAATTTTTGGCATAATAAAATTTTAAAAGTTTGATTTAAATTTTTAGGTTTCATTTAACAAGTTTATTAATTAATGTACATTAAATACTGTTTCAAACTTGTCTATTAATTAAAGAGGGAATATGACCACCTTAAAAGAGATTATGTCACCAAAGTCAATTGCAATTGTTGGTGCTTCTGATAATAAAACAAGAATTGGCGGGCGTCCTCTAGCACATATGATTGAACAAAATTTTTCTGGTGGAATTTTTCCAATCAATCCGAACAGAGACACTGTTCAAGGTTTAAAAGCTTACCCAACCCTTTTGGACGTAAAGGAAGATCTAGATTTTATTTTGATTGCCGTTCCTTCAGATATAGTAGTATCTGTTTTAGAGCAAGCAGTTGAAAAAAAAGCAAAAACAGCGCTAATTTTTTCTTCAGGTTTTTCAGAAATTGGTGGCCAAGGAGAAATTTATCAAAATCAAATAAAAAAAATTAGTCAAGAAAGTGGTTTACGAGTTATCGGACCAAATTGTCTTGGTTTGTTCAACTCAGCTACAAATTTTTATCCAACCTTTACATCGACAATTGATAGAGCTACTCCAAGACCAGGAGGTATTGCAATTGCAAGCCAATCTGGAGCCTATGGTAGTCACATATATATGGTAGCTCATCAGAGAGGCTTAGGAATTAGATATTGGATGACTACAGGAAATGAAGTTGATTTGTCTGTTGGTGAAACAATTCAATTAATGGCTGAAGACCCTGAAGTTCACTCCATAATGGCATATGCAGAGAGTGTAAAGGATGGTAAACAATTCACAAAAGCTCTAGATACTGCTAGATCAGAAAAAAAACCTGTAATCTTTATGAAAGTTGGTAGATCTGAGGTAGGGGCGGCTGCAGCTAATTCTCATACAGCCTCACTTGCGGGTGAAGATATTATTTATGATGAAGTATTAAGAGCTCATGGTGCTTACAGAGTTAGAAGCACAGAGGAAATGCTTGATGTTGCTTATGCGACAAAGCCAAGAATCTTTCCTGCTGGAAAAAATTTGGGATTGGTAACAATTTCTGGTGGTGGTGGTGTCTTGATGGCAGATGCAGCTGCTGACGAAGGTTTGACTGTAGGTCCAATGCCCCAGGATGCTCAGGATCAATTAAAGAAATTAGTTCCTTTTGCCTCGCCAATGAATCCTGTAGATGTAACAGCACAATTTTTTAATGATTTGTCAATTGTACCAAAATTTACTGATTTGATGCTCTCAAGAGGTGGTTATGATGCTTTGATTGGATTTTGGACGTCAGTCGCAGGCTCACCTTTATTATCAAAGCCATTACTTTCTTCATTAAAACAGGCAATGACAGGTTATGAAGATAAATTGTTTATTAATTGTATGGTAGCGCCAGATGAGATTGTAAAAACTTATGAAAGTGAAGGTTTTTTATGCATAGAAGATCCAACAAGGGCTGTAGTGGCTATGTCAGCACTAATGTTTTTTGGTGAAAAATTTAAATCAAATGAAATTCAAAAAAAATTGGATCTACAAAAATACTTAATAGATATACCTCAAAGAAAATTAAATGAGATTGATAGTGCAGAAATTTTAAGCAAGGCAAATTTACCAATTATAAAATCATCAATTATCAAAAACATTGATGACTTTACCCCGTTTTTTGAAGCTAATAAAGACAAGTATGTTCTTAAAATTCTTTCTTCGGATATTCAGCATAAAACTGATGTTGGGGGTGTGCTTTTAAATATTGAGAACATTGACCAAGCAAGAAAGGCTTATAAAACAATCACTCAAAATGTTCAAGAAAAGGTTCCTAATGCTTCTATTGATGGATTGATGATCTCACCAATGGTTAAAGGTGGCGTTGAGTGTATATTAGGTGGTAAGATTGATCCTGTATTTGGTCCAATGGTAATGTTAGGAATTGGAGGAATATATGCTGAAGTTATGAAAGACATTGCTTTTGCAGAAGCACCAGTCTCACGTGACAAAGCAAAACTAATGATTTCATCCCTAAAAAGTAAAGATATTTTTTTAGGAGCTCGTGGCCAGTCAGCAGTTGATATTGATGGTTTAATTGATGCAATTGTTAATTTATCGAATTTTATTGCCATTAACTCAGATAAAATTGATCAAGTAGAAATGAACCCAATTTTAGTAAGTAAAAATAATGTAATTGCGCTAGATGCGTTAATAATCACTAAATCAGATTATTTGGAAGGAGAAGAAAGTGGCCGAAAATCTTAATGGTACCGAAGGACCAGAACAACAATTTAAAAGTTATTTATCTCAAGGTAAATTTATGATTCAAAGGAGCAAAAGTCTTAATAAATTTTTCTTTCATCCTCGTGTAGCTTTCCCGGGAACTGGAGAGCGTGATTTAGAGTGGATAGAAGTATCAGGTAAAGGCACTGTACATAGCACTTCTTGTAATAGGAGATTGCCTGAAAAAGGAGGGGATTTTAATGTATCTTTAATTACCCTTGATGAAGGACCTAGAATGATGGCAAGAGTGGAGGGTATAGATCCAGATAAGGTTGAAATAGGTCAAAGGGTAAAAGCTAGAATTACCTCTTTGAAAGGAGAGCCGGCAATTGTTTTTGATATATTAAAAGGGTAATAACAATGAACCAAAATGATATTAATAAATTAAGAGGTAAAACTGCAGTTGTTGGTTTAGCTGAGAGTGGATGTGGACTTGCTTCCGGCTGGAGTGCTATGGAAATTATGGCTAATTCAGTTCATGATGCCTTAGACGATGCAGGTATAAAACTAAATGAAGTTGATGGCGTTTTTGCTGCAACAGCCTTTCATTCTATGGCTGCAATGTCACTGTCTGAATACTTAGGTATTAAGCCAAAATTTGCTGATGGGTCTCAAATTGGTGGATCTAGTTTTTTGTCCCATATTCTCACAGCAGCAATAGCCCTAGATGCTGGATTAATAAATGTTGCTGTCGTCGCTTATGGATCTAACCAAAAAAGTATAGGTGGATTTAAAACTATTTCTGAGGCGATGCCATATGAAGCTCAGTATGAACCAAGGATGCCAGTTACTGCTTATGCATTAGCTGCTAAGAGATATATGCACGAATTTGGAGCATCGAGAGAGGATCTTGCCAATGTAGCTGTGGCCGCAAGAGATTGGGCATTGTTAAACCCAAGGGCATATACACATAAAGATGGTCCATTGACTGTCAATGATGTGTTATCAGCCAGACCTATAGTTGATCCTCTTGGAAAATTAGATTGTTGTTTGGTAACAGATGGTGGAGCAGCGATTGTTATGACTAGGTCTGATAGGGCTAAAGATACAAAGAACACTCCTATATATTTACTTGGGGCTGCTATGGAACATCACCACCGAATGATTTCTGAAATGCCTGATCTTGTAAGGACCTCTGCTATAGATAGTGGGAAAAGAGCATTTGAAATGTCTGGGTATAATGCCAGTGATATGGATACAGTGCAATTATATGATGCCTTCACAATTAATACTTTATTATTTTTAGAAGATTTAGGTTTTTGTAAAAAGGGGGAAGCT
>JADHRC010000043.1 GCA_016777645.1 Alphaproteobacteria bacterium
CTTCTAAATTCGAGAGGTGTTATCTTAATAAATAAAGGGAGATATGTATCCCAGTTATCTAAAACTAATTTTGCCTTCTGACTTTTGGTGTTTTTAAGATGTTTATTTATAATTAGCTTAAGTCGTGAAACATCAAAATCTAACAAGTCACTATTAATTTCTTTTTCAGTATGTTTAGTTTTAGCTTCTATTTTAGTAAGTTTTTCTAAATCTACCATTGCTTTATTACAGTGCGATTCAAAAACATTTTCTTCATCTAGTATATAAGCTATCCCACCTGACATGCCAGCTGCAAAATTTCTACCAGTTTTTCCTAGAACAACAACCACCCCTCCTGTCATGTATTCACATCCATGATCACCGCAGCCTTCTACAACAGCAGTTGCGCCTGAATTTCTAACAGCAAAACGCTCTCCAACAACACCGCTTAAATAACATTCACCCGAAATTGCGCCATATAAGAGGGTATTACCTGCAATTATATTTTCTTCTGGCTTAATTAGACTTTGACTATGGGGATAGACAGATATTTTGCCCCCAGAAAGCCCTTTACCAACATAATCATTTGCGTCTCCTTCTAAATTGAAAGAAACACCTCTAGATAACCAAGCACCAAAACTTTGTCCTGCATTACCTTCAAAATTAACATTTATAGTATTATTTGGTAATCCATTATGGCCATATTTTTTTGCTATTACTCCAGATAGCATAGCCCCTACAGTTCTATTGGTATTAATAATCTTTGACTTAATAGTTACCTTTTTTTGTTCATATATTGCTAAGTGAGATTTTTTTATAAGAACATTATCTAAAGCTTTTTCTAATCCATGATTTTGAGTTTTCGAATTAAAAAAGTCCTGATTTTGATCTGTTTCTAATTGAACAATAAGCTTATTCAAATCAAGTCCATGTGCTTTCCAATGACTTTTTGCACCTTGAAAATCAAGAAACTCTCTTCTTCCTATTAAATCATTGAAATTTCTAACACCTAACTCGGCCATAATTTCCCTAACTTCATTCGCTATAAAAACAAAGAAGTTAACAACATGGTCAGGTTGACCTGTAAAATTTTTTCTCAATTCAGGATCTTGAGTTGCAACACCAACTGGGCATGTATTCAAATGACATTTCCTCATCATTATACATCCTTCTGAAATAAGAGCTGCAGTAGCAAAACCAAACTCATCTGCTCCAAGTATTGCGCCAATAACAACATCTCTACCTGTTCTTAGACCTCCATCTACTTGAACAGCAATTCTATCTCTAAGCCCGTTCATTACAAGAGTTTGATGGGTTTCAGCCAGTCCAGTTTCCCAAGGTCCACCAGCGTTTAGCAAAGATGTGATTGGACTTGCACCCGTACCACCATCATTACCCGAGATTGTAACATGATCGGCGTAAGCTTTACTTACACCAGCTGCTACAGTACCAACTCCGACCTCAGACACTAATTTGACAGAGACTCTTGCCTCTGGATTAACATTTTTTAAATCATGAATTAATTGTGCTAAATCTTCAATCGAATATATATCATGATGTGGTGGAGGTGAGATCAAACCTACTCCCGGTGTTGAATGCCTGATCTTAGCTATGAAATCATCAACCTTACCACCTGGTAATTGACCTCCCTCTCCTGGTTTTGCACCTTGTGCCATTTTAATTTGTATATCAGTGGCGTTGGAGAGATATTCTGTTGTAACCCCAAATCTACCAGAAGCAACTTGCTTAATTCTAGAGTTCATGGAGTCTCCATTTGGCATAGGAGAAAACCGAGATGGCTCTTCACCACCTTCGCCAGTGTTAGACCTTCCACCGAGCCTGTTCATAGCTATAGCCAGTGTAGTGTGAGCTTCGGTAGAAATAGAACCTAAAGACATCGCTCCAGTTGCAAATCTTTTAACTATTTCAGATACTGGTTCAACTTCATCAATATCAATTGATGGACTTTTAGAAGAAAATTTAAAAAGACCTCTTAAATTTTTTAATTTGATTGAATGATCATTTATTTTTTTAGAATATTTTTTAAAAGTACTGTAATTAGCGCTCCTTACTGCATGCTGAAGTGTACCAATTGTCTCTGGAGTCCATACATGTTCTTCACCCCTTATTCTAAAGCTCAAGTCACCTCCAACGTCAAGATCGTTTTGAAGTAATGGGGAGTTCCCAAAGGCTAACTCATGTCTGTTTTCTGTTTCTTTTTGAATTTGGTCAATGCCTATACCTTCAACCTTAGAGGATGTCCCACAAAAATGTTTGTCAACAAGTTCAGAAGACAATCCAACTGCATCAAAAATTTGGGCTCCAGAATATGATTGATAAGTTGATATGCCCATTTTAGACATCACTTTGAGCATACCTTTTGTAACTGCTTTAATATATTTTTTGTAAGCTTCTACCTCACTTAACTCATTGTCACTATTTTGGATAATATTTGATAAAGTATAAAAAGATAAGTAAGGATTAATAGCTTCTGCACCATAACCCGCAAGAAGACAAAGATCATGAACTCTTCTTGCCTCACCTGTTTCAACCACTAACCCAACTTTAGTTCTAAGACCTTTTTTTATTAAAAAATGATGGAGAGAACTTGTAGCCAATAATGCTGGAATAGCAATATTATATTTATCGAGTTTTCGATCAGATATTATTATGATGTTACATTTATTATTTTTTATAAGCTCTTCGGCTTCATTACAAATTTCTTCAAGAAATGATTCAATTTTAACTTTTGGATTTTCTACTTTATTATAACAGATATTTAAAGTATGCGATTTCAAGTTACCTGATGTAAACTTCTCGATAGATCTAATTTTCTCAATATCAATATTGGTTAAAATAGGATGCTCTAATTCTAACAATTTTTGTTTGCTTCCAGATTTCGGATCAAGTAAATTTGGTCTAGGTCCTACAAAAGTCATTAAAGACATCACTAATTCTTCACGAATAGGATCGATAGGCGGATTAGTAACTTGAGCAAAAGTTTGAAAAAAATAGTCATAAAGTAATCTATTTTTATCTGAAAGAGCGGCTAGAGGAATATCTCTTCCCATAGAACCTATCGGATCTTGTCCGTCAATAATCATTGGTTCTAAGAAAAATTTTAAATCTTCTTTATTGTAACCATGAGCTTGTTGAAGATCTAACAGTAATTTACTCTCAGGAATCTGATTATTAGTTTCCAAAGAAAAAGATTTAATTGAAATCTTAGAATCTTCTATCCAATCCTGGTAGCAATTAGCATTAACTAAACTATTTTTTAATTCTTCATCAGAAATTATTCTATTTTCTTCCAAATCAACCAAAAGCATTTTACCAGGTTGAAGTCTCCATTTCTTTAATATTTTATTTTCAGGGATATTCTGCAGTACTCCTACTTCCGAGGACATAATGACTAAATCATCATCGGTTACAATATATCTAGCAGGTCTAAGACCATTCCTGTCCAAAGTAGCTGCTATTTGTTTTCCATCTGTGAAAGCCATTGCTGCTGGTCCATCCCAAGGCTCCATAAGTGCTGAATAATATTCATAAAAAGATCTTCTTTTAGGATCCATTAATTCGTTATCTTTCCATGCCTCGGGTATCATTAACATCATTGCATGAGGGAGCGAATAACCTGCCATTACAAGTAATTCGAGGGCATTATCGAAAGTAGCTGAATCTGATGGGGATTTCTCAATTATAGGCCATAATTTATCAAGATCATCTTTTAATAGATCTGATTTCATACTGTATCTTCTGGCATTCATCCAATTAGAATTACCTTTTACAGTATTAATTTCTCCATTGTGACATAAATATCTGAAAGGCTGTGCTAGTCTCCATGAAGGAAAGGTATTTGTAGAAAACCGTTGATGAAATAATGCAATTGCAGTTTTAAATTTAGGGTTTTGGAAATCTAGATAAAATTTTGATAAGTTTGGTGCTAAAACCATTCCTTTGAAAATAATTGTTCTTGTGGATAGTGAAACAATATAAAAATCATCCCAATCGTCATCCTGAGTTAAAAGATGAAGGCTTTGCTTTCTTATGACATAAAGCTTCCTCAGAAACTCATTCTCAGAAGAAATATTATTTCCCATTTGAACAAAAAATTGTTTAATAGTAGGGGCATTATCTTTTACTGTTTCACCTAAAACACTAGGGTCAACAGGTACATCTCTCCACGTAATTAATTCTTGTTTTTCATTTTTAATTGCAGTTTCAATAGAATTTATAGCTAATTTAGCCCTTCTTTGATCGGATGGTAAAAAAACCATCCCTACAGCATATTGCCCAAGTTGAGGTAAAGTAAAATTAGAATTTGAGAGTTCATTTCTAAAAAATTCGTCTGGAATTTGTATAAGAATTCCTGCTCCATCTCCTGCAAGCGGATCTGAACCAACAGCACCTCTGTGATCTAAATTATGAACGATTTCAAGAGCCTGATGAACTATCTCGTGTTTTGG
This sequence comes from Alphaproteobacteria bacterium, assembly GCA_016777645.1. Lineage (GTDB taxonomy): Bacteria > Pseudomonadota > Alphaproteobacteria > Puniceispirillales > Marisalimonadaceae > Marisalimonas. The sequence continues at coordinate 4,449 of JADHRC010000043.1, forward strand.
TTGATTTTGAATGTTTGCTATAAAACCAAAGCCGCAATTCTCATGCTCATTTTGTGGATCATAAAGTCCATACTCTTTTGGAAAACCACTTTTGCTAATTTGATAACCAGACATATATTAACCCTTAAAAAACTATTAGCACTTTCGATTATTTAGTATGACAACTTCGTCACAATCAAGAAAGGGATTGGACAGTAATAAATTTAGTTCCATTTGTAAAACACTTCATTATATGTCAGATATGCAAAATTTGCATTCCAAAAATGATTAACTGATTAACTAATTGCTTCAGCTTCCTTTATCATAAAGTCCTTGAAAGCCTTTATTCTTGGATCATTTCTTAATTCATAATTAAAACATAAAGATATTGACATTTTAGGCCCCTCTAATTGAGACAAAATTTCAGTTAGCTCAATCATCTCAAATTCCATCCAATCAGGCAATGAAGCTATTCCCATACCTACTTCCGTTGCTTTTGCTATTCCATAAATACTTGAAACCTCTAATATAGGTTTACGTGGTCTTTTATTTTCTTTACCTATTGTTAACAACCAATTTAATCTATGCCTATCAATTGGAGGTTGTGCGTCTTCTCCATAAGAAATTATTTTATGATTATCTAAATCAGCAGTTGTTTTAGGTAACCCATTTAATTTAATGTAATCTTTTGAAGCAAAAATTTTATATCTACAATCTGCTAATTTTATTTGGACATCATCTTGAGATACACTTGGTGTCATTCTAACTTCTACGTCTGAATTAAAATTAGTAACTCTAGGTTCTGAGTCTCTTAAACTGAGAGCAACAGATATATCTGGATAAATTGTTTTAAATTTAGACATTCTAGGGGCAACCCATAAAGCACCAAAGGCATTAGTAGCTGTTACATTCAGTCTACCAGAAGGTAAATCCATATCTTCAAGAATTTGATTATGAGTTTTACTTATATCAGATGCAAGAACTTGAACAGAGGATGATAATCTCATTCCAGCTTTTGTTAGAGAAATTCCATCGGAGTTTCTTAAAAATAATTTAACACCTAATTCATGCTCTAGAGCTTTCATCTGTCTACTTAACGCTGACTGACTCATCTGCAATATATAAGATGCTTCAGTAATATTACGAGTTTGGGCAACAATATTAAATAATCTTAATCTATCCCATTTCATAAAAAAACTACCTTAAAATTACAAAAAGAAAATATTTGTCAATAAACATCCTGCAAGTATCTTTTTTCTTTTTTTAGGTTTTTTATATATAAACCACTCTCTTCACTATCACAATTATGGCATTCTTGGATTATTTTGTGTAACATTGATTCTACATCCTTCGCCATATTTAAAGCATCACCACATACATATAGATATGCTCCTTCATCTATCCACTTGAAAAACTCGAGCTTTGATTCGTACATTTTATCCTGTACATATATCTTTTTTACCTGATCCTGCGAAAAGGCAAGGTCGAGTTTATCAAGAACTTTATTTTTTTGTAAATCAACCAATTCATTTTCATATATGAAATCATCTTTCTTTGTTTGTGCTCCGAAAAACAACCAATTTTTACCTGAGCTTTTCAGCAGTTTTCTTTCATGCAAAAAGGAAATAAAAGGAGCAATCCCTGTACCAGGACCTATCATTATTATTGATTTACTTGTATCCTTAGGAAGTTTGAAAGTTCTATTAGGTATCAAAAAAACTTTAATTTTAGATCCTTTAGTTAATTCATCAGCTAAGAAAGTTGTACAAACACCACCATACTTTTTTGATGTTTTTTTCCATCTTTGAGTTGATACTGTTAAATGGATTTTATTTGGATACTCTAATATGCTTGATGAGATTGAATATGCTCTATGCTGGAGTGGTTTCAAAAGCGTCAGAAAAATTTTTAAATCAATTTTCAAATTATTATCTAAATTTAAAAAATCTAAAACATCCATTCCATATTTAAATTTAAATAATAATGTTCTGTCCTCATTTTTTAGACATTCTTCTAGCTCTTTATGATTAATATTTTGGCTAATATAAGAAATGAGTCTATTTGTAGGGGTTAAGATTTCAAATTGAGACTTAAGCAAATCGTAAACTGTATTTTGATAACCTTCTATAGTTGTAGAAGGATTGATACCTAACCTATCAATTATATCTATAACTAAATTATGATTATTAAGGGGAATGACTCCAAGACTATCACCAGGCTCATACCTAATACCACTTCTCCCTAGAGAAATCTCATAGTGCATAATTTCTTTATTAGAATTTTTTCCAGACAAACGTTTCGCTGATAACAACTCTGCTAAATATGGATTTTGTTTATTCCAAACCATTTTAATAAAACCGAATGATAATTCTATATTTTAGAAATTTTGCTTATTTATAATATTAGCTTTAAATTATTTATAAGTTAAATAATATGTGAATTCAATTTTTGAGCGCTAAATGTCATTAGAAATAATTATATTATTATCAGTTGTACAAGGTTTTACAGAATTTCTGCCAATTTCTTCTAGTGCACATCTAGTGTTACTATCTGAAATATTTGGTGATTTTATTTCTAGCAGAAACTTTGATGTTTCTCTTCATTTTGGATCTTTGTTAGCTGTCATCATATATTTAAGAAAAGATATTTTGAAAATTTGTAATGATTTAATTTTTTTTAAAAAAGAAAAAAGTGGTTTTAAAATTTTTAAAAATTTGATTATTAGTACTTTGCCAATAGTTTGTATTGGTCTTTTAGTTCATTTATTTGATTTTGACATAATACGTGGTTTAGAAGTCATAGGTTGGTCAACTTTAATTTTTGGAATTATCTTGGGTATAGCAGATAAAAATCTAAAAATCATGAAGATCATGAATAACCTTAACTTGAAAGATGCGTTCATTCTTGGTCTCGCTCAGACACTTGCTTTAATTCCAGGAACAAGTAGGTCTGGAATTGTTATAACCGCAGGTTTATTTATGGGTTATAGTCGATATGAATCTTCAAAATATTCTTTACTTTTATCTATTCCTGTTATTTTAGCGGCAACGACTTTAGAATGTTTATCTTTTTATAAAGAAACAGGGTTTTTCTTTAATTATGAAATGTTTCTAGGAATTGTAATTAGCTTTATTACTGCATTTCTAACAATAAAATTATTTATGAAATGGATAAATAATGCATCTTTAAAAATATTTGTAATATACAGAATAATTCTAGGAATTATTATCTTGGTATTTGTCTACAATTAAAATTATTTGTTTTTATAGATTCTTATTAATTCACTTTTTAAATCTCTGGGCTCAATTCCCAAATCCTCTAACCCAGGTAAACCATTAACCAATATATTATCGTTTGCCAGCAATTTCATCTGATCAACTGTAAAAGGTGGTTTTGGTAAAATTTGGAGAAAAAAAGCAGGAATTTTCATGAGTTGAGGACTTAATGGAAGCAACACTCTTTTGATACCTTTAACTTCTAATAACATCTTTAAAAGCTCTTCAAAGGTATAAACTAATTTTCCACCAAGTTCATAAAAAGTATTTGTTTTTATTTTTTCTTTTAGCAAGTTTGTAATAGCCATTGCTACATCATCTACATACACAGGTTGAAACTTTGTTGATCCAGAAATAAGAGGTAAAACAGGACTTACAGAAGCCATTTGAGCGAATTGGCCAAAAAAATTATCACCCTCACCAAATAGTAATGAGGGCCTAACTATTTGACCTTTTGGAAAATTTTCTAATAACCTTTTTTCTCCTGAAGCCTTACTAGATGAATATAAACTTGCCGATAACTCGGAAACACCCAATGCTGAAACATGGATCAATTTTGGAACATCATATTTTGAAGCCATTTCACCCAAAAAAGCTGGTAAATCAGAATGAATCTTATAAAAATCTCCCTTTCTATTTTCATATAAAATTCCACAAAAATTTATAATAGCTTCAGTATTTGAAAAATTATCTTGTATAGCTTTGGTATTATTTAGACTCCAATTAATTACATCTAACTTTTCGCTTAAGTTAAATTTAAAGAATTTTTCATGCAAATCCTTCTTTCTAGTGAACAAGACAATTTTAAAATCTAAATTGACAAGTTTTTTAATGATTGCTTTACCAAGAAAACCACTTCCACCAAAAATCAAAATTTTTTTATTTTTCTTTGCTTTCAAAACACTTACCTTTAACTACCTTTTGATATATGTTAATCATAAATTATTAAAAATATAATTAAAAAAAATTAAAAGTTTAATAAGTAAATTATAATGCCTTTTTATTTGTACAAGAATGATATTCCCTCTGAAATTAATTTTGGCGACATAGTAGCTATTGATACTGAAACTATGGGACTGAATTTGCAAAGAGATCGTTTGTGTTTAATCCAATTATCTAATGGAGATGGTAATGCTCATTTAGTCCAAATTTCAAAAAAATCCTTTGAAGGTAAAAATAGCTTTGTAAATTTAAAAAAAATATTTCAAAATCCAAATTCAACTAAATTATTTCATTTTGCAAGATTTGATGTTGCAGTAATTGAGAAAAATATATGTCCCATAAATGGACAGATATATTGTACAAAAATTGCCTCGAAATTATCTAGAACTTTTGGAGCTAAACATGGATTGTCTGATTTGTGTAGAGATCTATTAGATATAGAGTTAGATAAATATAATCAAACTTCTGACTGGGGTGCCCCAATTCTTAATGAATCTCAACTACAATATGCTGCCTCAGATGTAATATACTTACATAGACTAAAAAAAGAATTAGATTTAATACTAAAACGTGAGAAAAGAGAAAAAATTGCCCTTGAATGTTTTAACTTCTTAAGGACAAGGTCAAAATTAGATCTGATAGGATTTGATAATATAGATATTTTTTCTCATTGATTTAAATACACCTTTTGAATTTCTAATTATGAAAATACTAAATACTAAATTTATATTTGCTTTCTTAATTTCTTTATTATGTTTAGCTTTTATTGTTAATGGTTTGTTAAATACGACAAAACGAGGTGAACAGAGTATCATTAAAAAAAATATTCAAGAAGATAATAAAAAAATATTAGGGGTAGAAATTAGACAGCAAAATAAAGATGGAACCAAGTTTTTTATTTTTGCAGATACTCTTGAAGAAAGTAAAACAGAATTAAAAAAGATTATTTTAGAAAATTCATTTACTACTATTGATCAAGAAGGAATACTAACCAACATAGTGGCAGGCCGTGCAATAATTACAAATAACTATGAAAATTTTGACTTTGCAAATAAAGTAGAAATTATTAAAAAAAGTAGGGATTTTCATCTTAAAACAAAAACACTCAGTGGATCATTTAATAAAGGAAATTATTACACAAATGACGATGTTGATATAGTAGCTGGTAATACTGTAATCACAGGTAAAGCTCTAACTATGAGAAATAATGGTGAATATATAAAAGTCGAAGGAAAAGCAACTTTAGAAATGCTTTTGTCAAAGAAGGTTAAATGATCAAAAAAGCATTTATCATTTTTTTATTTTCCTTGTTTTCCTTTTCTTACAATGGATTAGGTAAAACACAAGATAATGAAAAACAGTCTGAACTTACTGTAGAAGCTGATGATTCATTAGAATGGTTTGAAAAAGAACAATATTATGTTGCTAAAGGCAACGTTATATTAAAAAAAGATGGATTTACATTAAAAGCAAACTTTGTACGCGCAAATTACATAACTGAAAATGGTGAAAATGTTTTAAAGAATATAATAGCTAAAAATAATGTCATTCTTACAAAGGAACAAACTAAAGCTACAGGACAATTCATGACTTATGATTTAGATAAAAAAATAGCAATTATAACTGGTTCATTTCAAACTCTTAAGTCTCCATCAGGTTATGTGGAATCAAAAAAAATCATCAAATATGATGATTTGGAAAATAAAGCTGAAGCAGAAGGTACTGTTAAAGTTATTTTATCTAACAAAACAGTTATTTTTGCTGACAAGATTAATGCAAATTTGAATGAAAGAGATAAATCTATTAAAACTGCGATTGCAAAAGGAAATGTTAAAATAGAAAATAAAATCAAAGGTAATAATTCAAAAGCAGATCTAGGTATTTATGATTCTTCTACAGAAATTATTAAACTTTCTGGTAACGTTGTCCTTACTAACACTGACTCAAAAGTAAGTGGAGCTAGTGGTGAAACTAATTTAAATACCGGTATTAGCACAATAATTAGCAATCCCAATAAAAAAGAAAGAGTAAAGGGTGTTTTTTTTCCAAGGAAAAAAGTAAAAAATGGAGAAAACAACTGAATAATTTAGAAGAAGAGCTTAAAAATTTAAAAAAAAATAATGTGGTTCATTTCCAAGGAAGTTTTAATTTGGACGATAAAATATCTAGGTATAGCTTAAATGTCAAATCTATTTCCAAAATTTATGAGAGCAGACCAGTTGTAAAAAACGTATCTTTGGAACTTAAGAGAGGAGAAGCCGTAGGGCTTTTAGGCCCAAATGGAGCCGGTAAAACAACATGCTTTTACATGATTGCAGGCCTTATTGAATGCGATAGCGGTGATATTTTTTTAGATAAACATCGTATAAACC
>JADHRC010000044.1 GCA_016777645.1 Alphaproteobacteria bacterium
ACGACGTTCATTCCAGTGTACCCTCGAAATTAGCTAGATATACCCCGCTATGGTACAAGAAAATTTATGAAATTGTTCCTAAACTCCCAAACGTAAACTCTATTGATAATCAAAAGAAGTCTCTTAATGAATTAAAAAAAACAAATATCAACTCTTCATTTAATTACAGTGCTTTAACTACTGGTTTATCTAAAATTCAAGCAGGGGATTATAGTTTGGTTCCTGCAATATCTTTATCTGCCATAAGTGGAAGTAATAGTTTTGCAAATAATTACCTAATCCAATTAGAATTAAATATTTTTAGAGGGCCTGAGTTTAAATTAGTATCAAAAAAAACCTATGATTTAAAAATCAGATATCAGTTAGATAGTAAATTTCAATTTATTAAAAACATCTCAACTTTAGATATTAACTCAATTGATAAAGAAGTTTATAATCATCTTTTTTTAAACATTAGTAATTTTTTAAATGAGTTAAACTGTCAACCTTTGGAGGGTGTCTTAGCTGTAAATGATGGTAAATTAATGGTTGATTTAGGCAAGAAACAAGGGCTTAGACAAAAGCAAATAGGGATAGTAAAAGGATTAAATATTCAAAACTCTATGCTTAATAATAGCTCTATCATTGTTCACACTAATGAAATTTATGATAATTACAGTGTTCTATTACCTCTAAATGAAAATATTAAATTAGCTAACCTAGACAATTTGACAGTTGAATTTGTGGAGTAAATCGATGAATGTATTTTTTTTAATTAAATTCATTATTCTTATCTTTTTCTTTTCCAGAATAGCTGTATCTGAGCCATTTGTAGTATTAGAATACAGGGGTAATGTAGATAGGAACTATACTAATTCAGATAATTTATTTTTACAAGACATGGACTTTAGTACCAAACATGTGGTTTTAAAAGATGAGACGTTAAGCGATATAATGTTAAATTATTATGGATCAAAATCTTTTAATAATAATATTTTAAGCTTGGCCATTGTTCATTTTAATAAGAATGCATTTGTACGAAACAATCCTAATTATCTTTACTCAGGTAAACAACTTTACCTTCCAAGTATTAATGAAATTAAAGATATGATTATAAAACAAAATAAAAACAATGATAAAAACACAAATCAATCACCCTTATCTTCTCAAATATATTTCTTTGGAGGATAAAAAGATTGTTCTTAAGTTCACTAAGATATTTAACTATATTATTAATTTTATTACCTTGCAGTAATGCAGCTCTAGCTATATCCGGTAAAGAGATTTCAAATAAAATTTCTAATTGGTTATCATCCAATAATGTATCTGGAGTTCCAATTTTTTCTAGTAATCGTATTTATAAAAATTGTGAAGGAGACATTGAGCTTACGAAGTATTTTAACTCGTATAAGACTGTTAAAGTAAGTTGTCTTAATAATGATGATTTTCAGTTATTTGTTAGGATAAAACTAGATGAAGAAGTTGAGGCTAAACAAGAAGTTAAATTAAAAAAAATTGAGAACCAGAATAATTATAAAAAGAAAATACGGTTATCAAATAAAGAAAATACAATAAAAAAAATACATAAAGTTTTTAAACTGAATAGAGGGTTAGAAAAAAATTCCATTCTAGAAGGTAAAGATATTAAAGTTATTTTTTCCTCTATACCTTCTCAAAAATCATTTTATAAAAATAAAGAAGAATTAATTGGAAGAAAATTAAATAAAAATTTAAGAATGGATCAAATATTGCATCCTAGACATCTTGACGAGAAGTTTGAAGTTAACGATGGGGATCAGGTTTCAATTGTTTCTGATACCGGACAGGTCTCGGTAACCGTTCTGGGTGAAGCGCTGAATTCTGGTCATTTAGATGACTTAATAAAAGTAAAAAATGTCAGAAGTGGTAAGATAATAAAAGGTTATATAAAAAAAAATAAAATAATTAGAGTTTTTCGCTAAAATAAATTTAAAGATTGTCGTATTAGAGTGTGCGGAGATAAGATTATGGATAAAATAACAAATAATACATATAATAATATACTTAAGAATAGCTCAAAGGATAAGCAAAACCTTGAAGTTTCAGTCAAAAGTGTATCAAGTGTTAAATCTGAAGTTAAGGATAATGTTGTTGACTTAAATGAAACTAAGTTGTTGGCATCAAAATTAGCTAAATCTGCTCCAGTTGATGGAGACAAAGTTCAAAAAATTAAAGATGCTATTTCAGCAGGAAACTATCCGTTGGATCTTGATAAAATTACTGATGCTTTAATGCAAGCCTACAAAGAAATGAAATCCTAGAATTTTAGCTATTATCATGAGTAAATTAGCAGAGATTTTGTCGATTTTAGAAAAATTAGAAGAATTAAATAAAGAAAAATTTAATTCTTCTGAATTTGATAATTTAAATAAAAATTTCGAAAAAATTTTAGTTGATATAGTGTCACAAAAAGAAACATTAACCAGTGAAGGTGTGTTCTCTGAGAATAAAAATTTAATCATGGAAATAATTTCTAAGATTGAGGTACTCGAAGACAAAATCATACCCAAAGCTGAAATCATAAACTCGTTTTCAAAATCGTTAGCATAATTTTTTAAATCATTTATAGTAATTTTCTATAAAATGATGAGTATGTATTTATGATCTTAGATTTTTTATTATCCAATTTTGAAATACTTTTATTTTTCGCTATTTGTTTTTTAGTTTTAGGCTTTATATTATTGTTTTTCTTTCAAAGTCTTAAATTTAAAGAAGAAAAAGACATAGCTATTGAATATGTAAATGACTTAAATAGTTTTAATAAAGAAATTAAAGAGTATCTCTCCTTAATTGGTAATTTTTTAGAACAACAAAAAAATGAAATTCAGAAGGTTTCAGAAAAGATTGTTGATATTGAAAGAGAAATTAATAGATTGGCAGAAATAAAAGGATCCGAGGATGTTTTAACGCAAGCTATTGAAATGGCTCGTGAAGGAAGTAGTAGAGAAGAAATAAAGAATAAAACAGGATTGAGAGAAGACGAGGTAGAAGCTATTTATACTTACTATAGAAATAAAATTTAGTTTTCATTGACCTTATCTTTTTCTAAATCTTCTAAAAGTATTGCCTTGTTACCCTCAATCATTTTTTTGGCATCTTCATCTGTGACATCTATTTGAATACCGGAAGGAAATCTTACTCCGTTTACCTCAGTTGTCTCTTTAATCTGAACTCTTACCCATTCCACTGGTACATTGGTCGGTTTTCTAGAACGTTTAATAATTTTTTCAACAATATTGCCTGTATCATTTTCGGCTTCCTTGACATAATTATCGTTAGCACTGTTATCGTTGACAAGAGCTTGTATTCTTTGATTCAAAACAGAAACCCTTGCGGCTAGACAAGCAATTTTAAAAATTAGAGTATTTTCACGATTAGAAACTTGTTTTATTTTTAGGGCTAACTGTTCGAGTGTTAAACTCTCAAATTCGTCTAACAACTCCTCTTTTTTATCCAAGATCTTTTCTGAAAAATTCATGTTAATTACCTTATACTATATATAAGTTACGACAATTAAAAAAATATTAAAGTTTTTATACAAAATAAAAATCATAGTTATATAAAATAATTGGCATCTAATTTGCAGTTATAGCATTGAAATTAGTTATAATATGAGTTTGCAAGATGGATGCGATTAAGGATCAATTATCTTTTTATTCGAAAGCCCTTCAATTAAGAGGTAAGCGAAATAATATTTTGGCTTCAAATATAGCCAATGCAGCTACCCCAAACTACAAAGCAAGAGACATTAGTTTTTTAGACGAATTAAGAAAGGTTGATGGTAATGGTCCAATTAAAACCTCTCACGAAAGTCATATTGTCTATAATTCTGGGAATACTATGAACGAGGTCTCATATAGAGAACCTCTTATAACATCCCTCGATGGAAACACAGTTGAACTAGCTGTTGAGCAAATGCAGTTTGCTGAAAATTCTATGAGATATTCTACAACTGTTAATTTTCTTAATGGAAAGATAAATAAAATTATGTCTGCGATAAGAGGCGAATAATGGATATTAAATCAGTTTATGATATTGCAGGTAGAGCTATGGCGGCACAGTTAGTAAGATTAAATACTGTTGCTTCTAATCTTGCTAATGCTGGTTCAACCACTGGTGATCCTAAAACAACTTACAGGCCATTAAAGCCAATTTTTGAAACTAAATATAGTGATTTAGTCAAAAAAAATGGAGTGGCTACAGTTGATGCCGTTGAAGTGAAAGAAATAGGAAGAGAACCCATAAAATCTTATATGCCTTCTCATCCTGCAGCTGACGAAGCCGGTTACATATATAAAGCTGCGGTAAATGTTGACGAAGAAATGGTTGATATGATGGAAGCTTCAAGGCAATACCAAAATAATGTCGAGGTTATTACTACACTAAGAGCGTTAACAATGCGCACTTTAAATATAGGAAAATAAGGAAACAAAATGTCTGAAATAAATTCTTCAAACCAATCTTTGAATAACATTCTAGATAAGCTTGGCATTAATTCTGCTAAAGAGAAATTTGCCCCTAAGGAAACGAAGGATCAACTTGGGCAAGAAGATTTTTTAAAACTGATGACAACTCAGCTTCAAAACCAAGATCCCTTTGCACCTGTAGATAATGCAGATTTCATTGCACAGATGGCACAGTTTTCGACTGTTACTGGTATTACTTCAATGGATCAAACTATGAAATCAGTAAGTGAGCAGCTTTCAGAAATGAGGATTGCCTCTACTACTCAATTAATGGGACATTCTGTGTTAGTTCCAGGAAAATTTGCAAGACCAGACAAAGATGGCGTCATAAGTGGAGTTGTTGACTTACCTGATGTGGCTTCAAATTTAAATATAATTTTTGAAAATAGTGATGGTGAAGTTTTACATCAAGAAACACTGGGTACACAAAAGTCAGGACTTGTAGGTTTTGAATGGAAAGATTTACCCGAAGATATTAAGTCTTCAAGTTCGCCAATAACTATAAGAGCATTTACAGGTAACGTAGGAGATACTGGAGAATTGTCTACCCAGGTTTTTGCAAGTGTTTCTGGAACATCAAAAACTGAAACTGGTGTGATGTTAGAAGTTGAAGATTATGGAATGATCGACCCTTCACAAGTTGTCAGATTTAAGAATTAATATTTTACTAGGAGAGATTAGAGATGTCATTTTATACCGCTCTTACAGGTTTAAACGGATCACAGGCCGATATTTCAGCTACATCAAACAACATAGCTAACGTTGCCACTACTGGTTACAAAAGAAGTAAGGCGGAATTTGGTGATATATTTGCGACTTCACCATTACAAAACAGTTCATCTTCTATTGGTTCTGGTACTATTTTAAAAGGAATTAAGCAGCAATTTACACAAGGAAACGTATCATCGTCTCTAAATGCATTGGATATGGCTATTTCAGGTCAAGGTTTTTTTGCATTGAAACCATCATTAACTACTAACCAAACTGTTTATACTAGAAATGGATCATTTTCTGTAAATAATGATAGATATGTTGTTGACTCAGCTGGTCAGTTTGTTCTTGCTCTTCCAGTTTCAGATGACGGATCTGTTCAAGGAGGAGAAATTTCTGATGCTCAACCTTTAAAATTAGAGCTTGAAGCTGGAGAGGCTAAAAAAACAGATAATCTTGAACTTGCAGTCAACTTGCCGGCTTCTTCTACAGTATTTGCATCTGCAGACGATTTTGATCCAGCAAATCCATCTACGTTTAATTCATCAACATCTGTAACTATTTTTGATAACCTTGGTAACCCTGTTATTGCTACTGCTTATTTTATTAAAACTCAGGCTGCTCAGGGAAATGAAGCTACACATAAATATCAAACTAAATTTATTGTGGATGGAAGAGAAGTCCAGCCATCATTAACGGAGGCTATATCACCAACTGGTCAAACGTTAGTGGTTGATAGATTTGGACAAATCATACCAATGAACGAAAAGCCACAAATTATTTCAGTTGCTCAAACACAGCCACTTTTTTATTTAGACGATTTATCAAATAAAACAGTTTCAAAGTCTGCAACAGTTACTTCAACTGTTCTTGAGGATGCTGCTTTTACAGCAACTGCTCCTTCAATTACAGTTGTAACAGACCCTTTACAATACAATACAACTTATGAAGCTAACCCAACCTTAAACAAATCAACATATTGGGGAAAAGATTTTCTTACTATAAGGGTTGATGATACAACAGGTAGTGCGGGTTTTAAAAGTATAGATATAAGGCCCGGCACCTATACTGCAGCAAGTTTAGCTTCTGAAGTTCAAAGAGCTATCAACTCGGGGCTTGGGGATGATGCTAAATTAGCAATTGATCCAGTTACAGATGGTAGTTTTTCTATACAATTCAACCAACTTGATAATAATGACGAAATTCAAACTCTAACAGCTATAAATGTAGATTTAATGCAGGATAGTTTTGTTACCGACAGACTGTTTTCTACAACTAGTGGAATAGAGAATGTTGCTTCACCGAATTTTACTAGAGAAGAATTTCTGGCACATGCTCAATTAAGAATTAACAATGCATTAAACAGAGCCGCAGTTTCTGCAGATGGAAGTACTAATAACTCATCAACTTATGGTGTTAATTCCTCATTGTTTAACCGAGTTACTGGTAAATCATTGTCTGGTGCAATTAAAGAAACAGAAGTTTTAAGCTTTAATTATAAAAAACCTTCTCTAGATTTAACTGATGAAAATAACGTTACTACTGAAGAAAAGTTCTTGCTTCACAGTTACTATAATGCCTCTCCAACATTAAAAGTTTTTGACAAAGCTTTAGACGTGACTGCTGTTGGTGGAAACACAATGGTTCAAGATACCAGTGGTACTCTAAAGATTTATATTAATGATGCAGACAATTCGATAAGTTCAACAAGTTTTCCAACTGAAGTTTATCTTGCTGGAGAGTTTGATACGTCTACTTCTACAGCTAATGATCAAAAATATAATGGTGCCAAATTTTCTGTTTCTAGCGCTGGCACTGATGCTAATGGAAACGAATTTCTTAATCTTAAATCTGATTCAACGAGTGCAATTAATATCACAGACACCAAAATAAAGGTTCTACATACTGAATCAAAAGATGTGTCAGCATATTTTGAGGGTGGCACAGGTATATTTTCTGGTCAAACAGAACATTTTGGAAGTAATAGGATTGTTTTAAAAGAACTTAATAAACATTCTTATTTAAACAAAGACATAAAGCAGCCTAACACATTACTAAATGGAGCCATTGCCTCGGCTATTAGTCCTGCAACAGGCTCAGGAGTAATTACAGTTGATACTACGTCTGGATTTCCTTCATCTGGTACTTTGTTAATTGGCTCCGAACAAATAACTTATACAGGTACTACCGCAACAACTTTTACTGGAATTACAAGAGGAGCTAATGGAACTACTGCTGCAGCAGCTCTTGACGATGCTAATGTAAAATCGGTTGAATTTTCTGAAGGTATAATGAGTGGTTTTAAAGATGTTTTAAGAAATACAACTTTATCTTCTGTGCCTTCAACCAGAGCAAATAACGCTCCAATAGAAGGAACCAACGTTGTTTATGAAAAAACAGGGGCCTCGACTTCTGGAACGACAGCTCTTGTTGTTGACGGTGGAACAAACGGAATTAGAGTTGGTGATATTGTTGTGGGAGCAGGAATCCCAGCTGTGACATACGTTAGTGCTGTAAATCATAATACATCAACTGTTACATTAAGTGCAGCAACTACGGCTAATTTAACTGGGGCTTCTACAACAGCAGCAGGAACTAAAGTTACGTTTTTATCAAGCAACCACACTACTGGTACAGGAACAACTGGTCAAACAGGAATAGTAGTAGCTGATGCGACTAATATAGCTGTCGGTGATTTAGTTTATGGGATAGGTATTGCTGGTGGCACAACGGTTGCTGCAGTTTCTGGAACTACAATTACTTTAAGTGCAAATACAATAGCTGATATATATGGTGGAGAATTAAATTTTGTAGATGGTGATGGTTTAGGAGCACAAGTTTTAAATAATGGTGCAGTGGCTCTAGGTGCTACAACTATTGTTGTCGATGCCAATACAAATATATCAGTTGGAGACGTAGTAGAAGCAGAAGGAATTACTCCTGGTACGACTGTAACAAATGTTAATGGTACAACAATCACAATTAGTGCCGCTACAACTGCAGCTATCGCAGATAACACTTCTATTACTTTCTTACCTGCTGATACTTACTCCCTTACAGTTGGATCAACTGCTGGTTTTACAGATGCTACAGCTGGTAATCCTGGTAAGTTTAAGTTAGGAAATGAAATTATTACTTATACAGGCAAAACAGCAACCACTTTGACTGGTATAAGTAGAGGTGCATATAATAGTGAAAGTAAATCCGTTATAGCATCCACTGAAATCAGCTTATTGGATAGTGTAGATAACCTAGGTTTATCGCAAAGAAGAACAGATGTGGCATCACAGTTGACATCTACAGGTACCACTTTGACAGTAGACTCAACAGCAGATTTTGAAAGTAATGGTTTTTTAAGAATTGGTAATGAGTTAATTGCATACACAGGCAAAACAGCCACAAGTTTTACTGGCTTAACCAGAGGGGTAGGTGGAACAACTGCTGCCCAGCACGAAATTGATGCAGTTATAACCCAAGATATTTCCAATAGTGATGATTGGGTTGATGAGAATGATCCAGCATTAAAAATTGCATATGACATTTCTGGTCAGAACTTTACTTTTCAAGGTATTCCTTCAAAAATAGGTACTTCCACTCCTAGTAAAATGTTTTCGTTTTCTGCTTATGGTCCTGGTGAAGGCAATAATACAAACGCTTTAGGACTAAAAACCCAGAGTAACAAAGCTTCATCTAATATAGGTGGAGGAGCTGAATTAAAAGCGGAATCTGTCCTATTTACTGGAGATCAGATAGCTGCGGATACACAAAGAGCTTATGGTGTTGAGGTGTCATATAATAACTTAACACGAAGGTTTAGTATTGCCAGTGGATCCACTGGTGAAAACATTCCTTCAAATTCAGCCGTTGGAGTTGGCGATGCTGGTCAAGCATCATCTAATATTGAAATTGGAAGATTAGCTATAGTTGATGGTGTAGCAACAGCTTCAACCGAAGGAACTGGTGGAACAAGTGCTTTATTAGGTATAAATGCGACTAATGGAATTACAACAGTTACAGCTGATACTGCTGGAAAAGGTCTTAAATCATCACCAGCTGTTCTAAATGGTAAAACTTCAAACGAAGACTTGTCTGAAGATTTTTTCTTATCTGATGCAGCTGAAGAAACAATATTTGTTGTTAACGTAAATGACATTACAGCAGCTATTCAGGTGCCTGAAGGGGTGTATAATGGAACTTCGTTAGCTACTGCACTTCAATCAAGAATTAATCAAATGGAAGATCCATCTGGTAATACTGTCAACGGTGTAACAGTTTCATACGATACTATTAGTAATTCTTTCTCATTTACTACAGGTACAACAGGACTAAATAGTAAAATATTTGTGTCTGGTAGCTCACGTATGGGATTAGATAATCTTGAATTGGTTACAGGTACAACGCCCTCATATGTAAATATGGCCAATACAACAGCTACTTCTGCTACAGGACAGTCTCTTTATGTTAATGATGCTGGTACAACAACTACTCTAGCTCCTGATAATGCATGGACACCTACTACTGATGGTACATTTGCGAAAGTTTTTTTAAGACCAGGTGAGCTGACATTTGACACACAAGGTAACTTAGTTAGTCCTATTCAAAAAGTAGGTTATAAAGGTGACTTTGCAGCAAATGCTGCCGCAGGTACAAATGCTCTTTCGATTGATTTAGACTTGAATTTCGATGGCTCAACACAATTTGCATCAGACTTTAATGTTAGATCTGTTTCACAAGATGGTCAAACTGTTGGTAAATTAGATGGATTGGATATTGCAGCTAACGGATTGGTAAGTGCTAACTATACGAATGGTCTGAATATAGCATTGGGTAGATTAGTCATGGTTAACTTTAATAACCAAAACGGATTGAAACAAATTGGTAATGCAACTTATGTTGAGACTTCAGTTTCAGGGGTAGCTTCTGTTGGAGAAGCTGGTGCAGATGGATATGGAACTATTCTCTCAGGTTCATTAGAAAGATCAAATGTGGATATTACAGAAGAGTTAGTTAACTTAATTACTGCTCAAAGAAATTTCCAAGCAAATGCAAAAACAATAGAAACGAACACAAGTTTAACACAAGCTATAATCCAAATTAGATCATAGGTTTATTAAAATTTTAAAGGACTGAATATGGATCGAAGTATATATACAGCTCTTAATAGTATGAACATATTAAGAGATAATCAGGCAGTAACAGCACAAAATTTAGCTAACTTAAGTGTAACTGGTTATCAAAAAGATGTTTCCATTAATTTTTCATCTGTATATCTAGATCGTGACAAAGGAATTGATCCTAGAGTGATGGCTTTGCAAGAACCAGGAGGTTACGATAATACACCTGGGCCAATGCAACAGACCGGGGCCCCATTAGATCTTGCTGTGGATGGAAGTGGTTACTTTATTGTTAAACCTGCAAATGGAAAAGCAGCTATGTCTCGAAGAGGTGATTTTACTGTTTCAGCTGACGGAACTCTAAGGGACGGTACGGGCACACAACCCTTGAGTACTGAATTACAACCAATAACTATTCCCCCGCATAGAAGAATTACGGTTTCTGGAGATGGTATAATTAATATAGAACCTTTGAATGCTCCTATTGGGCAAATTGTAAGGGTTGCACAACTTGCCACCACCTTTGGTTCAGAGGTTCCTTTGGCCAAAACAATAGACGGTTTTGTAAGACCTATTGACGGTTCTATTCCTGAACCGGATAATAGAACACTTCTGTTAAGTGGCTTCCTGGAAGGATCTAATGTTAAATCAGTTGATGAATTAGTTTCTGGT
>JADHRC010000045.1 GCA_016777645.1 Alphaproteobacteria bacterium
TTCACGTTTAAAGTTTAATAACATTAATATTACAATAATTTAGAATTTACTTTCCAATTTATTATTAAATGTTATTTAATAATTATTCTCATTTACATTGGAGTTTTAATGTCATTTTTTAAAAAAATAAAATTTTTAACTATTTATCTCATTTCTTGTTTTTTTATTAATTTTTTTAGCATTTCAAATCTCTTAGCTTCTGACTTTACTTTGGATCTATCAGTTAATGAAGCACTTAAAAATAGTCTTGAGTTAAAATCACAACATTACAAATTGGAAGCAATTAAATATTCACTTGGAGAAGCATATTCTTCAAAAGATTGGTCTAGTTCACTAAGTTCCACATTTAATTCATCTAATAAACAAAGTGATAGAGTAGGCGCGTATACAAATGATGACACAACAACTTCAACTATCTCCTTAAGTAAAAATTTATTTGATGGAGGAGAGTCTTTTGAAAGATATAGAATAGCTAAAGATAATATAAGACTAAATGAGTTGAGATTATATAAAGTTGAACAAGATATTATTTTAGAAACTATTGAAGCTTATTTAGATGTTTACACTAATCAATCAGTAGTTAGGTTAAGAAAACGAAGTTTAACAAGGTTTAAGGAAAATGTTACGGCAACAAAATTAAAGCTTCAAGCTGGAACAGTAACTCCAACTGTTCTTGCTGAGGCTGAAGCAAAATTAGCTAAAGCCAATTATGAATTAATTTTAGCTGAAGGTAATCTTAATAAATCAGTTTCTAAATTTAAAAGTGTTACTAATTTTAAATCTATTCCGCACAATTTAAAATTACCAATTCTTAAGTTCCAAATTCCTGAAACAGAATTAGATATTATTAAAATATCTTCACAAAAAAATATTAATATTTTAATTGCTAAATTAGAAAGAGATTTGGCTGAAAAGAATATAGACTTAGAAAAATCTGACAATAGGCCAAATTTTAAAATAGAATTTTTTGCCAAGGACAGTCAATCTTCATTAAATTCATCAGCAAGTGATTATCAGAGCTATGGAGCAAATCTCACGTTTAGCACACCGCTTTTTTACAATGAATCTTCTAAAAACTCTATTAGGAGACTTGATAAACTAGCAATGGCATCATCTATTAATTTATCAGAACAACTTAGACAAGTAGAGTTGAATGCTATTTCATCTTTTCAAAATTACCAAAGTGCAGTTGCAAAAACAATAGCTTCAATGAGTGAAGAAAAATCATCTTTATTAGCATTGGAGGGTATACAAAAAGAAGCTGAATTTGGAATAAGAACTGTTTTAGATGTTTTAGATGCAGAAGTTGATTATTTAAATGCATCTGCAAATCTAATAACTAGTGAGGCTGATGAAATTTATGAAATGTTTTATATAAAATCCATTATGGGTAATTTGTCACAAAATGAATTTACTGGTGAAAATCAAATAAATTTTAATCAAAAAAATAAAAAATTAGATTTTAAAATTTTTGATCTTAAAATGTTTAATTAAAAACGGGCACTGTTAATCATGATGGATAAAAGATTTGACTCTAAATCTATAGAAATTAAGTGGTATGAAAAATGGTTAAAAAGTGGTGCTTTTGCCTCAAATAGTTCTTCCCCAAAAAAACCATATGTAATAATGATGCCCCCTCCAAATGTAACGGGCTCTTTACATATTGGTCATGCTTTAACATTCACTATTCAAGATATTTTGATTAGATTTCATAGGATGCAAGGCTTTGATGTTCTATGGCAACCAGGAACTGATCATGCTGGGATTGCTACTCAAATGGTTGTTGAAAGGGAATTAGCAAAGTCAGATATTACACGTCATCATCTAGGAAGAGAACAATTTATAAAAAAAGTTTGGGAATGGAAAGAACAATCAGGCGATAGAATTACAAACCAGTTGAGAGCGATGGGTGCTTCCCCAGACTGGGAAAAAGAACGTTTTACTATGGATGAAGGTTTATCAAAAGCTGTAAATTATGTTTTTGTAAAATTATATAAAGATGGATTGATTTATAGGGATAAACGTCTTGTGAATTGGGACCCTCAATTACTTACTGCAATCTCGGATCTAGAAGTAGAACAGAGAGAGATGAATGGTCATTTCTGGTTTTTTAAATATCCTATCCAAAATAGTGATGAGTTTTTAACTATAGCGACAACAAGGCCAGAGACAATGTTAGGTGATACAGCAGTGGCTGTTAATCCAAATGATGAGAGATATAAGCATTTACATGGTAAAAAAGTTTTACTTCCAATTGTAAATAGAGTTATCCCTATTATTTTTGATGATTACTCTGATCCAACTAAAGGTACAGGGGCGGTAAAAATAACTCCTGCTCATGATTTCAATGATTTTGAAGTGGGCAAAAGGCATAAATTAAATATTATAAATATTTTGAATGCTGATGCCACAATCAATGAAAATGGTACTAAAGAGTTTGAGGGACTAGATAGATTTGAAGCTAGAAAAAAAATTATTAATAAATTAAAAGAGTTAAATTTATTTGTTAAAGAAGAAAGCATAATTCATACTGTTCCTCATGGTGACAGATCTAATGTTGTCGTTGAACCATGGCTTATGGATCAGTGGTATGTTGATGCAAAGAAACTGGCTGTACCAGCTATTAGGGCTGTAGAGGAAGGAAGAACTAATTTTATTCCTAGAAATTGGGATAAAACATATTTTGAATGGATGAGAAATATTCAACCTTGGTGTGTATCAAGGCAACTTTGGTGGGGACACCGTATACCGGCATGGTTTGGACCAGATAATAAAGTTTTTGTTGAATCTTGTGAAAAAGATGCATTAGAGGCAGCTGAGATTTTTTATGGTAAAAAGGTTGAATTAACCCAAGATGAAGATGTTTTAGATACATGGTTTTCTTCAGCACTTTGGCCTTTTTCTACATTAGGCTGGCCTGAGACTACAAATGATTTAAAAAAATATTACCCAACAAGTGTTCTTGTTACTGGTTTTGATATTATTTTCTTTTGGGTTGCAAGAATGATGATGATGGGCATTCATTTTATGGACAGAGAAGTTCCTTTTAAAGAAGTGTATATTCACGCTCTTGTTAGAGATGATAAGGGACAAAAAATGTCAAAATCAAAAGGAAATGTTCTAGATCCTTTAGATTTATCATTTAAATATGGGGCAGACTCTTTAAGATTTACTTTAGCTGCAATGGCTGCACAAGGAAGAGATATTAAGCTTTCAGAAGAAAGAGTGGCAGGATATAGAAATTTTAGTACTAAAATTTGGAATGGCTGTAAATTTTTAGAGTTTAATAATTGTGTTTCAGATGTTGATCGTAAAATTAAAAAAATTGATCTTGAAGTAAATAAATGGATAGTTAATCAATATAATGATTTAAATACTAGAGTTAAAAGTTCTATAAAAGAATATAAATTTAATGACGCTGCCGAAGCATTATATCAATTTATATGGAAGGATTATTGCGATTGGTACATTGAGTTTATTAAACCTATTTTAAATAATAAAGATAATTTTGAAGAACTAGAAGAAACAAAATTCATTGCCACTAAGGTTATGAAAAATGTTTTATTAATGCTACATCCTATAATGCCATACGTTACAGAAGAAATTTTAGAAAATCTTTTTAAGTCATCAAAACTAGCTATTTCATCAGATTGGCCAGAACCACTTTTTAAAAAATTATCGCTAACTAATGGAATAGATTTGGTAATAAAAGTCATTTCATTAATTAGATCTATTAGAGTTGAAAAAAACATACCAACAAATTCAAAAATAAACCTTATTTTTAAAAACACAAATAAACGAAAGCAAGATACTATTAAAAACAACATTAATTTAATTATGAACTTGGCTAAATTAAATGATCTAACTTTTGCTTCTGAGGAAATCTTGGGACAAGAAAATTTTATCATAAGCACTCTTGATGAAATGGTTTTAATGATACCTATTGAAGGCTTAATAGATACAAAGTCTGAAAAAAATAGATTGAATAAAGAGCTTGCTAATATTAACAATGAAATTGATTTAATAAATAATAGATTAAATAATAAAATGTTTGTAGATAAAGCTCCTCCTAAAGTTGTTCAGGAAGTAAAAAACAAACAAGATGTTTTTAATCAAAGGAAATCTGAGATAGAAAAAGCTTTATTAAATTTATAAAATGATAATTGGAGATAAGAATGAAGAACTCGAAAACAGTGTTAATTGATAAAAATCCTGGTAGAAATTCTCAAACCTATGGAATTGCTCGAGTTCTTAATACAGATCTTGAATTAATTCATGAACCATCAGTAGGTGTTGTTGGAAATAAAGGGGACTCCCAATGTTATTTAGGGGTTGAAGAGAAGGTTAAAACAATTCACGAAAAACTTCGTCTAAGAATTGGTCAAAATACTGGTCAAATAAGAATGAGGTTAGTTCAACCAGAATATACTGTTGCCACATCAGATGGTATCAGAAATGGTACTAGAGAAATGCGATACTCATTAATAGGCAGAGAAGTTACTAATGACACTTTGTGTGAACATTTAAGTGCATCAGGTCTTGAAGGAACAATAGCTGTAGTTGCATGTGACAAGCCTCCTGTTGGAACTTTGTCAGCAATTTTAGAACATAATAGGCCTGCTATAATTATGTCTGATGGGCCGATTAGACCAGGTGTTGATTCTGTGACCAATGAACCTCTAGATATAATCTCAAGCTATCAAATTGCTGGTAGTAATGATGAAGATTTAAAAAAAAGAATTGCCTGTGAAGCCTGTCCAGGTTTTGGAAGTTGTGGCGGCATGTTTACTTATAACACAATGCAAACCTTTATTGGTGTAGTTGGTATGCAACCATTACATATGGTAGCTCCACCATCAGATGATAAAAGAAGAGTTGAAACTTTTCCAGATGAGCTGATCAGTTATTTAGATAATATGGTTAAAAATGATATTAAGCCTAGAGATATTGTTACAAGAGATTCTATAAGAAACGCTCTCATAGTAGCTATGGCTATTGGTGGATCTACTAATGTTATGCTACACGCACCTGATCTAGCCAGAGCGGCTGGATACTCAAATTTCACTCAAGATATAATGAGTGCTGAGGAGTTCAACCACTTATCCAAAAATGTTGTTCCTGTTTTAGTAGATGCAAGACCCTTTGGGAAATACTCAATGGTAGATATAGATAATGAGGGTGGAGTTCAGGTTTTTATTAAAGACTTGTTAGAAGCAGGTTTGTTAAATGGAAATACTTTAACCTGTACCGGTGAAACTTTATCGGATCAAATAAAAAGACTTTCACCTAAAGATCCAGATGGGAAAGTTATTTATTCCGTTAAGTCACCTTATAAGGAAACCGGAGGATTAAGACTTTTAGGCGGAAATCTATCTCCTGAATATAGTTCAATTCTTAAACTAGCTGGTGTAGAAGGTGGGTTGGAAAATAATGTTTTCAAAGGGATAGCCAGAGTTTTCGATGGTGAACAAAGTCTTCTTTATACCTTAGAAAATGAGCCTGAAAAAATCGTTAATAATGACATGATAGTTGTAAGATACGAAGGTCCTGTTGGTGGACCAGGTATGCCAGAAATGTTAGATTCCACATCTAGAATTACAACTTTATGTAGAGAAAAAAATATTATTGTAGGTTTAATGACAGATGGTCGTTTTTCAGGTGGCTCTGTTGGCCTTGTTATAGGTCATGTTGGTCCTGAGGCAGCAATAGGTGGTCCTATAGGACTTATTGAAAATGGTGATGAAATCATAGTTGATTTAAATAAAAATGAAATAAATTGTACTCAACTTAACAATGTCGAAATTTTTAATAGTAGAAAAGCTTCTTGGGAAGAAATAATAAAAAATCATGGGGGAAACCATCCTTCTATGGGAGACGCTGATACTAGATTGTTAAATAGAATGAGAAGTTCTGCTGTTTCTGCTATTTATGGTGCTGGAATGCATCCAAACCGTAATCTTTGGGTTCCTAACCCTAGAGAAGCTGAAAGATCAGATTTTATACCTAAAAATATTTATAGATCATAATATTGTTTTACCTTCTAGTTCAATCCATATCGGGGTATGGTCACTAGGTTTTTCCTTGCCTCTAGGTGTTTTATCTATTCCAGCGCTTTTAAGTATATCTACTATTTCAGGTGAAATTAAAAAAAAATCTATTCTAATTCCATTATCTTTTTGCCAAGCACCTGCTTGATAGTCCCAAAAACTATATTCTTTATTATTTGGATGAATTAATCTAAATGAGTCTGTTAAACCTATGTTGATTAATTCTTTCATCTTTCTACGAGTGGGCTCAAGGTACAATGCATCTTCAGTCCATTTATTAATATCATAACAATCTAATTCTGATTGGATAACGTTGAAATCACCACCTATGACTAGCGGTTCATTTTTATCATAAATTTCTTTAGTATATTTTATTAGACGTCTCATCCAGCTAATCTTGTAGTCATACTTTTCGCCTGGAGCAGGATTCCCATTTGGTAGATAAATACATATTAAATTCATTTTTTCTATTTTAACATGTAGGAACCTTGCTTGATTATCTTCAATATTTTTTTCATCATAAAATGGAAGGCTACGGGATATCTCTTTAATTTTAAACTTGCTGGCTATGGCAACACCGTTATAAGACTTTTGTCCACAACAAATAGTTTCATATCCTTTATTATTGAATTCTAAATGAGGAAAATTTTCGTCAACAGTTTTAGTTTCTTGCATTAAAATGATGTCAGTTTTAGAGTCTTCAATCCATTCTAAAACATTATTTAAACGCATTTTTATTGAATTTACATTAAAACTAGCAATTTTTAGATTCATATAATTATATTAATTTCATATTGAAAAACTTGTTCCACATCCACAGTTTGCTGTGGCATTAGGGTTTTCAATCTTAAAAAATGATCCAGCTAATTCAGATACGTATTCTAATTTGCTATTTTGTAAAAAATCCATTGAAACTTTATCTATGAGATAATTAATTTCATTAGTATTAAAAACATAATCATCCTCATTTGGCTTTTCAGCAAAAGAAAAGTCATACTGAAAACCAGAGCAACCTCCACCTAAAACAGAAATTCTAAAGTAAGACCCTTGTTCATTTTTAAGTAAAGTTTTTATTCTATTAGAAGCCGCTTGAGATATATTAAAACTAATTTGATGGTTTTCATCAATAACATTCATGTGAATACCTAAAATTTTACTAATTGAAATAGTTAACTTTTTATATTTAATAGTATATCACGTATCTTGATTATATTGAATTAATATTTGTGATTTTATTTTGAAGTATTTAAACGATATCCCTAATATAATGCCTTATGCATGCCATAGTAGTAATACAAGAGGTAGGTTTTACATTGACGAAAATTTAGTTTTAGGGCGATCAGAATATCAAAGAGATAGAGATAGAATAATTCATTCAGAAGCATTTAGAAGACTTAAAGATAAAACTCAAGTTTTTGTTTATCATTCAGGAGATCATTTTAGAACTCGTCTAACGCATACTATTGAAGTTTCTCAAATAGCTCGATCAATTGCAAAATCATTAAAAATCAATGAAGATTTAACAGAGACGCTAGCTCTAGCCCACGATCTTGGTCATCCACCACTTGGTCATAAAGGTGAAGAGGTTCTTAAAAATTTAATGAAAAATTATAATGGTTTTGATCATAACCAGCAATCGTTAAGAATTGTAACTTTTCTAGAAAAAAAATATCCAAATTTTGATGGTTTAAATTTAACCTTTGAGACGTTAGAGGGCTTGATTAAGCATAATGGACCGTATCTTGATCATCAATATATTCCATGTGAATTACAAAAAATATTGAAAAAGTTTTCGTTAGAGTTAAAAAAATATCCTTCATTAGAAGCACAGGTTGCTAATATTTCTGATGATATTGCTTATTTAACACATGATTTTGATGATGGCCTAAGAGAAAAACTATTTACAATAAATGATCTTCAATGTGTTGAACTTGTAAATTTAATAATTTTAGATATTAAAAAAATGTACACTAATATTGAAGATGATATTTTAGTTCATCAGTTAATCAGAAGGTTAGTTAGCTACTTCATTAATGATATTATTTCTAACTCATCTCAAATTATAACCCAAAATAATTTTAGAACAGTTGAAGATATAAGAAATCATAATGATAATGTGATAAAGTTATCTCAAAAAGCACGTTCTAATATGGAGGAAATTAGATCATTTTTATTCAAAAATATGTATCATAATAAAATAATTTTAGATAAATTATCAAAATATTCTGTAATGATAGAAAAGTTGTTTTATTTATTTCAAGAAAATATATCATTTCTACCTTATCAATGGAGAAATTTTAAAGGACATTCATTATACACATCAACTGCTGCCAAACAAGCAAGGGTGATTACAGATTATATTGCTGGAATGAGTGATAATTTTTTAAGAAAACAATATATAAAGTTTTTTAAAGAGGAAATTTAGTTTTTATGAATGTCTATAAGATATATTTAGATCAATTAACTCAGTTACTTTTTAATTTTAAATCTGATAACAACTTGACATTTGATTTTAATGAAATTTTAACAAAGTTAACCTTGGAACCTCCTAAAAGCTTAGATCATGGCGATATGTCTACAAACTTAGCAATGATTTTAAGTAAATATTTAAGTCTTAAACCAATTCAAATTGCTAATATGTTTATTGGTTATATTGCTAAATTACCAGGAGTGGATGAGGTTAATGTTGCTGGACCTGGTTTTATTAATATTAAGTTGACTGAGAAAACTTGGAACAGCTGCTTGAAAAGTATTTTATCTAATGAAAAAAAATGGGATGCCACCGATCTTGGTAATGGTAAAAAAATTAATATTGAGTATATTTCTGCAAACCCGACTGGACCCTTGCATGCTGGTCATACAAGAGGAGCGGTGTTTGGAGATGCGTTGGCTTCATTGTTAAAAGAAGTTGGTTATGAAGTTACAAAAGAATACTACATCAATGATGCTGGATCACAAATAGACAAATTGGTAAATTCAGCTTTACTTAGATATGAAGAATGTCTTGGAAAAAAAATTAAAGAAATACCAGAAGGATTATATCCTGGAGAATATCTTAAAGAAGTTGGACAAAAACTTGTTGAGCAATTTGGGAGTGATTTAAAATCGAATGAACCTTCAAAAGTTTCTGAATTAGTAAGACAGGTTTCACTGGATGTGATTATGAAAATAATACGAAATGATCTTTTAAGACTAGGTATAGAAATGGATGTTTATACGAGTGAAAAGGAAATCATTTCAGGAAGTTTGTTAGAAAAAACATTGTCAATATTAGAAGATAAAGATTTAATTTATAAAGGAATTTTAGATCCACCGAAGGGTACTAAACCCAAAAATTGGGAAGAAAGGGAACAACTTCTTTTCAAATCCTCCAATTTTGGTGATGACACAGACCGAGCTTTAAAAAAATCTGATGGAAGTTGGACATATTTCGCAACTGATATGGCATATCATTTAGATAAAATTAATAGGACAAATGGGAATTTAATCAATGTCCTTGGGGCTGATCATATAGGTTATATTTCTCGCATTAATGCTGCTGTTCAAGCTCTTTCTGATGGGTCTATATCAATTGATACAAAAGTATGCTCACTTGTTAACCTTTTGGAGGATGGAAAGCCTGTAAAGATGAGCAAAAGATCAGGTAATTTTGTAACTCTTTCAGACATTATAGATGCAGTTGGAAAAGATGTAATAAGATTTATAATGTTGACTAGAAGAAATGATCAATCTTTAGATTTTGATTTTAAAAAGGTAACAGAAAAATCAAAAGATAATCCAGTTTTTTATGTTCAGTATGCTCACGCTAGATGCAACTCAATTTTTAAATCTGCAAATGTTTTAGAAAAAGACCTATTAGCAGACAATTTTTCAAACCTAACTACTAAAGAAGAAATAGAACTTATTAAATTTATTTCTTTATGGCCTAGATCTTTGGAATTAGCAGCTAAAAATCATGAACCTCATAGGCTTTGTTACTATTTAATTGAATTATCGAGTTTATTTCATAGCTTATGGAATAAGGGCAAGGATGATCAAAGCTTTAAATTTATTATTGACAACAATAAAAAGTTAACAAATTCAAGATTATGTTTAGT
Organism: Alphaproteobacteria bacterium; assembly: GCA_016777645.1. GTDB lineage: Bacteria > Pseudomonadota > Alphaproteobacteria > Puniceispirillales > Marisalimonadaceae > Marisalimonas. The sequence continues at coordinate 10,145 of JADHRC010000045.1, forward strand.
AAAAGCAGTTGCTATGACTATAAGAAAAGGTTTAAAAATATTATCTATTGAACCTGTTCTTGAAATGTAGTTACAATGAACAACATACTCAAAATATTAATTATATTTTTTTTAAGTGTTGGTACTATATCTTCAATTGGTATGTTTGGGTTAAAGATTTTCTTTGAAGATAAAGAAAATAACGAATTAATAGTTCTTGGTCCTGATAATGTAAATGTCATTTTGAAACCAAAAGATCCTGGTGGTTTAAAGGTATCAAACCTCGATATTGAAATTTTAAATAATAAATCAGCTTTGAAAAAAGATGAAAAAATCAGACCTTTGCCAGATAAGCCGGAATTATTACCTATAGATATTATTGAAAATGAGAACAATGAAACTAAAGAAGATGTTAATGCTAAAGGTGATCAAAAATTATCTGAAAGTAAAAAAAATAATATAAATAAGCCTCAAAATATTGATGATAAAAATATTAATAAATTAAAACCTATAACTGATGATAAATTAAAACCTGCAACTGATAAAATTGGTTTGTATAGAGTACAGTTTGGATCATTTCGCAATTTTAAAAAAGCTACTCAAGCAAAAGAAAAAATGGATAAAAAATATAGCAATTTATTAACTGATGTTAAATTAGAAGTCTTTACCTATACAAATGACAAAGCTGCTTCATTTCATAGAGTATGGACAACACCGTTGACTAAGGCTTTTGGTCTTGAGTTATGTAATAAATTTAAAAAACAAAAGGTTGTTTGTATTTTACAGATAAACAATTAAATGATTTAATGGAACAGTCACAAAACGAAAAAATAGAAGTT
>JADHRC010000046.1 GCA_016777645.1 Alphaproteobacteria bacterium
ATTTTACGCTGGTAGGGTATAAACGCCACTGTATTTGGTGCGTAATACGATGAAGGTTTACACTTGGGCTCCACAACTAGCGTTATAGATGCAAGATAAGCAACCAAGGGCACGTTTGAGGCACCTTGTTTATAAGATCTGTTTTGATCTAATGCTTTGTGGTGGGTAGAATGGTGGGTAAAGATTTTATATTATTAATAATATAAATTAAATCAATCACTTATAAGTGTTTAATGGCGGATGGGGTGGGATTCGAACCCACGGAAGGCTTTCACCTTCGCCGGTTTTCAAGACCGGTACTTTCAACCGCTCAGTCACCCATCCGGTAATTTAATTTTCTTAAACTAGCGACTTAATGATAGCAAGATTTTTTTTTAATATTTTTCTTAAAAGAGTTTATATATTTTTAATATATTTTTTCTTGCATTTAACATGGAAGGAATAAAGAATAATTAAAAAAGGTTACCAAAATGAATGTCTCAAATGTTTTGATAAGTATTATATATGTAAGTTTTTTTATATTTTCTTTTAAAGCATTTTCTCAAAATGATTTTAATACTTTTTTATTAAAAATGTCCAAAGAGGCTGAACAAAAAGGTGTTTCAACCCAGATAATTAAAGATTTTCAAAAAAAGTCAGTTTTTATACCACGCGTAATAGAGTTGGACCGGTCTCAACCTGAGTTTAAGTTAACACTAGATGAGTATTTAAAGAAAGTTGTAACTAGTTCTAGAATTAAAAAAGCTAATAAAAAATATAATGAAAATAAAGATATTTTAAAAAAAGTAAGCGAGTATTATGGTGTTCAACCACGATTTTTAGTTTCTCTATGGGGCATTGAAACTGATTTTGGAAGATTAACGGGTGGCTTTTCAGTTATTTCTGCGTTATCTACCCTGGCTTTTGAAGGAAGACGTCATGAATATTTTAAAAAAGAGTTGTTAAATGCTCTCACTATAATTAATGAAGGACACATTTCTTTCGATAAAATGACTGGTTCGTGGGCAGGGGCAATGGGACAATGCCAATTTATGCCCTCAAGCTTTCTTAACTATGCAACAGATTGGAACAAGGACGGAAGTAAAGATATCTGGAATTCTAAACCAGATGTATTTGCATCTGCAGCTAATTATTTAAAAAAAGTAGGTTGGTCTAATCAGTTAACATGGGGAAGAAAAGTTTATTTAGGTAACTATAATAATAAAGTTAATGATAAAAAATATGTTTCATTAAGTGACTGGACTTCGTCTGGAATACTTGATGAAAATAAAAATCATTTACCAAAAGTTAATGTAAAAGCTCGTCTTATAATACCTAAAAACTATGGTGAGTATGGTTATTTAGTGTATCGAAATTTTGATGCTCTTTTAAATTGGAATAGATCTAACTATTTCGCAATAGCTGTTGGCAAACTATCTGATACAATATATGAGTAATTATGCGCATTAACCTTTTGAATTTAATTAAGCATTAAAATAATGTATAAAAATCTTTTTATATTATTATTATTAGCCTTCAACCAAGCCTGTACCTCTGGTATTGAAGTAGCTGCAAACCTAGGAAAAAAATATCTAATACCCAAAGATAACGAAGCTCCAATTGCTAAACCTATCTATAAGGTTGGAAATAAGTATAATATAAAAGGTAAGTATTACTTCCCTAAAAAAGATCTTTATTATAATGAAACTGGTATTGCTTCATGGTATGGCCCTAAATTTCATGGAAAACTTACTGCAAACGGAGAAATCTATAATCAATATGCCTTAACTGCTGCTCATAAAACATTACCAATGCCAAGCGCAGTCAAAGTAACTAATTTAAAAAACAACAAATCAATCATTTTACGTATCAATGATAGGGGACCTTTTGTTAATGACAGAATAATTGATTTATCTTCAAAAGCAGCGGACATTCTTGATCTTAAAAGGAAAGGTACTGGTTTAGTTAGAGTAACTATTTTAAAAGATGAAAGTCTCACTCTTGAAAAACTTGCAAAAAAAGGAATGTTTCCAGAAATTGCAGAACTACCAAAAATAGAAACTCCAATTGTAAATAAACCAGAGATTAATACAGTTAAAATTGAAGGGCCAGATAGCTTTAAAACAAAGAAAAAAATTAATTATGATTTAACTAATGAAAAAAAAGATTATAAAATTTATATTAAATTAGCTTCTTTTAGCTCTCGAGAAAATGCAGAATTAATGAGAGAAAAAGTTTCCTATTTAGAGAAAATGAAGATTTACAAAATTTCTAAAGGTAATAAAACTTTATACCAAGTTAAAGCTGGCCCATTTACAAGCGTTGAAAAGGTTGACTCTTTACATTCAATGCTCTTAGAAAAAGGAATGCAAGGTGCTAAAATTATTATTGAATAAAAAAAACAGGGATTTGTATATTTATGAGGATATATAAGAGTTTACATATATTAAATTTTTTAATTTGTTTTTTTATCATAATACCTAAATCTTCATTAGCAAATTTTTTAGATATCACAACACCTGCCAAACAAGTTATAATTTATGATCATGAAACTGATGATGTTTTGTTTGAGAAAAATTCAAATGAAATCATGAAACCAGCTTCCATGGCAAAAGTTATGACTGCATATATAGTCTTTGACAAGATAAAAGATAATTCTCTTAAAATCTCTGATACTTTTTTAGTTTCTGATAGAGCCTGGAAAATGGGGGGTTCTAGGTCTTTTTTAGAACTCAACAGCAATGTTTCTATTAAGGACTTATTGTTAGGCTTAATAGTTCAATCAGGAAACGACGCAGCAGTTGTTTTAGCAGAAGGCATTTCTGGAGACGAGGAAGCTTTCGCCAGAGAAATGAATAGATATGCAAAATTAATTGGAATGCAAAATACATATTTTACAAATTCTACAGGATGGCCTCATCCAGATCTTCAAACGACTTCAAAAGATTTGGTAATTTTAACAAAAAAAATGATCGAGGATTTTCCAGATTTGTACAAACTATTTGAAGAGAAAGTTTTTACTTACAATAATATAAAACAATCTAATAGAAACCCTTTACTTTATTCAATGAGTGGAGCAGATGGTTTGAAAACAGGCCACACAATGGAGTCTGGATATGGCTTAATTGGTTCTGTAAAAAGGAATAATAGAAGAGTTACTATAGTTATTAATGGATTAAACAGTAAAAAAAAGAGAACATTTGAAAGTAAAAGACTTTTTAATATTGTATTTAGAGAAACAAAACTTCTATCATTGTTCCAAAACAAAAAAAGCTTAACAAAAGCTGATGTTTGGTTGGGCAATGAAAAACAGATTGATTTAATTGCTGAAAAACCATTTAAAAAAATTATTTCCCCTTTTGAATATAATAAAACAAAAATACAACTTGAGTGGATGAACCCATTGCCTGCACCTATATCTAAAGGTGATAAAGTAGGCTCTATTTATATATCTATTCCTGGAAAAGAATTGATCAAAGAAAATTTGGTTGCAACAAAAGAAGTTGGTAAAATGTCACCCTTTTTAAGGTTTCAATCCATAATAAAATACTTACTTTATGGAGAAGTTCTTGGAAAATAAACCTAACTCTAGAAAAGGACTTTTTATTACTTTTGAAGGTGGTGAGGGAGCAGGAAAAACAACACAAATCAATCTTCTAAAAAGTTTTCTCAAAAAAAAAAATTTTAATGTTGTTACAACTAGAGAACCAGGAGGAACACCTGAAGGTGAAAGGGTAAGGAAGTTTTTAGTTTCTGGTAAAATTAATTCTTGGGATGCATACTCTGAAGCTTTAATTTTTAATGCTATTAGAAGAGAACATATAAATAAGGTTATAAAACCTGCAATTAATAACGGTTTAATAGTTTTGTGTGACAGATACGTAGATTCAACTATAGTTTATCAAGGAATAGCAGGAAATGTTGAACAAAAATTTTTGTTAGAATTGCATAGTAAATATTGTTACAATTTATATCCTCATTTAACCTTTTTTTTAAACTTGAGTCCATTAAAGGGTATGGAAAGAGTAAAAAAAAGAGTGGATCAGACAGAAAATAGATTTGAAAATTTAGGACTAAATTACCATACTAAAGTTTATGAAGGTTTTTTAAAATTACACAAAGAAAGTCCTAAAAGAATAATTAATATAGACGCTGATTTAAATGAAAACTTAGTTGCTAAAAGTATTTACTCTCATATATCCAAGCTAATTATATAAAATGAATAAATTAATAAATAATGTCTCCTTTTATATAGACGAAGGTTTGCAGGAAGATATTCTTCTAAATGTAAAATCAAAAGCCGCTAATTCAATTATATTGGCTGGACCAAAAGGTTCGGGAAAATTACCCTTTTTACTTAAATTATCAAAATATCTTTTATGTAAGTTTGAAAACAATGAAGAAAAAAGTGACGATCCTATCTCATTAAATAATATAAAGAAAAATAAATCATATTATCTTTTTGATAATAATACCCACCCAGATTTTTTTTATCTAACTAAAAATATTGAAAAAGATAATAAAAACATTCCGATAGATAAAGTTAGAGAATTCAAAACATTTTTTTATAAAACATTTTCAATATCAAAAGTAAAAATTGCACTTATTAATTCAATTGAAGATTTAAGCATAAACTCTTCTAATTTAATTCTTAAAACGTTAGAAGAATTACCAGAGAATTCATATGTTTTTATTGTTTGCAATGATCCTATTAATATTTCTGAAACTATTAAATCAAGATGCGCTCTTTTTTATGTTAACAGGATGATTCAAGAGAGTTTTATAGAAGTTATTAATAAATTATACCCACAAATTTCAGAACAAGAAAAATTTTTTATTATTAATAATTCCATGGGATTACAAGGTCTTGCATCAGAGTTAATAAATGAAAATGTTTATCAACTATATGAATTAATATTGAATGATCTAATTACTTCAAATGGTTTTTTAAATTTAAATGAGGATATATTACAAGTCATTAACTCAAAAGATCAGGAAAACCTTTTAAATTTTTTAAATATAATTATCAATGACCTTTTAAAAAAATCTTTATTCTTTTTAAATGAAAAAAAATATTTAGAATTAACTCTAGAAAAAGAAAAAGAATTAATTCAAGTTATTATACAAAAAAAGAATTATGCAGAACTTTTAAATCTATACTCTGAATTCAATAAAAATATGAGTATTGCAAATTCAATAAATTTGAATAAATCAGACATTTTAATTGATTGTTTCAAAGATTTATGTGGTATATAGACGCAAAAGGTATTTTATATGTCTACTCCATTTTATATTACTACTCCTATTTACTACGTAAATGACGTTCCTCATATAGGACATGCTTATACAACTTTAGCATGCGATATTATGGCAAGATTTAAAAGATTAGATGATAATGATGTTTTCTTTTTAACAGGAACCGACGAGCATGGTCAAAAAGTAGAAACGGCTGCAAAAAGTAAAAATTTAAAACCCAAAGAATTTGTTGATAAAGTTTCTATTAACTTTGTAAAACTTTTAGATTGCATGAATTTTTCTAATGATGATTTCATTAGAACTACTGAAAAAAGACATTTTGATTCTTGTCAAAAAATTTGGAACAAACTAGTTGAAAATGGCAATATTTACCTTGGAAAATATTCTGGTTGGTACGCAGTTAGAGATGAAGCTTTTTTTTTAGAATCTGAAATTGTAGACGGCAAAGCTCCCTCTGGTGCTCCTGTAGAGTGGGTTGAAGAGCCATCTTATTTTTTTAATTTATCAAAATGGCAAGATAAACTTTTAACGCTTTATGAGGAAAATGAAGACTTTATTAGTCCAAAGAGTAGGAGAAATGAGGTTGTTAGTTTTGTAAAAGGTGGACTTAAAGACCTTTCGGTTAGCAGAACGAGTTTTTCTTGGGGAATAAAAGTTCCTAATGACGATAAACATATTATGTATGTATGGCTAGATGCACTAACAAATTATTTATCTGCTTGTGATTTTTCAAAAGATCAAAGTAATATGAAAGACTCAAAGTTTTGGCCTGCTGATATTCATATGGTTGGCAAAGATATCATAAGATTTCATGCTGTTTATTGGCCAGCTTTTTTAATGGCAGCGGATTTACCTCTTCCTAAAAAAGTTTTTGCTCATGGTTGGTGGACTAACGAAGGCAATAAAATATCAAAATCATTAGGTAATGTTATAAACCCTTTTGATTTAGTGGAAGAATATGGCGTTGATCAAATTAGATATTTTTTAATGAGAGAAGTTCCCTTTGGGAATGATGGAGATTTTTCAAAGTCTCAATTAATTAATAGAATTAATAGTGATTTAGCAAATAGTTATGGAAACCTTTTTCAAAGGGTAGTTTCTATGATTTTTAAGAATTGCAATGAGACAATTCCATTAAAACCAAAAAGTTTAAAAAATGAAGATATAATTTTAATAAATTCAATTAAAAATAATATAAATGACTATAGGCTTTTAATAGATAATCAAAAATTTGATGTTTATTTAAAAAATGTCTGGTTAGTAATATCAGATGCTAACAAGTATACTGATGAACAAGCACCATGGACTCTTAGAAAAACTGATTTTAAGAGAATGGAGGTTGTCTTATTTACATTGATAGAGACTTTAAGGCAGATATCTTTATTACTGCAGCCTTTTTTGCCTAAAACTTCTACTTCCGTATTGGATCAAATAAAGATTCCTTCAAACAATAGACAAATTAAAGACGTTGAAGTTATTTTTGGAGGAGGAGCTAAAATAGAGCTGCCAGAGCCATTGTTTCCAAGAGTACAGAATTAACCATGAGCTTTCTAATAGATACTCATGCACATTTAGACTTTCCAGAGCTATATGACAGACTTGATGAGGTTTTAAAAAATTCTTATGATAATAATGTATGTAAAATAGTTACGATATCTACAAATTTAAATAAAATTGAAAAGATTAAGAGTATATCCCATACAAATAAAGATGTTTATTTTACGGTTGGAATACATCCAAATGAAGTTCTGAAAGACAATAATAATTCTAATCACGATTTAATACTTCAACTTACGGCTGATAAAAAATGTGTTGGAGTAGGGGAGTGTGGTTTAGATTATCATTATGGAACAAATAGTAAGGAAGCTCAAAAAAAATCTTTTATAACTCAAATTAACGTTGCTAGAGAAACAGGGTTACCATTAATTATTCATTCACGTGATGCAGATATTGATATGATAGATATTCTTGAAAAAGAGTATAAAAAAGGTATGTTTAAAGCAATACTTCATTGTTTTAGCTCAGGAAAAGATCTAGCGTTATGTGGTTTAGATCTAGGTTTCTATATTTCTTTTTCAGGCATAGTAACTTTTAAATCTGCAAAACTAATACAAGAAATAGCTTCAATTGTTCCTGATAATAAAATTTTAGTTGAAACAGATGCACCTTATTTGGCTCCCACACCCTTTAGAGGTTCAATTAACGAACCTAAAAACTGTTATTATACAGCCAAGTTTTTATCTGAACTTCGAGAATGTGATTTAAATCAATTTACAAATCAATTATATTTAAATTCAATTAAAATCTTTGATAAGATTGCTTAATGAATAATAGCGTTAAAATTACGGTTTTGGGGAGTGGGACCTCTGTTGGAATACCTGCCTTAGGAAAATTAGGTTGGGGAAAGTGTGATCCCACTAATCCTAAAAATAAAAGGCAAAGATGTTCACTATTAATTCAAGATGAAGAAACAACAATATTAGTTGATGCGGGTCCTGATATTAAAAATCAACTTATTGAGCATAATATTAAAAAATTAGATGGTGTTTTTATAACTCATGAACATTCAGATCATATATCAGGTTTAGATGAACTTAGGCCTTATTATTTTTATAATAAAGAAAAAATCAAAATATATACCAATGCTGAAACATCAAAAGTCTTATTAGACAGGTTTACTTATCTATTTACAAAATCTTCATCAAGCCAATCTTATTTTCAACCACCATTAGAGATGAATTTAATCAATTACTATCAAGAATTACAAATTAATAATATTTCAATTAAAACAATTAAACAAAATCATGGCGCAATTGATTCACTTGGTTTTATTTTTAATAATGAATTAGCTTATTGTACAGATGTCGTTAATTTTCCTGAAAAGAGTTATAAAAATCTACGTGATCTAAAAGTTTTAATTGTAACTGGCTTAAGAGAAACTCCTCATATGGCTCATGCTCACTTTGATTTATCATTTAAATGGATAGAAGACCTAAAACCAAAGACTGCTTATTTAACTCATTTAAGCCCAGAGTCAGACCATGAAGTTGTCACACGTTTATGTCCACCTGGTGTTTTTCCAGCATATGATGGATTAGTTATTAATATTTAATACATAATATATATTATGCGACAAATATGTAAATAATATATAATAAACAATATATTACCCTATCCACAGATATTGTATAAAAATATAATTAATAAATAAAAACTTAACCTTTAAAGAATAATAAATATATTACAATTCATATTTATATTTATTAAAACGAATTGAAAATTCTTTATATAATTCAGGATTGGACTTAATCTCATTAACCATATGATCATTTGACCAGCATACAGATGAAGCCATTTTACTAACAACCATCCTACATAATGGAGAATATATAGTTTTATCTATATCAATTATGTTTTCCATATTTAAAATAAACCTTTAAGATGTATGATTTATATATATTATATAAGGAAATATTTAAATTTTATTACAATACACTGTTATAATGTATGTTCTTATTTTACTTTTATAACATATTGTTATTATTAGGTTTTTATTAATAATTAGTTTTAATATATGGAGTGCACACATGACTATTAAACCTTATGGATCAACTTCTGGAAGATCTCATGGTGAACCTGGCTATAAAACAAGGCCCAAAACGAAGACTGTAGATGCTCATTGTCATCTTCACGTCCAAGAGGCAGCTGATATGGTTCAAGGGTTATTTGATCAACAAGACATTCCTGCATTTAGGCATGCAAATCAAACAACAACAAATCAAAATATTCAGCAAATTAAAGACAGGTTTATGGATCTTACAAATGTTGAAACAAGGCTAGAGAAAATGGACTCGCAAGGTATTGATACACAAGTCCTTATTCCTGTTCCCTTTCAACATTATTGTAATGTAAAAAATCAGGTAGCTTTTAAAGCAATAGAAACAATTAATAATAAACTATCTGAAACAGCTAATAATCGTAAAGACAGGTTTGTAGCTTTAGGTACATTACCTATGCAGAATGGTGATGTTGCAGTAAAAGAAATGGAAAGATGTGTTAATGAGCTTGATATTAGAGGATTTCAAATTATTACATTCCAAGATGGTAAAGAGCTATCACACCCCTCATATGACGGAGTTTGGGAAACAGCTACAAAGTTAGATGTGCCAATTTTTCTTCACCCTAATGGTTATCCAGAAGGTGATAGATTAAAAGATCATTATTTTATTAATATTATTGGCAACCCAATGGATACGACGGCAGCACTACATCATTTAATTTTTGATGGAACAATGGAAAAAAATCCAAATTTAAAAATCTTTGTTGCACATGGAGGAGGATATCTTCCAGCATATTCTGCTAGAATTGATCATGCATGGGGCGCAAGACCTGATTGTAGAGGAAATAACCTTAAACACAAACCTTCTGATTACCTAAAAAGAATGTATTTTGATACTGTAGTTTTCTCATTTGATCAGCTAAAGTACCTTATTGATAAATATGGTGCTGATCATATTGTTATGGGAACAGATTATCCATACGACATGGCAGAAGATGACCCTATAGAACATGTTATGGGCACTGAAGGTTTATCTAATGATCAAATTGAAATGATAACTGGAGGTAATGCTTGCTCCCTATTCAAAATAAAATAAGACTTTTGTCTTGAAAGACAAATTAATTATTGGTGGTTACCAAGGTGCCGCATCATTACATACCAAATCTATTGAATATTTCATCAAAGAAATAAGTGGTAATTTCGATATAAATTTTATTATGGATATTACAAATGCAGGTGAAAAAGCCTCCAGTTTGATTTTAAAAACCCAACAAGAAGAGCTACATATTTCATATTTGTTATCAAGCTATTTTGAAAAAATATTACCTGAAATTAAAATTTTAGACTTACCCTATTTTTTTAATAATAGAGATCAAGCTTATGAATTATTAAAATTTGATTTCTTTGACTATATTGACAACAAATTGAAAGATAAAAACTTAAAATTATTAGGTTTTTGGGACAATGGTATTAGACATATCAGCTCTAAAATAAGATTAATAAAATCATTGTCTGATTGCGAAGAGCAAATAATAAGGACTACCCCTAGCCCGCTTCATATTGATATTTTCAAAAAACTAGGTTTTAAACCAAAGCCACTTGATGTCAGAGATTTTAAATTAGCAATAGAGAATGATGAAATTGATGCCCAAGAGAACCCTTTAACTAACTATTGGAATTTTGGTGTTTATAAAAAACAGAAATTTGTTACCTTAACTTCACATATATTTGGATTTTGTTTATTTGTTATCAATTATAGTTATTTTGATAAACTCTCTTATTCACAAAAGGAATTTGTGATTGATAAATCTAAAAATGCTACTGAATTTCAAAGACAATTAGCTACATTAGAAGATGAAACTCTGATTAAAAAAATGAAATTAGCTAACATAAAAATTGAAAAAATAGATGAAGAAAATTTAATTGATTTTAAAAAAATAACTCAAACTTTTCATCAAGATTACTTTAAAAATTATCCTCACATGCAAAGATATGTTTTAGCCTTTTGATATTATTTAACAGGCTTTAAAAAATCAAAGTCAGCTCCCTTATCTGCTTGAAGAACACTTTCATGAAATATTTTATTATACCCCCTTCTTTTAGGGGCAGTATTTGTTTTTTTATTTTTCTTTCTTTTATTTATTTCTTCATCAGATAATTTTAGCT
>JADHRC010000047.1 GCA_016777645.1 Alphaproteobacteria bacterium
AGACACTTAAGGCGTGCTGGAAGAGTTTGGATAAGAGTTTTCCCAGATGTTCCTGTTTCAAGTAAACCCGCAGAAGTTAGAATGGGAAAAGGTAAGGGATCACCTGAATATTGGGTATGTAGGGTAAAGCCGGGTAGAATTATGTTTGAATTAGACGGTGTCTCAGAAACTGCGGCTAAGGAAGCATTAGGATTAGCTGCTGCTAAATTACCGATGCACACCAAGGTTGTAAAAAGATTAGGCGAGTAATAGAAGAGGTTTAAATGGCAAAGTATAAGCCCAAAGATTTAAAAGTTAAAACAAGTGATGAACTTAAGGATCAATTAAAATTGTTAAGAAAAGAGCAATTTAATATTAGGTTTCAAGTCACAAATGGCCAAAATGAAAATCCAGCCAGATTTAAACAAATTAGACGTGAAATTGCCTGTATTAAAACAATATTAAACAGTACCGTATCAACAAAAGTTTAAGGAATATAAAATGCCTAGAAGAATATTGACAGGAAAGGTTGTTAGTAACAAAGCAGAGAAAACAATAACTGTTTTGGTTGAAAGAAAAATTATGCATCCAATATATAAAAAATTCGTTACAAAATCAAAAAAGTTTGCTGCGCATGACAGTCAAAATAAATTTAATGTTGGTGATATTGTAAGTATTCAGGAATGCACTCCTATTTCAAAAAATAAACGTTTTGAAGTTTTATATTAAAAGAGTTTGGGAGACAAATTATGATACAGATGCAAAGTAATTTAGAAGTGGCCGACAATTCAGGTGCGAGAAGAGTTCAGTGTATAAAGGTTCTGGGTGGTTCTGGTAGAAAAACAGCAGCGGTTGGCGATGTTATAGTTGTCTCTATAAAGGAAGCCATCCCTAGAGGCCGTGTTAAAAAGGGTGATGTACATAGAGCCGTTATAGTAAGGACAGCAAAAGAAGTGCGAAGGAATGACGGGACATGTATCAGATTTGATAAGAATGCTGCTGTATTAGTCAACAAAAGCAATGAGCCAATAGGAACCAGGATTTTTGGACCTGTGACTAGAGAATTACGTAATAGAAAATTTATGAAAATAGTTTCTCTTGCTCCGGAGGTTTTGTAATGAATAAAAAATATAAGATCAAAACTGGTGATACTGTAATAGTCATAGCAGGCAAAGATAAAGGTAAAACTGGTAATATTTTATCAGTTTTAAGGAATAAAGATAGGGTGGTTGTAGAGGGCGTTAATATAGTTAAGCACCATAAAAAGGCAACTCAAGAAAGCCCGGGTAAAATTGAAGAAAAAGAAGCCTCTATTCATATTTCTAATGTATCTCATTTAGACCCAGATACTGGAAAGCCTACTAGAGTTAAGTATGAAATCAAGGACGGTGTAAAACAAAGACTGTCAGTTGTATCAGGTTCTTTGTTAGATAAGTAAAGTGGAGACGTTAATGGCCGTACGTTTAAAAGAAAAATATAATACAGAGATTGTGACTTCTCTAAAAAATAAGTTCAATTATAAAAATGAGTATGAGGTTCCGAAGCTTCAAAAAGTTGTTATTAATATGGGTGTTGGTGAAGCAGTTAAAGATAGTAAAAAAATTGACTCAGCAGTTAATGAACTAAGTTTAATTACTGGTCAAAAGCCAGTTGTTACAAAATCAAAAAAAGCTAATGCAAGTTTTAAGCTTAGAGAAGGTATGCCTATTGGCGTTAAAGTTACACTTCGTAAAGATAAAATGTATGAATTTGTTGATAGATTTATAAATATTGCACTACCTAGAGTTAGAGATTTCAGGGGTATTAATCCTAAAAGCTTTGATGGTAAAGGTAATTATGCGTTAGGCTTAAAAGAGCAATTCGTTTTTCCAGAAATTGAATATGATAACGTAGATTCAATTAGAGGTATGGATATAATTTTTGTTACATCTGCTAAATCAGATGCTGAGGCTAAAGAGTTACTTAATGGATTTGATTTTCCATTTAGTTCACAATAAATTTTATTAGGAGAATAAGTTGGCCAAAAAAAGCGCTATACAAAAAAACTTAAATAAAGAAAAACAAGTTAAATTAAACAAATCAAGAAGAGATAGGTTAAAAGCTATTTGTTCAAATAGGTCACTTCCTATTGAAGAAAGATTTGAAGCTCAGTTAAAATTAGCGCAGATGCCTAGAAATGGAGCTAAAATAAGACTTAGAAATAGATGTTTAATTACAGGCAGACCTCGTGGGTATTACAGAAAAGTAAAAATGTCACGTATTGCCCTAAGGGAATTAGCTTTGTCTGGACAAATTCCAGGCATGGTGAAGTCAAGTTGGTAGAAAGGTATTAATTATGTCAATGAGTGATACACTTGGAGATATGTTGACTAGGATCAGAAATGGTCAGTCAGCCTACAAGTCAGTTGTGAAGGCCCCAGCATCAAGGTTTAGGGCTAATGTTTTAGATGTTCTTAAAAGAGAGGGTTATATTCGTAATTTTTCTAAAGTTGAAAAAAGACCAGGTATTCACGAGTTCGAAATAGAATTAAAATATTATGAAGGTAGACCAGTTATAAATGAGATAAAAAGAATATCTACTCCTGGCAGGAGGGTCTACTCTGGAATAAGTGATTTACCTCGTACCTATAACGGCCTTGGAATATCTATTTTGTCAACTCCGAGAGGAGTGATGAGTGATAATGAAGCAAGAGCTGCCCATGTTGGCGGTGAAGTATTGTGTCAGGTTTTTTAGGAGTAAAATTATGTCAAGAGTTGGTCAGGCAATTATTAATATACCTAATGGTGTTGAGGTCAAGCATCACGATCAAAGTTTTTGGGCCAAAGGTTCAAAAGGAGAGTTAACTGCTCCTGTAAGTGATGCTGTTAATTTATCTATAGAAGATAATAAAATATCAGTAATACCTAAAGACAAAAGCTCACGGGGGAAAGCTATTTGGGGCACAACTAGAGCTCTTATAAATAGTGCTGTTCAAGGGGTAAGTGAAGGTTTTGTGAAAGAAATGGAAATTGTTGGTGTAGGATATAGAGGTACCCTTCAAGGTAACAAGCTGTCACTTAGTTTAGGGCTTAGTCATCCTGTAGAGATAGAAGTGCCAGAGGGTTTATCAATTAAAATGGACGGAAATACTAAATTTTCGATTTCTGGTGCTGATAAACAAAAGCTTGGTGAATTTGCGGCTATGGTGCGTTCAAAAAGGCCTCCTGAACCATTTAAAGGTAAAGGAATACGTTATGCTAATGAATTTATTTTACGTAAAGAAGGTAAGAAGAAATAATGAGTAATTTAACATCCTTACATGAGAGAAGAAAACAGAGAAACAGAGCCTCTCTAAGAAAAAAATCTATAGGTAAACTTCGTTTATCTGTTCATAGATCAGGCAAGCACATATATGGACAAATTATAGATGATAATGAGGGAGTAACTCTTACATCAGCCTCAAGTTTAGAAGCTGATATCAAAAACAAATTTAAAAATTGTGGGAATAAAGAAGCTGCCGCTGTTGTCGGGAAATTAATTGCGGAAAAGGCTTTAAAAAAAGGAATAACTAGCGTTGTGTTTGATAGAGGTGGTTACGTTTATCACGGTAGAGTTAAAACTCTAGCTGAAGCAGCTAGAGAAGGCGGATTAAAATTTTAGGGGTTTAAAATGGCAAGAGTTGATAAACAAGATAATCAAAATAACAAAGAAAATACTGAACTTGTAGATAAATTGGTTGGTATAAATCGTGTAGCTAAAGTTGTAAAAGGTGGAAGACGTTTTGGTTTTGCTGCTTTAGTAGTTGTTGGAGATCAAAGAGGTAAAGTAGGTTTTGGTACTGGCAAAGCTAAGGAAGTGCCTGAAGCAATAAAAAAAGCTACCGACGATGCCAAAAAGAATATGGTTAAAGTCCCAATGAAAGAAGGACGCACCCTTCATCATGATATGAAAGGCCATTATGGTGCTGGCAGAGTGGTTCTTAGAAGTGCTCCTTCTGGTACAGGTATAATTGCAGGTGGTCCCATGAGAGCTGTTTTCGAAACACTTGGAGTTCAAGATGTTGTAGCAAAGTCAATTGGTACCTCTAATCCGCATAATATGATCAAAGCAACATTTGATGCTTTTAAGATTATGAGTTCTCCAAGAAATATTGCAAATAAAAGAGGTAAAAAAGTTGCAGAAATCTTTGGTAATGCAAAGAACTAAACAGAATAATTATTAGAATTTAAAGGTAATATTATGTCAGATAAAAAAACTATTATTGTTACTCAAACAAAAAGTCCAATTGGTAGAAAATCTTATCAAAGACAAACTCTTATTGGCCTCGGTTTAAATAAAATTGGTAGAAGCAAAGAGTTGGAGGATACTCCATCAATAAGAGGAATGATAAATAAAGTTAAGCATCTGATTGTTACGAATCAATAGGCTAGGTTTGCTAATTAGGAGAGTTTTATGAACCTTAATAATATAAAAGACAACGTTGGCTCTAATAAAAATAGAAAGAGAATAGGTAGAGGAATAGGTTCAGGTACTGGCAAAACTTCAGGTAAAGGCCATAAGGGACAGAAAGCTAGATCTGGAGTTTCTATCAAAGGTTTTGAAGGTGGACAGATGCCTATTCATAGGCGTTTGCCAAAAAGGGGTTTTAATAATATCAACAAGGTATCGTTTGTTGAAATAAACGTTAATAGGCTAGATAAACTTATAGATGAAAAAATTATTGATCCAAATAAAACAATTAATAATAAAGTTTTAATGGATATAGGTCTTATTAATTCAGAAAAATCAAGAGTAAAGCTTTTGGCAAATGGTGAACTAAAAAATAAAATTAATATTGAAATTTCTGCAATTTCTTCATCTGCAAAAGACAAAGTAGAGAAAGTAGGTGGATCTGTATTAATTCAAAATAATGAAAAATTAGTTAAAAAAATAGAAAATAAATCAGAGGTTTAGTTTATGGCTAATGAAAGTATGTTCGGAGTTTTAGGTCAAGCCACCGAGCTACGTCAAAGAATTCTATTTACTCTTGGTGCCTTAATTGTTTACAGGCTTGGTACATACATCCCTGTGCCTGGTATAAATGCTGTTGCATTATCTGAAATTGTAAATAATGCTAACAATGGCGTATTAGGGATGTTTAACATGTTTTCTGGAGGAGCGTTAGGTCGTATGACGATCTTTGCTCTTACAATACTTCCTTATATTTCTGCTTCTATTATAATGCAGTTAATGACTTCAATTTCACCACAAATGTCTCAATTAAAAAAAGATGGTGAATCTGGCAGAAAAACAATCAACCAATATACACGTTATTTAACAGTTCTTCTTGCAACGGTTCAAGCTTATGGTTTTGCAGTTGCATTAGAAGGTATATCAGGAGCTTCAGGTTCACTTGTTAATAATCCTGGAGTTTTTTTTAAAGTAACAACAGTCGTTACTTTAGTTGGATCTGTTATGTTTTTATTATGGTTAGGGGAACAGATTACTTCAAGAGGGCTGGGTAATGGTGTTTCTTTAATTATTTTCTCTGGAATTGTTGCTGAATTACCACGTGCATTAGCGCAAATTTTAGAACAAGGTAGAACTGGTTCAATTTCTTCATTCCTGATTGTAGCTATTTTTATACTTGCCATAGCAGTTATAGTTTTCATTGTTTTTATTGAACGTTCTCAAAGAAAAATTGTAGTTCAGTATCCTAAAAGACAAATGGGTAATAAAATGTTTGCAGGTGATTCCTCTCACCTACCATTAAAAATTAATGTCCCTGGTGTTATTCCTCCTATTTTTGCTTCAGCATTACTTCTTTTGCCTACGTCGCTTTCATCTTTTTCTGGATTAGATGGAAATAGCTCTGAGTGGGTATTAACATTGAATTCATACTTTGGCAGAGGTCAGCCTTTATATTTGGCATTGTATATTAGCTTAATTGTATTTTTTGCCTTTTTTTATACTGCTATTGTTTTCAACCCTGATGAAACTGCAGATAATTTAAAAAGAAATGGCGGGTATGTTCCAGGAATCAGGCCAGGACCTCCAACATCAGACTACCTTGATTTTGTGCTTACTAGACTTACAGCTATTGGAGCAACTTATTTGGCTGCTGTATGTATATTGCCAGAAATTTTAATCTCAAAATATTCTATACCTTTCTATCTTGGGGGCACAAGCTTATTAATTGTGGTAACTGTTTCTATGGATACAGTTGCTCAAGCCCAATCTCATCTGATTGCTCATAGGTATTCTGGTCTGATTAAAAAAACAAAATTAAGAGGGGCTAGAAGGTAAATGAATATAATTTTATTTGGCCCTCCTGGTGCAGGTAAAGGAACTCAAGCGAAATTCTTGATAGAAAAATTTAAAATAATTCAAATATCAACGGGAGATATTTTAAGGGAAGAAGTGAAACTTAAAACTGATCTAGGAATAAGTGCTAAAAACATAATGGATAATGGTGATCTCGTACCAGATGAAATAATTATGTCTATTGTTGAAAAAAGACTTGCTGAACCAGACTGTAAAAAAGGATTTATTTTAGATGGTTTTCCTAGAACTTTAAATCAAGCCTTAGAACTTGAAAAAATCTTAAAAGTTCAAAACTCTGAGATTAATAAAATCATATTTATTGATGTCGATGAAGATATTTTAATTGATAGAATTACAACTAGAGCTTTAGAAACCTCAAATATTAGAGAGGATGACAACTCTACAATTTTAAAAAATAGAATTAAAATTTATAAAAAAGATACAAAACCAGTTCTTGATTTTTATAAAAACATGAAAAAACTTGTGACAGTTAATGGTATGATGAGCATAGAAGATGTATCAAAGGCAATAGTAAAACTCTTATGATTCATATAAAAAGTTTGACTGTATTTTTGTTAATACTATAATGCGCGATCTATTAAGGTTTAAATAGATCTTAAAAAAGAAAAGGAGAATCTTGTGGCAAGAATAGCTGGAGTTAACGTACCTACAAATAAGAGAGTTCATATTGCATTAACATATGTTCACGGAATTGGTTTAACTAGTTCTAAAGATATTTGTAAAAAGGTTGGGATCTCTGAAGAAAAGAGAATTAATAATTTATCTGAGGACGAGCTTTCTAAAATAAGAGACATCATTGATAATGATTTTTTAGTTGAGGGTGATTTAAGAAGAAAAACATCTATGGATATTAAGAGATATTTAGATTTAGGTTGTTTAAGGGGATTAAGACATAGAAAAAATCTTCCAGTAAGAGGTCAAAGAACACATACAAATGCAAGAACAAGAAAAGGTCCAGCAAAAGCTATAGCTGGTAAAAAGAAATAACTCTCAGAGGGAGAAAAGGCTATGGTTAAACAACCTACACAAACAAGAATTCGAAAAAAAGAAAGAAAAAATGTCACAAACGCTGTTGCTCATGTCAATTCTTCTTTTAATAATACTGTAGTTACAATTACTGACATTCAAGGTAATGCTATTTCTTGGTCATCTGCAGGAACTATGGGTTTTAAGGGATCAAGAAAATCAACACCGTATGCAGCTCAGTTAGCGGCAGAAGACGCAGGTAAAAAAGCATCAGAACACGGTGTTAAAACCGTAGACATCCAAGTCCAGGGACCAGGATCTGGAAGAGAATCTGCACTTAGAGCACTTCAAACTATAGGTTTTCAGGTAAACTCTATTAGAGACGTAACACCTATTCCCCACAATGGTTGCCGACCAAAAAAGAGAAGAAGAGTATAAAAGTTAAAGTTAAAAATATTTATAGAGAGTTATTATGATAGAAAAGAATTGGAAAGAGATAATTAAGCCATCAAAACTTCATGTTAAAAATGATGCTAATAAAGATAACACATCAACAATTATTGCAGAGCCTCTTGAGAGAGGTTATGGGGTAACTTTAGGTAACGCTCTAAGACGTATCTTGTTATCATCTCTTCAAGGTTCAGCTATTACATCTATGTATGTACAAGGTGTGCTTCATGAGTTTTCCTCAATACCGGGTGTAAGAGAAGACCTGACTGATATAATATTAAACGTTAAAGGCATTAAGGTAAGGATGGATTATAACGGAGTTAAGAAAATAAACTTAAATATTGATGGTCCATCAACAGTTACAGCTGGAATGATTGAGTGCCCTTCTGAAGTTGAAATTATGAATAAAGATCACGTGATTTGCACATTAGACCAAGGAGCAAAACTTGTAATAGAATTTACTGTGGAAAATGGAAAAGGTTATGTTCCCTCAGCCGTAAACAGAAAGGAAGATGCTCCAATTGGCGTTATCCCTGTTGACGCTATATATAGTCCAGTTGTTCAAGTTGCATACAATGTTGATAATGCTCGTGTTGGTCAGCAAACTGATTATGACAAGTTATCACTAACTGTTACAACTGATGGATCAGTAACGCCAGAAGATGCTGTAGCATTTTCTGCTAGAATTATGCAGGACCAATTGGGCAATTTCATAAATTTTGAGGATCCTGAAGAAGAGGAGGCCCCAGAAGTACTTGAGGATTTACCTTTCAATAAAAATTTACTGCGTAAAGTCGATGAATTAGAACTTTCTGTAAGGTCAGCTAATTGTTTGAAAAATGATAATATCGTGTACATAGGTGATCTTGTGCAGAGATCAGAACCTGAAATGCTTCGTACTCCAAACTTTGGTAGAAAAAGTCTAAATGAGATAAGAGAAGTATTAAAAGTTATGGGTCTTGAATTAGGTATGAATGTTGAAAATTGGCCACCTGAGAATATAGAAGAATTAGTAAAAAGAATAGAAGAACCGTTTTAGTTTGAAAATTATCCTTAGGAGATATTAATGAAACATAGATTAAAGGGAAAAAAGTTAAATAGGACTTCTTCTCACAGAAAAGCTTTATTTAAAAACATGGCGCAAGCTATTATTAAACATGAACAAATTATTACTACATTACCTAAAGCCAAGACTATGAAGCCTATTATAGATAAGCTAATAACTTTAGGAAAAAAAGGTAACCTTCATGCAAGAAGACAAGCTTTTTCAAAGTTAAGAGATGAGGGTATGGTTTCAAAACTTTTTGATACTCTTGCATCTAGGTATGCTGAAAGGAACGGTGGGTATACTCGAGTTATGAAGGCTGGGTTTAGATATGGGGACGCAGCAGCGATGGCAGTCATAGAATTAGTTGATAGAGATGAAGACGCAAGAGGTAAGGATAGCGGTCCGATTCAAAATGTAGAAACAACTGAAAATGAAAATAAAGAAGCTGTAGCTGGTTAATTAAATAATTATATTTTTTGAAGACCGTTCTATTTAGGACGGTTTTTTTTTGAGCAAAAAAATGGAATTTAATAGTTATATTGGGATAGATTGGTCAGGAGATAAAAATAAATATCAGAAAGGTATAAGTGTTGCAAAATGTGAAGGCGGCAATAAAGCTCCTTATATCATTCTCCCTCCTAAAAAATATTGGACAAGAACTGATCTCATTTCTTGGTTAATAAACGAAATATCCAAAGAAAAAACTCTAGTTGGCATTGATTTTTCTTTTTCATATCCCTTTTATGATAAAGCATCTTATTTCCCAGGTGTTAAAGATAGTCCAATTAATCCCCATGATTTATGGAAAATGATAGACAATATCAATTCTAACAATGAAAATTTTTATGGTGGTGGGGTGTGGAATCTAAATCCTTATAAAAATTTTTATAACTCACCCAAATTTAAAGGAAAACAGTATTCATCGCGAAGAAGATTAACTGAAATTATTTCAAAAACCAAGAAACTTTCACCTAGTCCAACATTCAATTGTGTGGGTCCAGGAGCTGTTGGTACGGGCTCACTTGCTGGGATGAGGGTACTAAATTTCTTGAAAAACAAAGTATATATTTGGCCATTTGAAAAGTTAAGTCATAAACAGAAAAGCGTTGTGGTTGAAGTTTTTCCTTCATTTTATTTTAGGGTTGCTTCAGTTAAGCCAACTAAAAAAATAGGTTATACATTAGAGAATATAAATTTAGCTTTGAATTTTTTTAAATCATCACCTCTTCCAAAGGGGCAAATAATTAGTGGTCCAGATCAAGATGATGCAGATTCAATCATATCATCTGCTGCATTAAGATTTTATTCAAGAAATAATGAAATTTGGAAAGTTCCGAAGAGTTCTCAAAAAGAAGGGTGGATATTTGGAGTTTAATCAAATATGTTTTGTATTAAATTCAAAGGTAATAAATGATTAATATTAAAATTCCAATTTCTGAAAATGGGTCCAGACTTGATAGATGTGTAAGAAGAATGTTGGGAGACATTAATCAAGGAATTTTAGAAAAACTTCTAAGGTCAGGTTCTATTCTTTTAGATAATAAAAAAGTTAAATCCTCTTATAAAGTCTTTACTGGTCAAACGTTGATATATTCATCAGATATAGATTTCTTCAACTCTGCCAAAAAAGTAAATCAGGATAATCATTACAATAAATATTATAAACAGCTTTATAAAAAAATTTTGATTAGAGAAAATGATGATTATATTGCTTTTAACAAACCTTCCGGTTTAGCAGTACAGGGAGGCACAAAAATCAAATATAATGTTGATGATATGTTGAGCTATCAGTTTAGTCCTAATAATATGCCGAAACTTGTTCATAGAATCGACAAAGATACTTCTGGTTTATTACTGGTTGCGAAAAATCAAATTGCCGCAAAAAAATTTTCAAACTATTTCAAAGATAGAAAAATTTTGAAAGTGTATTTAGCACTTGTTTCCCCTGCTCCTAAAATACAAAGTGGTACAATTAACTCATCTTTAATTAAATCTGGAGAAATACAAAACCAAAGAATGATTATAGATAATGAAAATGGGAAACCTTCAATTACTGAGTATAAAGTATTAGACATGGTAGGTTCCCAAGTGGCAC
>JADHRC010000048.1 GCA_016777645.1 Alphaproteobacteria bacterium
TGGCAATAAATCCTTTGATCCCATCAAGAAATAAAGTCAAAAGGGCGATCTTTTTATTGCCTGTCCTTAAAACGTTGGTGGCACCAATGTTTCCGCTTCCTATTTTTCTTATATCTCCTAAACCAATTGACTTGGTAAGGATTAGACCAAATGGGATGGATCCAATTAAATATCCTAAAATGACGAATAAAATAAAATAAATTAGGGTATTGGATTCTACCGTCATTTTTCTACTTTTACTTTTAAATCATTATGAATGAAAGAGGGTTGACCGTTAATAAAAGTTCCAAGAATTTTCCCAAATGACTTTCGTCCATTAAATGGAGTAGGACTCATTTTCAAATTATTCTTATCAATTTTACTAGGTATGTTTTCATCAAAAATTATAAAAGTGGCATTTTTATTTTGATCCAATGAAGGAATTTCTAAATTCAGAATATTGGCTGGATTTACAGTCAATAAGGAGATGGCTTTATCTATGCTAATAATTTTTTTGTTTACTAATTCCATTGTAACTAAAAATAAAGTTTCTATGCCCGATGCACCTATTGATGCAGCTGAAAAAGGTTGGATTTTTGTATCCTTTGACCTGGCACGATGATCAGATGCAATAGCATCTATTGTACCATCTTGTATTCCTTCAATTACAGCCAACCTATCATCTTCACTTCTTAGTGGTGGAGAAAGTTTAAACGCTGTATCATAGCTTAATAATTTAGTTTCATTGAGTGTAAAATAAGGAGGTGCCGTATCACAACTTATTTTAACCCCATCTTTTTTGGCTTTTCTAATAACATCAATGCCATCACGGGTAGATACATGTGCAACATGATAATGAACACCTGTTAATTTTGCTAATCTAATATCTCGTTCAATCATGATCACTTCGGCACAAGAGGGTATTCCTATCAGACCAAGTCGTGTAGAGATTTCACCTTCATTCATTTCACCTTTTATGGATGTTGTGGATGCTTGGTTTAATCCAGATAAATCCTCATCCTCAGCATGTTGAATAATTGGACGGTTAATCATTGCGGCGTAACTCATTACTCGTCTTAAGACTAAACTATTCTTTATGCTTTTATTACCATTGGTAAAGCCTATAGCTCCCATTTCAGACATAAGGCCTAATTCACACATTTCTAATGATTGATCATCTTTCGTTGCTGCTCCATAAACCCATACCTTAGGTAGTGAAGAATTTTCTGATTGCCTTTGGATATGATCTATTATAGACGGATTATTAAGTTTGGGTGTTTGATTAGGAAGGATAACCATTGATGTTATCCCGTTTTCGGCAGCTATTTTTTGCGTTAATATTAAATTTTCAGTTTTCCCAATATTTACTCGAATGTCTATTATTCCAGGTGACATTACTAACCCACTACAATCGTAAGAAGTTATGGGCCTTTTATCGTCTAGATCCTCTTGTTTAAAGTTTTTGACAATTGCAATGATCTTATTATTTTCTACAACAACATCAGATACATCATTAAGGCTGGTTGCTGGATTTATAACTTTTATAGATTTAAATACTGAATAGGTCATTTTTATTTTAAGTTTGATTTTTTGTAAAATTTAAAGCTTCAATAATAGACATTCTAACTGCAACACCCATTTCAACTTGAGTTTTAATAAGACTTCGACTTGGGTCATCTGCTAGTGAGGAAGCTATTTCTACTCCTCTATTCATCGGGCCAGGGTGCATAATAACAGCATTTGGGCTAGCTAATGAGAGTTTTTTTTCATCTAGGCCAAAAAACTTGAAATACTCTCTCTCAGAAGGGTTTTCAGTTCCAGACATTCTTTCATTTTGTAATCTTAAAAGCATTATAACATCTGAATTTTTAATTCCCTCATCCATGTCATAAAAACACTTAACATTTAATTTTTCTAAGTTTGATGGCATTAAAGTAGAAGGTGCTACACAGCGAACTTCTGCTCCCATTGTTGTAAGCAAATGTATATTAGAACGAGCGACTCTGCTGTTAGCTATATCACCACAAATACTTATTTTTAAATCTTCTAGACGGCCTATTCTTCTTTTAATAGTTAATGCGTCAAGTAATGCTTGAGTAGGGTGCTCATGCCTACCATCACCAGCATTAATAATACTACAATTTAAATAGTCGGCGAATAAAAGAGGAGCTCCACTATGTGGATGTCGAACTATCAAAAGGTCGGGTTTCATGGCATTCAAAGTACTAGCAGTATCCAGTAAACTCTCTCCTTTTTTTATAGAAGAGTTTATTAAAGAAATATTGATGACTTCTGCGCCAAGTCTTCTTGCAGCTAATTCAAAGGAAACCCTTGTTCTGGTCGAATTTTCGAAGAAAACATTTAAGACAACATAACCAGGTAAGAATTTTGTGTCGCTATGTCTGTCCAAATTAGCAAAAAAATCTGCTCTATCTAATAATTTTTGTATTTCATCTTTTGTCATCCCTTCTATAGATAGTAGATGGTGAGATGAAAGTTTAACGGGAGAATATAATTTATTTTTTTGATTATTTTTTAAAAATTTATTCATTAAAAAAAGATTACTACATCTTTTTTTGTAATACGTCTAGTGCTGTTTGTAATATCCAACTTGCTGCTAAATAATCTTTTCTAGACTTTCTTTTCTTTCGAGACATATCACTAAATATCATAGGTTTTTCTATGGCCATTGTAGACATTCTTTCATCCTGAAGTAAAACTGGCATGTCTACAACATCCATTAAACTTCTAGTAAAATCTCTAACGGAATCACATCTTGGCCCCATGCTTCCATCCATGTTTAGAGGCCAACCCATAACTAAACCGGTTATTTCATACTTATCAAATATTGTAATTAACTCGCTAATATCTGATTTCAATTTATTTCTTTTTATTGTGGTAACTGGAGAAGCTATAGTCCAATCAGAATTACTGACAGCAATTCCCAACGTTTTTGTTCCAGGATCAATACCTAAAAGTCTTTTTTTAGGCAAAATATTCAACAAAAATTCATCAAGCTTGAAGATAGGCATAATTGATGCTAACAGACTTTCATATAAAATTAAAATATATCAATGTAATGAAGGAATAAAAATGTCCAGCATCAAATCAATTGTTGATATTCCAACTGTAAATAAAATTGCTAGATTAGCTCGTCTAGAGATACTTGAAAAAAATAAACAAAATCTTACTAACGACTTAAATAATATACTAGAGTTTGTCGCTCAATTAAATGAAGTTGATACTTCTAATGTTGAACCGCTTGCTTCTGTTACGGGGCATAAATTACCATTAAGAAATGATGAAGTTACAGATGGTAATATTGGAGAATTGGTTCTGCAAAATGCTCCTGAAACCTCAAGTGGCTTCTTTGTTGTTCCAAAGGTGATTGAATAATGTCAGATTTTCTTAAACTTGATCTTCTAGGTGCCTCCATTGCTCTTAAAAATAAAGAAATCTCATCTGTTGAGTTAACTAATGCATATATAAATGCTATTGAAAAAACTTCTTCTTTAGGCGCCTATTTAGATGTTCAAGCCGACTATGCATTAGAGATGGCTAATCGATCAGACAAAAAAATTCAACAGGGTACAGCTGGTCCACTTGAAGGTATTCCCATTGGTGTCAAAGATATGTTTTGCACTAAAAACATAAAAACCACGGCATCATCAAAAATTCTAGAAAATTTTTACCCTACTTACGAAAGTACAGTTACTCAGAATTTGTGGAATGATGGAGCCGTGATGTTAGGTAAATTATCATGTGATGAATTTGCAATGGGGTCTAGTAATGAAACAGCCGCAAAAGGAAATGTTATAAATCCTTGGTCTAAAACTAATCCAATGTCTCCCGGAGGATCATCTGGTGGATCGGCTGCAGCTGTGGCAGCTAGATCGGCCCTTGCCGCCACGGGCACTGACACAGGTGGATCAATCAGGCAGCCAGCAGCATTTTGTGGCATAACAGGATTGAAACCTACATATGGACGATGTTCTAGGTGGGGGATTGTAGCTTTTTCTTCATCACTTGACCAAGCCGGCCCTTTAACTAGAACAGTAAGTGATGCTGCTCTAATGCTCAACTCAATGGCAGGTTATGATGTTAAAGATTCCACTTCTGCTAATATAAGTATGCCAGATTTAATGACATATCTGGATAATAGTATCAAAGGCAAAAAAATTGGAATACCGAAGGAGTATACTCAAGATGGTATTTCACAGGATATAATGAAGTTTTATGAATCTTCAATAAACTGGTTAAAAGATAGTGGGGCAGAAATTGTTCCTGTTTCTCTGCCTCACACTAAATATGCTTTGCCGGTCTATTATATAATCGCCCCTGCTGAAGCTTCAAGTAACTTAGCAAGGTACGATGGGGTTAGATATGGAGCAAGGAATGAAGCTGCGACTTTAGATGAGATGTATGAATTAACCCGGGGCAATGGTTTTGGTGATGAAGTTAAGAGAAGAATTATGATTGGTACTTATGTCTTATCTTCAGGCTACTATGATGCGTATTACCTCAAAGCTCAAAAAGTTAGAAGATTAATCAAAGAAGATTTTGAAAATGTTTTTAAAAATGTTGACTATCTCTTAACTCCTTCAACTCCGACCACGGCTTTTGAGTTAGGACAAAAGCAAGATCCTTTGACAATGTACTTAAATGATATTTTTACTGTTCCTGCAAGTCTGGCAGGGGTTCCTGGTATTTCTATTCCAGTGGGCTTAGATAGCTCAGGACTTCCCGTAGGTGTCCAATTAATTGCAAATTCATTTGATGAACCTGGTTTAATTAATGTTGCTCGAACATTAGAAAAATGTGCTGATTTTAATCTAATACCAGATGGAGCTGCAAAATGACTGAAACATTAAATCTTAAACCAGGCCAAATCAAAGGCACTTCTGGAATTTGGGAAATGGTGATTGGTTTAGAGATACATGCACAAATTTCAAGTAAGTCAAAGTTATTTTCCGGTGCTTCTGCTTCTTTTGGTTCTGATGCTAATTCAAGTGTGTCGCTAGTTGATGCAGCAATGCCTGGAATGCTTCCTGTAATCAATAAATTTTGCGTTGAACAGGCGGTTAAAACGGGTTTGGCTTTAAATGCAAAAATTAATAATATCTCAGTTTTTGATAGAAAAAACTATTTTTATGCTGATTTACCCCAAGGTTATCAGATTAGTCAATTTACAAAACCTATCGTTGGTGAGGGAGAAATTATAATTGATTTGGATAGTGAAAATCAAACTGTAGTTGGAATTGAACGTTTACATCTAGAGCAAGATGCAGGAAAATCATTGCATGACCAGCATCCAACTAAATCATTTATTGATTTAAACAGAACAGGTGTGGCATTAATGGAAATTGTATCAAAACCTGATATAAGATCTCCACAAGAAGCTGGCGCTTATGTTAAAAAAATTAGATCTATTTTACGTTATATTGGTGCTTGTGATGGCAATATGGAAGAAGGCTCTTTGAGAGCTGACTGTAATGTCTCAGTCAGAAGGCCTGGCGATGAATTTGGAACTAGATGTGAGATAAAAAATCTGAACTCTATTCGTTTTATTATTCAAGCTATTCAATCAGAAGCTGAAAGGCAAGTCGACATTATTGAGTCTGGTGGCAAAATAAACCAAGAAACAAGACTTTTTGACACATCTACGGGTGAAACAAGATCTATGAGAAGTAAAGAGGATGCTCATGATTATAGGTATTTCCCTGATCCAGATCTACTTCCCTTAGAGTTTTCTAATGAATGGGTAGCAGAAATCAAGGAAACTTTACCAGAGTTACCTGATTCACTTAAGAAAAGGTTAATAAAAGATTTTGGTATTACCCCTTATGATGCATCAGTGTTAGTTGAAGAAAAGGAATATACAGATTTTTATATCAAAGCCGCAAATGGGGTAGATGGTAAGCTAACAGCTAATTGGATGATAACTGAACTTTTTGGAGCCTTGAAAAAAGAAAATTTAACACTAGAAAACAGTCCTGTTTCACCTGAGAACCTTGGTAAACTAGTTGGTTTGATTTCTAAAGGGATAATATCTGGGAAAATAGCTAAAGATGTGTTCTCAGAAATGATGATTAGTAAAAAATCTCCAGCAGAAATTGTTAGAGAAAAAGGGCTTGAACAAGTCTCTGATGATAAAGAAATTTTAAAACTAATTGATAAGGTTATCCTTGAAAATCAAGAAAAGGTAAAAGATTATTTAGGTGGTAAGGATAAGCTCTTTGGATTTTTTGTGGGTCAGGTTATGAAACTATCTCAAGGAAAGGCAAATCCAGGTCTAGTTAATAAATTACTGAAAGAAAATTTAAAATAATCAATAGACTAACTCTTGCTTGATTTCCAATTTGCTAAAACGATGGCAAATATAATAGAAACAAAACCAATCACTAATTTAAAAGTAATTTGTTCATTTAAAATTATATATCCAAGCAAAATAGCAGAAAGTGGATTAAAACCAAGTGATATAGCTGCCTGGGTTGGTGATATTAACTGAAGAGCCTTTCCCCAGCAAAACATCATTAAAACTCCACCAGGAATGATTAGCATTAAAAAAGCAATGACTTCGAGATGTCCTATTTTATATGAGTTTTCAAGACCTGTTCCTAAAATTAATGCTACAAATAGATTAATAACGCTTCCAACAAAAATAACAAAAACCATAACTGGTACATTTCCATATTTTTTTAAATATTTTCCTGAAAATACAGTAAAGCAGGAGGCAGCTATAACTCCTATCATCATCAATAAATCACCTTTTAAGGTTTCACCAAAGTTGCCTTCAACTCTTTCTGACATACAAAATAAAACGCCAGAAATAGCAATTACGACAGCTAAAGATTTATTAGTTGTAATTTTTTCGATTTTAAAAAAAAAAGCTATAATAATCGTACATAATGGCATGGTTGCGTAAAGCAATCCAGCTCTAGAAGCCGTGGTATGCTCTAGGCCGAGTGCCATAAAATTTGGGAATAGAGAAATCATTGCTAAGCCAAGAAGACTCATAGGTATAAGGTCAAATCGATCAAATTTTTTTTTATAAAAAATATTTATAGATAATAAAAATAAAATTAAACCTGTAAGGCCATATCTTAAAAAACTTAGAGTGAATGGGTCAACTGAATCAACTAAAATTCTTGTGAATACAAAAGTGGATCCACCAAGTGCAGCAGATAATGAGGCCAAAAAGGATCCAAGGAGGAGATTTTTAAAAATTATTTGATCTTTATTCATGAAAAGTTTTCTAGTAGTTTATAGAAGGCCTGAAGGCCAAACATATCTAATACAACTTTTATCAAATAAATATAATAATATTATGAAAAAAAATAAATTGGGAAGAACAAACCTTGAGGTTTCTGAGATTGCTCTTGGAGGAGGTTGGGTTGGAGGACTTTTTATCGATGCAGATTATAAAGTCATGGAAAGGGCAATTGAACTTGCCCTAGAGTCAGGAATAAATTGGATAGACACAGCCGAGAGTTATAGCGAAGGTGTTTCAGAGAAAAATATTGGTTTATTATTAGCTTGTCTAAAAAAAGAGGAAAAATTATTTGTTTCTTCAAAGGCTAGATTAGATCCACAAAGTTCGGAAACATTTGAATCTCAGATAGATAGGAAATTAGATAATAGTTTAAAGAGACTAAAATTAGATAGGATAAATTTATATCAGTTACACAATAAAATTAAAATTGAAAAGGCCTATGAATCACTGACTGAAGGAGAAATATTATCGACAAACGGTGTATGTGATATTATGCTTAAGCTTAAAGAAGATGGACGAGTTGAAAATATTGGAATTACTGCCTTAGGTGATACCAAACCAATTAAGAATGTTTTGAAAACAGGTTGCTTTGATACTGCTCAGATTTATTATAATCTCCTTAATCCTACAGCAGAACTTAAAGAAATAAGTTCGTGGAATGATCAAGATTTTTCTGGTTTGATCCCAGAGTGTGAAAAACAAAATATGGGTATTTTAGGTATAAGGTTATTTGCGGCAGGTTTGTTGGCTAGTGATGTTAGGCATGGTCGAGAGATTCCAGTAACACATGTTATTGATAGAAAAGAAGAAGAAAGAAGGGTTAAAAAAATTTTTCAATTGGCTGAAGAGAAATACGGGAATCGAGCACAATTTGCTCTTAGGTATGGGCTGTCCTCAAATAAAATACAATCATTAATAGTGGGGATGGCTTCTTTAGAACATTTAGAAAATTCAATACAAGCCGTTAAAATGGGCCCCTTGCCAGATAGTTTATTAAAAGATATTTCAGAATTACAGAAGCGTAACTTTTTTTAATGTTGAGGGAGAATTTATGAAAATACTTGTTGTAGGAATAGGTGGAATAGGTGGATTTTTTGGTGGTTTTCTCCATGAGAGTGGCGCAGACGTAACTTTTTTAGTTAGGCCTAAACGAAAAGAAATAGTATCAGCTAAGGGGCTTAAAATAATTAGCTCTCTTGAAAATATTCACATACAGCCAAACTTAATTTTGGCAGAAGATCTCAAGCCCATATATGATGTTGTTTTAATATCATGTAAAACATTTGACTTAAAGCAAGCTTTAAAAGATTTGAAAGCAATTAAGGGTAAAGGGATTATTATACCTTTTCTAAATGGAATTGAGCATTTCAAAATGTTAGATGAAACTTTTGGTGCAGAGAATGTTATGGGAGGTCTTGCCATAATCAGTTCTACAGTTCATCAAGATGGAACAATAGAACATTTTGGAAATTTAAGGCAAAATATAACATTTGGTACCAGAGATAATAGCAAGAATAATATTTTGATATCTTTTTATGATATATGTAAAAAATCAAAATTTGACGTTGTGCTAAGTGAACAGATTAATTTAGATTTATGGAAAAAATGGGTTTTTATATCAGCCGTAGCTGGGGCGACAACATTATTTAGTTGTAGCTTAGGAGATATAGCCAAACACAAATTTGGTCCAAAAATTTTGGCTGATTTGTATAATGAATGTAGGTCAATAGCAAAATCATGCGGCTATGAAATTGAGGATGAAGAAGCAAATAATATTATTAAAAGCATGGCAACTCCAGGCTCACCAATTAAGGCCTCAATGCAAAGAGATGTTGAAAAAAAATCACTTACAGAGCATGAAGAAATCTTTGGTAATTTAATATCCAAAGCACAATTGTCTAATATTGAATGTCCTATTTTAATGTCTTGTTATATTAGAATGAAAGTATATGAAGATACATTAAATTGAAATTAAGTACCTATTTTAAATGGTGAAATTAATCCCCTAAGACAGGCTACAACGCTTAAGCCTGTGATTTTTCCTGTTCCAGGATTTTCAGGAGTTTGTACATTTTGAATAGACATTTGAAATATAGCACTATCTGCATCTACTTCTACTTTATGAGTATTTCTATCTAAACTTGGGTCCGCCCAAATCTCTAATTTGGTTTTATCAGCTCCTATGCCAGCAAGACCAACTGCAGCAGCAACGTTTACATTTGCAGGGAATGCTTTTGCTCCTTCTGAAGCGGAACCTTTAAAAATTAATTTTGGCTCTGAGAGATTGTCTAAATTTATATTGTTATCAATTACGTAAAGCGCACTTAATAGTGCATTAGGTGGTTTACGAGTGATCATTTTTACTTCATTGATCTTTGATTCTGAAGCTGCGCGTAATGCATCTAAACCCAAAATAGCCCCAGTAGCTAAGATAATTTGTGTTTCATTTTTTTTTGCTAAAGCCTCTAAATCTAGATTGTCTAGAAGCCCTGAACCACTTACGGTAATAAGGGTCTTTTTTTTATTAATACATTTGCTAGCAATCTGTCTAAAGGCTTCTTTAGGTGCACAGTCAATTATTATATCACAATTTTCAACTAGCTCCTCTAAATCAAAAATTTTAATTTCTTGATTTAGATCTGATATTCTTTTAAGGGCATTTTGTCTGCTCCTAGATACAATTCCAAATAAAGAAAAATCTTCTACACCATTTATAAGTGCCTTAGCTACTTCAGTACCTATCGAACCAAAACCAACAATGCCAACTTTCATTTTTAAACCTTTTAATTATTTATCTTCCAATTGCATATCCTTGCATAAATCTTGGATTTGCGGCTGCTTTTAAAATTTCGCCATTTTTTGAAGCCGCGGTCATTCTTCCAAGACTCCATTCTGTATCTACAGAAACTTTATGCCCTTTTTTCATTAAAGCTTCAATTGTTTCTCTAGGAAATCTGGCTTCTAATGCGAGGTGACCAATATCAGTTTCTCTAGGATAAAAAGAGTTTGGGAAGTGTGCTGAACTGAAACCTGGGGCATCTATAGCTTCCTGCAGATTTAAGCCAAAGTGCACATGCCTTAGAAATAGATGCAGAGACCATTGATCCTGTTGGTCACCTCCAGGGGTT
>JADHRC010000049.1 GCA_016777645.1 Alphaproteobacteria bacterium
CAACAGATTCATAATCAACTGTATTTTCGTTGTTAAATGGCGTAGTTGCTATAGCAATCACACCTTTCATATCTTTTAATTTTTTTATCATTTATATTCCCAAAATTTATTACTAATAAAATGAATTATCTCTTTAATAAGGCAAATCTTTAATTCTGAGTTTAGCTATCTTGTGAATTTCATTAATTGCAGTATCAAATTCTTCAGACTTGCTGTTATTAACTCTTTTTTTCATGTTATCTATAATCTGGTTTTTACTTAAACCTCTAACTGCAATAATAAATGGAAATTCAAATTTTAATCTATATTCATTATTAAGCTTAGTTAAAATTTCAAATTCCTCTTGAGAGCATTGATCTAACCCGGCAGACTTTTGTTCTTCCTCAGAGAATTTTGTAAGTTTTTCTTGTTTTTTAAGTTTTTTCCCTAGTTCGGGATGAGCCTTGATCAAGTTAAGTTTCTCTTTTTCTGAAGAATTATTAACAATCTTTTGCATCATTAATTGGAGTTGTTCTTTTGTTTTAATCTCATTAATATTTTCAGATAGAAGTCTTTCTGGCACCCATCTAGAATGTTCATAAATACTTTTTAGAAGGTTTATTATTTCACCTTTATCCATTTTCTGAGAAAGAAATTTAAAAGATTTATTGTACATTAATTCACCTGAGATTATGATCTATTCATTTAAGCATATTTTATATAAATTTAAATAGAGAAATAAATGGCAGGTCTCTCAACTCATGTTCTTGATACTAGCAAGGGTAAACCTGCAGCAGAATTAAAAATTAAATTATATAAAATACAAAATAGTGAAAGAGTTTTAATTAAAACTGTTTCAACCAATGAGGATGGTAGAGTTGATGAACCATTATTATCTGAAAATAATTTAGAAGTGGCTCATTATGAATTATTATTTTTTGCCGGTGATTACTTAAAAAAACATAATAAAAATTTGAAACAAATTTTCCTCGATAAAATACCAATACAATTTTTTGTAAGTAATAAATCTGAACATTACCATGTACCGTTGTTACTATCTCCTTTTGGTTACAGTACCTATAGAGGGAGCTGATAAATGACTTTTTTATTTCAAGAATGGTCGGAGCTCGTTCTAAGATGGTTTCATGTTATTGCTGGAATTGCTTGGATTGGTTCAAGTTTTTATTTCATAGCATTAGACTTAAGTTTGAAACAAAATAAAAACCTTCCTGATAAAGCTCATGGAGAAGCATGGCAGGTGCATGGTGGTGGCTTTTATCACCTAGTTAAATATTTGGTAGCTCCATCAAAATTACCTTCAGAATTAACTTGGTTTAAATGGGAAGCCTACGCAACTTGGGTTTCAGGTTTTGCATTATTAGCTCTTATATATTACGCAGGTGCTGAACTATACATGATTGATATTGTTAAATACGATCTTGAAAAATACGAAGCAGTAATAATCTCTTTATTAGGAATTATTTTCGGATGGCTTATTTATGATTTTATATGCCGAATATCACTAAAAACCAATGTCTATGTCCTTATTTGTTCAATATTTATTTTAATAACTGTAATGTCATGGGTTTACTCTCAAATATTCAGTTATAGAGGGGCTTTCATGCAGATTGGGACTGTTCTAGGTACTATTATGGTTGCGAATGTGCTCATGATCATTATTCCCGGTCAAAAAAAGGTTGTTAGTAGTTTATTAGCAAATGATACTCCCAACCCAATTCATGGCGCTATTGCAAAACAACGTTCTCTTCATAATAATTATTTAACCCTACCTGTAATTTTTATTATGATATCAAATCATTATCCTCTTATTTATGCCACGGAATATTCTTGGTTAATTATTTCAATTATACTTATAATTGGAGCTCTCATTAGGCATTTTTTTAATATTAAGCATACAGGGGCAAAACCACCTTATTGGGTATGTTTTCCAATAATTATATTAGCATCATTAATTTTCTATATTTCAGACCTAGGTAAGCCGCAACTGCCTAAAATAAAGAACACAGCTTCTTTGATAGAAAAAATTCCAGAGAATACTCTACTAAATGCGAAGGAAATTATTATTTCCAAATGTTCAATGTGTCATGCAAGAGAGCCTGCATGGGATAACATGAAAAATGCACCGAAATTAGTCAATTTAGAAACGACAGCAGACATAATTAATAATATTGAGAGTATACATAAACAATCTGTATTATCTTATGCAATGCCACCTGGAAATATTTCTTTTCTTGAGGACAATGAAAGAAGTTTGATAAATCAACTTTATTTAAGTATTCATAACTTAAAAAATAATTAAATATTGGAGAATACATCATGAATAAATTTGACGTCATTTTTAAAAACGGCAAAACGGTCACTGAAAATGGCGTTGAAGACTGCGATATTGCCGTTGCTGATGGTAAAATTCTTCAAATTGGTAAAATTAATGAAGAAGCAACAATTATAGAAGATGTTTCTAATTTATTAGTACTACCTGGTGGCATAGATGCTCATGTTCATATAGATCAACCATCGGGCCCAGATGTGGAGATGGCTGATAATTTTCAAAGCGCCACAAAATCTGCAGCAGCAGGAGGTAACACAACCATCCTTCCATTTGCAATGCAAGAAAAAGGACAGTCTCTTAGAGAATGCGTAGAAAATTATCATAAAAAGGCTAATGGTAATTTATTTATAGACACTTCATTTCACTTAATCATTAGTGATCCTTCGCCACAAGTTCTAGGCCAAGAACTTCCTGCACTAGCGAGAGATGGTTATACCTCATTCAAAGTATTCATGACATATGACGATCTAGTTTTGAATGATGAAGAATTATTGAAGGTTTTCGAAGTAGCTAAAAACGAAAAAACTTTAGTAATGGTTCATGCTGAGGGGTATGACGCTATTAGATTTTTAACTAAAAAATTAGAGGATGAAGGTAAATTAGCTCCATATTATCATGGCTTGTCTAGGCCTCAAATTGTAGAAAGGGAAGCAACACATAGAGCCATTAGTCATGCTCAGATAGTTGATATTCCAATTGTAATTGTTCATGTTTCTGGAGAAGAAGCACTATCCCAAATAAAATGGGCAAAAGAGAAAGGCATTAAAATTTTTTCTGAAACTTGTCCTCAATATATTTGTTTGACAGAAGATGATATGAAGGGCTTGAATATGGATTTTGAAGGAGCAAAATACGTATGCTCACCTCCACCAAGGGATTTGGAAAGTCAACAAGCGATTTGGGATGGATTAATAGACGGAACTTTTGATATTTTTTCATCTGATCATTGCCCATTTCGTTTTAAGGATAGTAAAGGTAAAGATAGACCTGGAGCAAGAACATCATTTAAATGGGTTCCAAATGGTATTCCTGGAGTAGAAACAAGACTGCCTATTTTGTTTTCTGAAGGAGTAAGTAAAAATAGAATTAGCTTGGAAAGATTTGTAGAGCTAACTTCTACAAATCCTGCCAAGATGTATGGCCTTTATCCTCAAAAAGGATCAATTAAAGTTGGATCTGACGCCGATATAACAATTTGGGATCCTAATAAAAAAAATAAAATTCAACAAATAAATCTAAGCCATGGCTCAGACTATACACCCTATGAAGGTTTAGATATTACTGGATGGCCAATACAAACTTGGTTAAGAGGTAATAAAATTTACGACCAAAATCAATTCATAGTTAATAAAAATTTAGGGAAATATATTTCCAGAGATTTTTGTATGCTTTAAATAAATGGAAAAAAAATGAGTGCAAACAATATAAATCAAAATTTAACAAATCTAGCTTCTCCAAAAATTGGTACAAAAATAATTGAAGTTTCTGATGATTTCTTTGGCAAAGCTTCTCGAATGCTAAATGATAAAGAGCCAGTTTTCATTGAAGATAAATACGATGAGCATGGAAAATGGATGGATGGATGGGAAAGCAAAAGAAGAAGAGATGGTGGTAATGATTGGGCTATTATAGAATTAGGATCTCCAGGAATTATTTATGAAATAAATGTTGATACGAGTTTTTTTACGGGAAATTTTCCTCCTTTTGCCTCTATTGAAGGTTTATATAGTGATCAAAAGCCTAACAAAAACTCCAAGTGGGTTGAAATACTCCCTAAATCTCAATTAAAGGGAGATTCTAGTAATAAATTTAAAATTAAGTCAAAAGCTAAAGTAAGGTATATAAGATTACAAATCTTTCCTGATGGAGGAGTTGCAAGGTTAAGATTATTTGGTGAGGTAAAACTTGATTGGAATTTTTATGAAAATAAAAATGATCTAATTGAATTATCATCTCTAAAATTAGGTGGTTCTATAGTTGCCTATAATAATGCTCATTATGGTGATGTGTCTGCTCTTCTATCAGATGGTAGAGGCAAAACCATGGGTGATGGTTGGGAAACAAGGAGAAGGAGAGAACCGGGCCATGATTGGATTATAATTAAATTAGCAACAAAAGGTTTAATAAAAAAAATAGAAATAGATACAGCTCATTTTAAAGGTAATTATCCTGACCAAGCTTCAATCCAAATATCAAATTTTGATGAAGAGAAAAATATAGAAAAAATTATTAATGACTCAGAAAACTGGAAATACATATTGAACAAAACAAAGCTTCAAGCAGATAAAATACATAACTACGAAATTGATGAAAAGTTAACTCAAGAGGTTACTTATGTAAGATTGAATATTTATCCAGATGGAGGTGTGTCCAGATTAAGAATTTTTGGGTTGAAATCCTCAAATGAGTAATATTTCTATCGAAAAATTAGATACTAAAACTTTCTCTAGATTTGGGAGCGTGATACAAAAAAGGAATGCATTAGAACTTCGCTCTATCAATCAAGGAACAACTACTAGATATCATAATATTTCTGAATTAAGTCTAGAAAGTAAAAACGGAAATTCAGGTATTTCTATCTTCTCCGGTGCTCCTAGAAGTTTCCCTATAGAAATAAAGATAATGGAGAAACATCCAGTTGCTTCGCAGAGTTTTCTTCCAATTCAAGATTATGACTGGCTAATAGTCGTTAGTGAAGAAAAAAATGAATTACCAGATTTGGATACATTAAGATGTTTCCACGTAAACGGAGATACTGGTATTACATACAATCAAAATGTTTGGCATCACCCTCTTTTAGTTAAAAAGAAACAAGATTTTTGGGTGATTGATAGGATAAATGATCAAGAAGATTCTTCTATTAATTTAAAAGAATATCACTTCAAAAATAATGAGACTAGGTTCATAAATTTATAAACCTAATAATCTTTTTGATGCAGCTTTATGTTTTTCTAAAAATAAATTTAGATCAAAATTATTTAAATGACCATTTTGAGAAATTATTTCTCCATTGCAAATTGTGTATGCAGTTTCTAAAGGGGTACATAATATCAAAGCTGCGAGCGGATCACTCCAAGCTCCAGACATAGCTATTTTGTTCAAGTCATATATTGCAAAATCTGCTGCTTTACCAATAGAAATCTGGCCTATATCATCTCGGTTTAATACCTCTGCACCACCCCTAGTTGCTGTGAATAAGGCTTCTCTTGGTGAAAATTTATTAGCGCCGAAGTTAACTCTCTGTAATAGCATAGCTTGGCGAGCTTCACTCAAAAGATATCCACTATCATTTGAACTTGAACCATCTACACCTAGCCCTACTTTTACACCTTCATCTATCCACTTTCTCAATGGCGCTATTCCACTTCCTAACCTCATATTTGAACAAGGACAATGGGCAATTCCAGTGCCAGTTCTTGAAAACAAGTCAATTTCTTCTTTATTTAATTTTACACAATGGGCATGCCAGACATCGTTTCCAACCCAACCTAATTCTTCAATATACTGTCCTGGCCTCATACCAAAATGTTCTTGTGTATAAATAATATCTTCTATGTTTTCAGCTAAATGTGTATGTAAACTAACTGAAAAATCTCTTCCTAGCTTTGCCGTCTGCTTCATTAAATTTTGACTTACACTAAAAGGTGAACAAGGAGCCAAAGCTATTTTTAACATAGAAAAATCAGAACTGTCATGAAACTTCTCAATTACCCTTTGACAATCTTTTAAAATATAATCCTCATCTTCCGTAAGTGAGTCAGGTGGCAAACCTCCCTTGCTCTCACCAATACTCATAGAACCTCTTGTTGCATGGAACCTACAGCCCACTTCCATTGCGGCTTCTATTTGATCTTCCAGTTTTGAGCCATTTGGGAATAGGTATAAATGATCACTAGAGGTAGTACATCCACTTATTACCATTTCAGATAATCCAATTAAAGTTGATATGTATATATCGGAAGGTAATATGTTATTCCAAATAGGGTACAAATTTGTAAGCCAGCCAAACAATGACTCATTTTGAGAGCCTGGGTAACAACGCGTTAAATTTTGAAATAAATGGTGATGTGTATTTACCAAACCTGGTATAACAACCATATCAGTGGCATCAATGACTACATCAGCATTGAAATTAAAACTTTCAATAACCCCAATTTGAATTATTCTACCATCTTCGCAATAAATAGATTTATTAATAAGCTCAGTTCTATCATCATCCATTGTCGCAATGACACTTGCGTTTTTAATTAATAATTTTGACATTATATCTCTTAAGCCCTTAATACTCTTAAAATTTCAGTTGGTGTTGCTGGAGAATTAAGTAATTCAGGCTTAGAACCATCTGAAGAAGCTTTAATAGCCTCTTTTAGAGCCAAGAAATGCGATATTGCTAGAAGTAGAGGTGGTTCTCCAACGGCTTTAGATCTAAAAATCGTATCCTCATCATTATGTGCTTTTTCTAATAATTTAACATTGAAGATAGGAGGAATGTCTCTACTGCCTGGCAATTTATATGTAGATGGTCCAGTAGTTAATAATTGACCTTTTTTTGAAAAATAAAGCTCTTCACAAGTTAACCATCCTAATCCTTGAACAAATCCTCCTTCAATCTGACCAATATCAATATTTTCATTAAGTGAGTTTCCACAATCTTGAATTATATCAGCTCTTAAAATTCTATTTTCACCAGTATTAATATCAATTAATGCCTCAGATACTGCTGCTCCCCACGTAAAATAAAAATAAGGATGCCCTTTAAGTTTTCCTTGATCCCAATGTATTTTTGGAGTTTTATAATAACCCGTAGATGAAAGTGACACTCTGTTTTCCCAGCACGAGAAAGCTAACTCTTCGAATGATAAACTTTTGTTACCTGCTAAAACTCTTCCATCTTCGAAAATAATCTCAGATTTAGATTTTTTAAATAATTCACTTACATGGTTAATCATTCTTTTTTTAATAGTAGATGCAGCATTCCATGCTGCCATTCCGTTTAAGTCCGATCCTGATGATGCTGCTGTAGCAGAGGTATTAGGTACTTCTGCTGTATTCGTTGAGGTAATATGTATTTGATTTAAAGGTACTTTAAAACATTCTGCAACAACTTGAGCAACCTTGATAAATAAACCTTGTCCCATCTCAGTTCCACCATGATTTAATCTAATTGATCCATCTGCATATACGTGGACTAAGGCTCCTGCTTGGTTATATGAGGGTTTGTTAAATGAGATCCCAAACTTTGCTGGCATAAGTGCAATGCCTTTTCTAAAAGGTAATTTTTTCTTTATTTGTTCCAAATTAAATAGTTTAACCTGGTTTTTTCTTTCAAGATAATTGCTCAATTTATAAATTTCATTAATAACTCTATCAATTCTAGGTTTTGAAACTCTTTGTCCATATGGAGTAGTAAGGCCATTTTTTTTGGAATAATAGTTAACAGACCTAATATCGTCTAAAGGTTTATCTAAGAATTGAGATATTTGGTATAGGATGTTTTCTATTATCAACATACCTTGAGGCCCACCAAAACCTCTGAAAGCTGTATTTGAAACTGTATTAGTTTTACAAATATATCCAATTGCTCTAATTGATTTTATATAATAGGAATTATCTAAATGGGTTAATGCTCTTGTCATTACCGGTCCTGAGAGATCTAAAACGTTGCCTCCATTACTTAAAAGTTTTAAATCTAGGGCATTTATCTTTCCAGTTTTTGAGAAAGCTACAGTAAAGTATACTTTAAAATCATGTCTTTTTCCTGAAACCGTCATGTCATTATGTCTATTGAGACGAATTTTTACTGGTCTGCGTGTTAAAAATGCGCATAGAGCTGACATAGCAGCAAATATACTTGCTTGACTTTCCTTACCACCAAATCCTCCTCCTAATCTTCTTACTTTACTATCAATTTTAGCAGAGGGTATGTTTAATACTTTACTAACACTGTGTTGAACTTCGGTAGGATGTTGAGTGCTAGACCAAACTGTATACTCATTATTTTCTCCTGGAAATGTTGTTGCCACATGAGTTTCAAGATAAAAATGGTCTTGGCCACCAATAACAAAATCACCAGAAACCTTAAACTCAGACTTTTTTATTTCATCATTGACAAATCCTTTTTCTAAGATAATAGGTTCATCTAAAAACGATTTTTTTTTGTAAGCTTCATCAACCGACAGTATCGGTTCTTCCAACTCATCTATCTCAACATCTACAAGTCCACTAGCATGTATAGCTTCTTGATATGTGGGGGCTAGAACAATTGCAATAGGCTGTCCCCAATATGAAACCGTATCTTCTGCAAGCATTGGTTCACCAGCTTTTATTGGACCAATATCATTTTGGCCAGGAATGTCTTTAGCTATTATAACTTTTGTATAAAAGGGTAACTTTTTTAATTTTCTACAATTAATTTTTTTAATTTTACCTAAAGCAATTCTTGATGTGACCAAAGCACCATGTAAAAGGTTTGGTGAGCTTGGCATGTCATCTATATATACTGCTTCTCCGACTGTATGCCTAAGAGCAGAATCATGTATAACATCTATATGCATAATTAAAATTCCATAATAGATATATTTTTTTTATTACCATTCAAACAATGCTCAAGCCTATTGAATAATCCTTTAAGAGACATAATCCTGTAATCTGCTGTACCTCTTAGATCTGAAATTGGATTTACATAATTCTCTACTTCATTAACAGCTATATCAATTGCTTTGCTTATTCTTTTTCCAATCATTCTTTTAGATAATTTTTCTAATATTTTGGGAACTGCTGCAACACCTCCTACGGCAATACATAAATCTTCTACAATTTGGTTTTGAGTTCTTATATTAATCGCCAAAGAAATGGTGGAAATATCTTGGTCGAATCTTTTAGATAATTTCCAAAAAAAGAGCTTGTTCGCCTTCTCCACGATAGGTATTTCAATTGAAACTAAAATCTGGTCTTCTTTTAAGATGTTTTTTCTATAATCAATAAAAAAATCTTTAAGCAAAATGGTTTCAAATCCATTTTTCCCAAAGATATTTAAATTTGCGTTTAACACCAAAAAAATTGGAGCTAAATCTCCAATAGGACTTGAGGTACATAAATTACCACCAATAGTTGCTTGGTTTCTAATCTGAGGAGATCCAAATCTTTGCAAAACCTCAGTCATTTCTGGCATTTTTCCTTCAATTAACTCAAGTAAATTTTCAATGCTAACTAAACTTCCTAATAAAATTTTATTCTCATAAAACTTAATTTTTTTTAACTCTTCAAT
Source organism: Alphaproteobacteria bacterium (assembly GCA_016777645.1). Lineage (GTDB taxonomy): Bacteria > Pseudomonadota > Alphaproteobacteria > Puniceispirillales > Marisalimonadaceae > Marisalimonas. The sequence goes on from JADHRC010000049.1 coordinate 9,597, forward strand.
CGAGTTTAATAAAATAAGGATATTTTCATTCTCACTTATTACTGGTCTTTGCAGATTTAAGTCTGTTCCACCTGCTAAAAACTTAAAATTTTTTGATTTCGTAAGGTTTTTTAATTCATTTAAACTTTTAGGATTATAATATGTGACATTACCTAATTTAATATTTTTAATCTCTTCATCAAAAAATTTATATTTATTTTTAAATGATTTTTTAGTTGTAGATTTAACAGCCCTTACTATTGGTGAGTAACCTGTACACCTACATAAATTACCAGAAAAAGTATCATGTATTGTTTTATTATTAATTTTTTTATTAGAGTTTAATAAAGCAAATGCTGAAACAATGAAGCCAGGTGTACAATACCCACATTGGGAAGCATTTTGTTTTGAAAAAGCAATTTGTAAAGGATGTGGGTTTTCTGTGGTTCCTATACCTTCAATAGTTATAATATTTTTACCTATAACTTGACCTAATCTAAGTAAACAGGAGTTAACTGGTTTAGGTGCAAAATTTTTTCCTTCATTGATTAGAACTGAACAGGCTCCACAATCACCCTCAGCACAACCTTCTTTAGTTCCAGTAATTTGAAGGTTATTCCTTAACCAATCAAGAAGAGTGATATCATAATTAACATCTTTAATTATTTCACGAATGCCATTTACAAAAACGGCTTTTGAAGA
>JADHRC010000050.1 GCA_016777645.1 Alphaproteobacteria bacterium
GATTGAAATGAATATAATTTTACTAGAACGAATTGAAAAATTAGGACAGATGGGTGAATTAGTTTCAGTCAAATCTGGATATGCAAGAAATTATCTTTTACCACATGGTAAGGCTGTGTTTGCGTCTCAGGAAAATATTAAACTATTTGAAGAACGAAAAGCTCAACTTGAAGGTGAAAACATCACTAAAAAAAATGAGGCCCAAAAACTAGCAGAAGGGCTAAATATCAAAGAGGTTGTCATTATCCGCGCTGCGAGTGAATCAGGTCAGTTATATGGTTCAGTTTCTGCAAAAGATATATCTAATGCAGTTACCGAGGCAGGTCTTTCTATTAATAAAAATCAAGTTATTTTAAATAAAGCCCTTAAAACTTTGTCATATGAAGACATTTTTATTAAACTTCACCCTGAAGTTCAGATCAGCTTAAAATTAAATATTGCAAGATCTTCTGAAGAAGCTAAAGAACAATCTAAATCAGGTAAAGCTATGATCACAGCTGAATTTACTGGTGGTGACATTCGATCTGAAAGAGCTCAGAAAGATGCCAAACGTTTTGATAAAAAAGATGATTTAACCAAAACTAAAAATGAAACCGTGACTTCATCTGAAGAGTTAAAAAAAGTAGCTGAAGATGAAATTAAAATAAACGAATAACTAGTAAAGCATAGATTAATAAAACATATAAACTCTCAATTTTATTTTAATTTTTGAAGTTAGTTGCGTAGATGAAAGTTTAATAATAATTATTTTCAAAGTCCAAAAATGACTTCAGACTTCACGAAAAATGTTGAACATAAAATGCCCCAAAATATTGAGGCAGAGCAAAGTTTAATTGGTTCTATTTTATTCGACAACAAAGTATTAGAAGAATTACCTTCAAACTTTGATGTTAGGTATTTTTTCGATCCATTACACGCAAGTATTTATGAAGCTTGTATATCACTTACTGACAAAGGAAGACTTGCTGATCCGCTAACACTTAAAAATTATCTAAATGATACTACCTTAAATAGGGATATTGATATTGAACAATACCTAATAGATCTAAGAGAGGGTGTGCTCTCACTAAGTAAATCTAAATTTTATGCAGAAGAAATTAGAAACTGTTATGTAAGAAGATCATTAATCAGAATAGCAGATGAATTAATTGAACAATCAACCAATCCAAATATTGAGATAACACCTGATCAGGAGATATCAAATACTGAAGAAAAGCTCTATAATTTAGCCGAAAAAGATCAAATTAATTCTGGTCCAATAAATTTTAAAACAGTTTTGACCAGCGCCACAAATCAAATTAATGAAGCTTTTAATAGAAAAGGAAAATTATCGGGGATTGACACTGGTTTTTCTGGATTGAATCGTCAATTAGGTGGTTTAAATAAATCTGATTTAATTGTCTTGGCAGGTAGACCAGGAATGGGCAAGACGGCTCTAGCAACTAATATAGGTTTCAATGCAGCCAAAAGTAGTAAATTAGAAAACAACGATTCTATTTTAATTTTTTCTCTAGAGATGTCTGCTGAACAATTAGCACAAAGAATTTTAGCTGAACAATCTACTATAGACTCACATAAACTAAGAAACGGTGATATAGATGACAATGAATTTTCTAAACTTGTCGTAACACAAAATAATATTTTTGATTTACCTTTTTTTATAGATGATACGCCGGCAATTTCAGTAAGCCAGATTGCTTCAAGGGCAAGAAGATTAAAAAGAACTAATGGACTTGGTTTAATAATAATTGACTATATACAGTTAATACAAGGATCAAAATTAAGCGAAGCACAAGGAAGAGTTCAAGAAGTTTCTAATATTACAAGGGGCTTAAAATCTCTTGCAAAGGAATTAAATGTTCCTATCCTTGCCTTATCTCAACTAAGTAGAGCCGTTGAGCAAAGAGAGGATAAAAGACCAATTCTTGCTGATTTAAGAGAATCTGGTTCTATCGAACAAGATGCAGATGTCGTTATGTTTGTTTATAGAGAAGAGTATTACTTAGATAAAAGTGAGCCCTCACAACGTGAAAATGAAAATCAAGAAAGTTTTAATGAGCGTTTTATTAAATGGCAAGACAGAAGAAATTCAGCAGAAGGAAAAGCTGAAATTATCATCTCAAAACAAAGACATGGTCCAACTGGTATAATACAAGTACAATTTGAAGCAAAATTCACAAGGTTTATGGACCTTGTTCAGAGTGACAGGTTACCTGACCAAATTTATTAGTCAAAATATCTAAAATTGTATAAACTTTCTTTATGCAAGGTATTTTAGATATTTCTCTTAAAGACGTTAAAAATAATTGGAACATATTAAATTTAGCTTCTAATGGGAAAGCTGCTGCAGTTGTTAAAGCTAATGCATATGGTCTTGGAATGATTGAAATAACAAAAGCGCTTATAAACGCTGGATGCAACTATTTTTATGTTGCAAATATAAATGAAGGAATACAATTAAGAAAAAATATTGAAAATAAAAATATAACAATCTCAATATTTGAAGGATTAATTGAAAATAAAGAACATGAATATTTTAATTATAAACTAACACCGATTATCAACAACTTAGAACAATTAGAGAGATTGACTGTTTTTTCTAATCAAGGAAAAAAAATAAAGTCTATTCTTAATATTGACACAGGAATGAATAGACTAGGATTGAATAATAAAGAAACTGACTTTTTAATAAAAAATAAAGAGATAGTTTACAATTTAGAATGGGAATTCATTATGTCTCATTTAGCAAATGCAGAGACACCATCGAGTAAGGTAAATAACGAACAATTAAATAAGTTATTAAATTTTAGCAAAAACTTTCCTAACATAAAGTTGACTTTATCAAATTCTGGAGGAATAGGGCTTGGCTCAAAATTTATATTAGATCAAACAAGACCTGGCATTGGGTTATACGGGATAAATAATTTTGGGAAAAATATAAAACTAAATTCTAAAAATTTAAGATTCCCTCTTAAACTTTATGCCCCAATAATTCAAATTAAGGAAGTTGGAATTGGTGAGGCGGTTTCATATGGTGGTATTGATTTAACAAAAAGAAAATCCACATTAGCAACCCTTGGAGTTGGTTATGCAGATGGATGGATCAGACTTTTAAAAACAAATAATTGTATAAATATACAAAAGAAAAAATGTAACATCATGGGTAATATTACAATGGATAGTTTTGTATTAGATGTTACAGATATTAATAATAAATCATTTAAAGAAGGCGATTATATATGTCTTTTGGATGAGTCTAATATTAGTAAATTACTTAAAGATATAAATTTAATTAGTTACGAATTACTAAGTCTCATGGGTAATAGGTTAATAAGAAAATATAAATAAGAAATACATATAAAAGGTTTAAAAAATTGACTAGTTTCATATTAAATTTTTGGGGTTCAATAGGACGAAAGTGTCTAAATTTTATTTCACTATTAGGACATTTTTTTTTATTTTTTGTCCAAGTTATTTCTTGGATATTTAGACCTCCCTGGTATTTTAAAAGAATTTTATTACAAATTTTAGATATTGGATACTTTTCGTTACCTGTTGTTGGTCTTACTACCTTCTTTTCAGGAATGGTTTTAGCATTACAAACCTATAATGGGTTTACCGATTTTAATAATGAAACTACAGTTGCAAGGGTTGTACTAACCTCAATTACTAGGGAACTTGGACCAGTTTTAACAGGTTTGATGGTAGCTGGAAGAATAGGCGCCAAAATGGCAGCTGAAATAGCTACAATGAAAGTAACCGAACAAATAGATGCTCTCGGGACTCTCGGCACAAGACCAATGCAGTATTTAATAGCACCTAAGGTAATTGCTGCTGTTATTTGCATCCCCTTTTTAGTTATGATTGGAAATACAATAGGAATTTTGGGCGGATATATTATAGCAATTTATAAATTAAATTTTAATCCAAATATCTATCTATATGCAACAGTAGAGTATTTACAATGGATAGATATAGTACAAGGATTTGTTAAGGCTGCTATTTTTGGCTTAATAATTTCAATGGTCAGTTGTTATTTTGGCTACAACGCAAGTAAAGGTGCTGAAGGAGTTGGATATGCTACGACTGCATCTGTTGTGATTTCATCTATAATGATCTTAACAAGCACGTATATTATAACGGCTTTATTTTTTGGTTAGAAAATGAGTAAAATTCATAATAAAAAAATTGTAATAGAAGTTTCTAATCTTAGAAAAAGTTTTAATGGCAATCTCATTTTAAAAGATATAAATTTCAAACTTTTTGAAGGTGAGTCTTTAGCTATTATTGGAGCCTCAGGTTCTGGTAAATCAGTGCTATTGAAAAATATTATTGGATTACTTATACCTGATAATGGCTCAATCAAAATTAATAATATTAATATTGTAAATCTTCCGAGAGTAGCAAAAGAAAATCTTTTACTTGAACTTGGCATAACATTTCAACATGGTGCCCTCTTTGATTCACTTAAAAATTGGGAAAATATTGTATTTAAGGTTAAGAACAGAAAAAAATTATCCAAAAAAGATGCTGGAATTTTAGCCCTTTCTATAATTAAAAAGTTAGGGTTGGAACCTCAAATCTTAGATCTTTATCCATCTGAAATCTCTGGAGGAATGCAAAAAAGAGTTGCCATTGCAAGAGCTATATGTGGCGATCCAAAAATATTATTATTTGATGAACCAACTTCTGGATTAGATCCAGTTACTGGAAGCCTAATAGATGAATTAATTATTACGGCTGTTAAGACGGTTGGAGGTAGCGCTATAACAATTACTCACGATATGGCATCCGTATGTAGAATTGCTGATAAAGTTATTTTAATTGATAATAAGACTATAAGCTGGTCAGGAACACCTAAAGAAATGTTAAAGTCAAAAAATTCAAGAATTCAAGAGTTTATTCAATCAACTAATCCTAAATTATTTCAATAAATGGCTAAGTCAAACAAACAATTTATTTGTCAATCATGTGGATCTATTTATTCAAAATGGACTGGGAAATGTGAACAATGTAATGAATGGAACACACTGTTAGAAGAAAACAATGATAAACCATCAGGGCCATTGTCAAAATCATTTGGACAAAAAATAAATTTTGAATATTTGAATAATGAAAATATTGAGTATCCAAAATTACAAACTAACTTAAATGAAGTTGACAGAGTTACTGGTGGCGGCTTTGTGTCTGGGTCTGTTACTTTAATTGGTGGAGACCCAGGCATAGGAAAATCAACATTATTATTACAAATTGTAGGTAATTTATCTAAATTAGGTGAAGATTGTGTATATGTTTCTGGAGAAGAAAGCTTATCACAAATTAAAATGAGGGCTGACAGGTTAGGTATTAAAAATAGTTCAATTAAATTTGCATCTGTAACGAACGCTTCAGATATTGCCGTAACTATATCATCTTCAAATAAAAGGCAAATTATAGTTGTTGATTCAATTCAAACAATGTATCTGCCACAATTAGATAGCGCTCCAGGAACGGTGTCCCAAGTAAGGGCTACTACTCATGAACTAATAATTGCAGCTAAAAAAACTAATTCAGTCTTAATTCTGATTGGACATGTAACAAAAGATGGTACCATTGCTGGCCCGAGAGTTTTAGAACACATGGTAGACACCGTTTTATATTTTGAGGGTGATAATAATTTTCAGTTTAGAATACTCAGAAGCATAAAAAACAGGTTTGGACCAACAAACGAGATTGGTGTTTTTGAAATGTTGGCCAATGGTCTAAAAGAAATATCAAATCCATCATCACTATTTCTACTTGATCGACAAAAAAACATTCCCGGTAATGCTATATTTGCAGGCCTTGAGGGAACAAGGCCAATACTCGTTGAAATACAAGCCCTTGTAACCCCTTCAACTTTAGCCTCTCCAAGAAGAACAATTGTAGGATGGGATATTTCAAGACTTTCTATGTTGTGTGCAGTGTTAGAAGCGAGATGCAAGATCCATTTATCAAATATGGATATTTTTTTAAACATAGTTGGAGGCATTAAGATTTTTGAACCTGCAGCTGATCTTGCAGTTGCAGCGGCTATAATATCTTCAGTAAAGAATATCGCAGTGCCTGAAACTAGCGTATTTTTTGGTGAGATTGGTTTGTCTGGTGAAGTCAGAAAAGTAACGCAACCGGAGTTAAGAATAAAAGAAGCTTTTAAATTAGGTTTTGATACCTTTACTCTTCCCATAAAGCAAAAAGTTATAGATAATAAAAATATGAGTTTTAATAATATCACTCTTTTACAAGACCTAGTTGAATTAATTGGTAAGAATTCTGAGGCAATTTAAATAAATGGATGTTTTAAATAATATTTTTAATGGGATAGATATTATAATAGTATCAATTATTTTAGTATCATGTGTCGTTGCCGGGTTTAGAGGTTTTATTAAAGAGCTTTTTAGTGTTTTATCTTGGATATTATCTATATTAATATCTTTTAATTTTTTTGAAAAATTTAAAATTATTTTATCAGAATATATAACTCAAAAAATTATTACTGATGTTATTGCTTTTGGGTTTCCATTTGTAACCTCCTTATTTATGTGTCATTTGCTCTCAAGTTGGTTGTCGCCAAAATTTAATACATCAGAGATATTACTCTTTGATAAATTTATAGGTTTTATTTTTGGTTTTATACGTGGGATCTTAATTGTTGTTTTATTATTTTTAGGCTTTAAATATTTGATTGGTGAAAACTTACCAGAATGGTTGATTGAAGCATATTCTTATAGTTATCTCGATAATATAGGAAATATTTTAAAAGAAATTTTGACGGACAAAGATATTCTGACTATCAAAGAAGAAAAAATATAAATTAATTTTCTAAAAGGTTTGTATATGTATTGTAAATACACAGATAGAATTAAAGATGAATGCGGTGTATTTGGTATATTTGGAACTGAAGAAGCTTCTGTACTTACTACGCTTGGACTTCACTCTCTTCAACATAGAGGTCAAGAAGGAGCAGGAATAGTTAGTTTTGATGGTAAAAATTTTCATTCAATTAGAAAACAAGGATTGGTAGGAGACAATTTTAATAATACAGATACACTATCTCAACTTCCAGGTAAAACAGCAATAGGCCACGTTCGTTATTCCACAACTGGTGAGTCAAAGCCAGAAAACTTACAGCCTTTATTTGCAAACTTAGCAATCGGTGGCTTTGCATGTGCACATAATGGGAATTTAACTAACACTTTCTCATTAAAAAAAAAATTAGTGGAAAGTGGATCTATTTTTCAAACTTCTTCTGATACAGAAATAATACTTCAACTAGTCGCAAGATCTAGAAAAAAAAAGTTAATAGATAAGCTGAGAGATGCCCTTTCTCAAATCCAAGGAGCTTACTCTTTAATTATTTTGACAAACAAAAAACTCATTGGTGTAAAAGATCCATTTGGCATAAGACCTCTAGTTTTAGGGGATAAAAATGGTTCTCCGGTGTTAGCTTCAGAAACATGCGCCCTTGACATGATTGGCGCTAAATATGTTAGAGATATTGAAAATGGAGAAATAGTTATTATCACTGAGTCTGGTTTAGAATCTATTAAACCTCATAAACAAATACCAGAAAGGCCTTGTATTTTCGAGCGAATATATTTTGCTAGCCCTGATAGCATTGTTAATAATAAAACAGTTTACACTTACAGAAAAGCTCTAGGAGTGCAATTAGCTGAAGAAAATAAAATATCAGCAGATGTTGTTGTGCCAATACCTGACTCTGGAGTGTCTGCTGCGATAGGTTTTTCTCAGAAATCATCTATTCCATTTGAACTAGGAATAATAAGAAGTCATTATGTGGGCCGTACGTTTATTGAACCCTCTCAAAGCATAAGACAGTTTGGCGTTAAACTGAAACATAGTGTAAATAAATCATGTATTGAAAATAAAAGAGTAATACTTATAGATGACTCAATAGTAAGGGGTACAACAGCTAATAAAATTGTAAAAATGGTATTTGAAGCAGGAGCTAAAGAAGTTCATTTAGGAATATCATGTCCACCAATTAAACATCCCGATTTTTATGGAATAGATACGCCAAATTATAGTGAATTAATAGCTTCAAAGTTTAATTTAGAGGATATGACTAAAATGGTGGGCGCTAATTCACTATTTTTCTTATCATTAAGTGGTACATATAAAGCAATGGGTTTCAATGAAAGAAATCCCAAATCACCTCAGTTCACTGATCATTGTTTTACGGGCGATTATCCAATAGATATTTCTGAAATACTAGAAATAAATTCAAAATCAAATGATTGAAAATAAATTAATTGCCTTAATAACCGGAGCCGGTAGCGGCATTGGTGCAGAGATCGCAAAAGAGCTTTCTCAAAAAAATATACACACTATTATTACTGATAAAACATTAATAGGATTAAGAAAAACTGAAGAAGCTATTTTGTCAAACAAAGGAACTTGTACAGTTGCACAGCTAGATATGCAAGATTTTTTAGGAATTGATAGATTAGGATTTGAAGTTTTTAAAAGATGGAAAAAATTAGACATCATGATTTCAAATGCCGCTATTTTAGGCACCTTAGGTCCAATCCATCATCAAAATAGTGAAGAGTTTCAAGAAGTATTAAAAGTTAATGCTGTAAGCAACCATAGATTAATAAGATCATTTGAGGCATTACTTAAAAAAGGTAATAATCCAAAAGCAATATTTCTTACATCTTCATTGGTTGCTAACCCTAAACCATTTTGGGGAGCTTACTCCGTTTCAAAAGCAATGCTTGAACATATTGTTAAAATATGGGCATTAGAAAATAAAAATAATAACTTATCTATATCCTTGATTGATCCTGGGGAAACAGACACACCAATAAGAAGGCAAGCAATGCCAGGTGAAAATTCTAAATTATTAAGAAAGCCTCAAGACGTAGCAAAATTAATTTTAAAAGAAATATTTATAGACAAAGTTTATAAAGGAAATTTAATAAAACTAATCTTCTAAAATAGCAGGTTCTAAATATGAGTAATAAAAATCAATCTTGCTATCAAATTTTCTAGATAATTCTTGTGCTTCTTTTTCATTTTTAGCACAAAAACTTGAGCTCAATCTATAGTTTCCAAGTCGATAAAAAAACCTAAGAATATCAATTTGGGCATTTCCTACATACCAAGATTTTAATATCCAACCTATAAAAAAAAGCCATGGAGAAATCATAAAAAGAAAAAAATAAAATAACATGGTTATACTAAAAAGGGTCCATAGTCTATTTTGCAACATCCATAATGGTGGAGCTAAACTAGCTAATATTGTTGGAAATGTATTAAGTAGAATAGCCACATCATTGGTTTTTTTAAACAATTCATAATGATAATAAACCTCATCAGCTTTATAAAAATTATCAAGATTAAAATTATTTAATTCAGGTTTTTTTTCGTAATCTACACTTTCACAAATTACCCCTAATGGGCCGTAAACAAAAGTATTAAAAAAAATACCTTCTCTCAGTAAAGTCAGTACTTTTTTATCTTTTAATTCTTTTAATTCTTTTGATAAATCTTCATATGACTGATGAACTTCACGCCCATCTAAACCAACTATAACGTCACCTTCTTTAAGTTTCATTAGAAAAGCATTTGATGAGGTCCTAATTGATTTTATTTGCAAGAAAGATTTATCAGGAATATTTTGATCAGAGGGATTATCTTCGTTCATTTTTCTCTCATTAACAAAAAGTTATTATGGATACTTAATCCTGCTAGTCTTATCTGCAATTTTACCCAAAACACTGTTGTTTTGCTTTACAAGTTTTGAGATTTGTTGAGCTTGAATTGCTTGATTAGCGACTATTTGCTTGTAAATAGCCTTGTTACTTATTTGCTGAATAGCTTTGGAAATTGTTGCACTATTTGACTTATTTAGTTTTTCTAAATTTGCATTAAGTTTTTTATTATTTTCAATATTAACTTGAGAATTTTTATTAAGTTCATCTATTAAAGTTTTTGTAATTAATTGTAATTCTCCAATGGTGTTTTCATTTGATTTTTGAACTCTTTTTTCAATCTTATCTAATGTAACTACCAGCTTCTCATTAATAACTAATAAATCACCTTGCTTTTTAATTGCAGTATCAAGGTTTTTTAAAGAAGCATTAACTCCATCAACGTTTTCTGCAAATACCACGAGAGCTTCTCTACTAGTTTCTGTCATGTTCGCTAATTTATTTGAAGACTGCATGAATAAAATTGCACTAAAT
>JADHRC010000051.1 GCA_016777645.1 Alphaproteobacteria bacterium
AGCTCCATCACTGTCTACAAGTCTGGCATCATAACCATTCCACATATAATCATCATAAAAAATATGAGCCAATGCATCCCATTGTGTAGCGCATTGAAGAGGGAGTGATATCATATCATCAGCATATCTTAATCCAAACTCATCAAATCTTCCTGCAACAGCGTCAGTTCCAGTTGCTAACATAAGATGAATTGGATTAAACCTATTTCCCCATGTTCCTTTTTGTGGCCCATGTCTATCAAAGTTTAAACCTAAGCTAAAACGTTTTCCTCTTTTAATAAGTTTACTTGCATCAACAACTTTATCTGGTGTTATAAAATTTAAGGTTCCTATCTCATCATCGGGACCCCATCGACCCCAATTTTTTAATTTCTCAGCTGTTACTCTTAAATGTTTAATATCAAACATTTTTTCGTCGTACTTATGTGGCATTCTGTGCTCCTTAAAACGATTTGTTTAACTAAGATGTGGCAAAGTTTAATTCAACTTTTACACCGTCAGGGTCCATAATAAATAACTGTTCCAAAGGAAAACCTGGAACTTTTCTATGTGTGTATTCCATAGATATATTATCGAGTTTACTCTTCATGCCTTCTATATCATCTGCATTGAAAGCAACATGATCTATTGCTCCAGAACCAGACTTAACATCTTCTTTCTTACCTATATAATAATCTTGACCTGTATCTTGTTGTCTCATTGCGAGATGAATACATGCGGCTTTATTGTCTTTTAGATATAGCCAATAACCCTTAAATGGAAAATCTGGTCTATACCCAACCTCTAAACCAAGAATATCAACATAGAAATCTTTAGTTTTATCAACATCATCTGCAAGTATTAAGACATGTTCAAATGTTTTAAGTGCCATATTTTTCCCCATTAATTAATATTTAATTTAAAAATTCTAAAATAGTATTACTTACCTTCTCTGCACATTCTAGATTTAAAATGTGAGCTGCCCCTGAAATACATTCATATTTACTGTTTGGAGTAATATGATGCATTTCTTCCATAGCCATAGCCGGAGCTCCCATATCTTTTTCACCTGATATGTAGAGTATATCTTTATTTATTGTAGATAAATCTTTTAAATAATCGAGCTTTTTAATTGCTTCGCAGCTACCTATGTATCCATCTTTAGATGTGTTTGTAATCATATCTTTTGAGAGGTTAATAATATCTGAATTATCAGGGTTTTTTGAAAATTCTTCGCTAAACCACCTTTCAAGAGAGCCATTAACTACACCTTTAGTATCATTTTCATTGACTATAGCAATTCTTTGATTCCACCCCTCCTGCAAGGGAGGCGGCATGTCAGCTCTAGCTGCGCAGCAAACAAACTTATTAAATCTATTTTGATGTTTAAGGGCTAATCCTAGGGAAGTCATTCCCCCCATTGAAAGACCAACAAAGTTTGCTTTTTCTACATTAAGATCATCCATTATTTTGATAACATCATTCTCAAGCATATCAAAAGAGTAGGGGCCTTTAGCAGGACTACTTTTCCCGTGACCTCTTTTATCATACCTAATAATACAAAATTTGTCTTTCATCGCTTTTACTTGTGGATCCCACATTCTTAAATCTGATCCAAGCGAATTTGAAAATATAATTTTAGGTAGATCTAAGTTTCCAATAACTTCAACATTCAAATAATTATTATCTTCCAAAGAAACACGAGTCATATTTAAGTCCTATTCTGCAGCTATTTTGGTGTATTTGTTAATTTTAGGCATTACTTTATCAGCCATTAATTTCATAGAATTTTTAGCTAAATCAACATCTGCCCAATCGTGACCGGCATAGAGTAATGTTCCAAAATCGCCAACCTCATCTCTGAACTCTAATATTTTGTCAGCGACTTCATCTGCAGAACCAAATAGAATGAGTTTGTTACAAATATCTTCTAATTTTAAATCACTGTCAGGCATATCCTGATCTTCTTTAAATAAATTAGCTCTTCCATGCTTAAGCATTTTTGTTAGTAATTGTTTGTAATAAAACACATATGGACTTCCATTACCTAAGGCATATTCACGAGCTTTAGACCTGTCTTCGCAAACAAATATAGATTTAGCAACTCTCCAATCTTTTGAAAGAGCCTTAAAACCACCTTCTTCACAGCCCTGAACGTAACTTGGCCAATGAGTTTTTACCCATTTTGGCAATAAAAAGTTGGCAGAAATAGGCTTCCATCCTCTCGCGGCAGCAGAAATTAAGCCTTTAGAATAAGGAGCAACAACAGTGCAGATAATTGGGGGATAAGGTTTTTGAAAAGGCTTTTGCATAATTCCTTGACCAATTTCTGTCATCTGGGTTTTTTCTGTAGACACATTCCAATACTTTCCTTCAATGTTGTATGGAGCATCTCTTTTCCAAATTTCTAAAACCATGTCTATGCATTCTACAAACATTTCATTTCTGTTTTTATCTAGATTACCAAACACTTCAGCATCTGAAGCAAGTCCACCAGGGCTTATACCAAAATTAAATCTACCATCTAACATATGGTCTAACATTGCAATTTGACCTGCTATGGCTGCAGGGTGTGAATTAGGCATATTTACAGTACCAGTGCCGAGCCTAATATTCTTGGTTTCTGCAGCAAGTGAGGCTATAAATAGTGCGCTTGATGTAATGTTTTCAGCTGCGTCCGTAACATGTTCACCGCAATAAGCCTCAGAAAAACCAATTTGATCAGCTAATATAAAGGCTTGTCGATCTTCTGATAAAGTTTTTCTATAATCTTTATCAATAGGATGGATAGGCATAGTAAAAAAACCAACTTCCATTTTAATCTCCATAATTTAATTTTTTAATATAATTTATTACTACTAAAACATTAAATGATTATTTTTTATGATATATATCAGAAAGTATGATTTAATTAGTTTGAATTAATAGTTAATATTAATAAAAAATTATAGGTAAAGAATATGAAAATTATTGGCTCAATTGGATTAGGTGCAATGGGTGGAGCCTATGCAAAATTTCTTCTTGAAGATAATTATAAAGTATATGGCATTGACCCGGATACAAATAATGCAAACGCATTCACTTCTTTTGGAGGGGAATTGCTTAGTAATATTAGTGAGTTAGTTAATAAATCTGAAGTAATTATTTTAAGCCTGCCAACTGTTCCTGTATTTAAGGAAGTTATTAATGAAATAGAAAATAATGGATCTGTCATTCAGTCTAAAATACTTATTGATATGAATACTATTTCATTAGACGATAAATTAGAAACTAGAGATAAGTTGCAAAAGCTAAATATTCAAATGGTAGATGCTCCAGTAAGTGGAACAGGGGCGCAGGCAAAAGAAAAAGATATTGTCGTTATGTCTAGTGGTGAGTCGAAAGTTGTTGATGAATGTGATATTATTTTTAAATCATTTTCTAAACAAAATATAAATGTAGGTGAATTCGGCAATGGAATAAAATTTAAGATTTTAGCCAATTTGTTGGTCACTGTTCATAACACTGTTACAGCTGAAGCATTACTCTTAGGCCAAAAAGCAGGATTAGATAGTAACATGATTTATGAAGTATTAAATGCAGGAGCTGCGACATCTGTTATGTTAGATAAGAGAATGCCTCTTATGATAAATAAAAATTATGAGCCAGCTACAGCCTCTATGAGAATATTTTTAAAAGATATTGAAGTTATTTCAAATTTTCTAAAAACTAATAATTTAAACTCTCCAACTTTTGAGGCTGCTGCTGCTTTGTATATTCAATCTAAAGAAAAAATTCCAATCACCTATGATACTGCTGCTATTTTTGAGCAATTAGAAAATAATAATAAATAAGGAGATTTTATGAAAGATAACAAAAAACTTCCTGAGATAAGAACTCTTTCAAGGGAGTATATGAATTCAAGGATTGCATATTTTTCTGATCAAAAAGGATCTAAATTGGGTTTACCAGATAGCAAATTGCCTGAATGTACAAGAGAGCTTATTAATATTATAGGTTTTGAGCCGCCTAAAGGAGATAGTAAACATGTTTCACCATTGGGTAATGACAATGCTCAAATGCCTGCTATCAATATTTCAGAAGGGTTTAATCTTGGATTTTGTAGATGCAAGCCTGGCAAAGGACCATTAATGCATAATCATGATACTAATGAAACATTCATGCCCATTACTGGAAAATGGAGGTGTGAATGGAATGAGGGTGTTGATCACGATTTCGCAGACTTGGGTCCTTGTGATGTTATTTCATTTCCTCCTGGCTGTTCTAGGCGTTTTATGAATATTACTGAAGGCGAGGATGACAAAGAACATTTATTGTTAGTTGTCATAGCTGGCAATGCTCCAAAGGCAGAGTTTACTGATCTTGCTTATAAAAGAATTGAAGAATTTGAAAATTCTAATAATTAACCGAAAGTCTTATTATGATATGGGTTGTACTTTGTAAAGATAAACCGAACTCTTTAGAAAAAAGGATGAGAATTATAGATGAGCATAGGGCGTATTTATCTTCAAATCCAATTAAAACGCTTATTTCTGGTCCTTTAACTGATAAGGAAGGACATATGAATGGTTCTTTTTTTATGGTTGAAGCTAATAGCGAAGAAGAAATAAAGGTATTTCAACAAAATGATCCAATTTTTAAAGCTAACATTTGGGATGAAATAATTATTTCGCCATTTAACAAAAGGGTGGACAACCTTTCTAAGATTTAAATATGAGGTAGTGATGTCTAGGAAATTTTTAGATTTATCAGTTAGTTTGCAAGAAGGTATAAAATCTGATCCAGATTTTATGCTACCCAAAATCAACTATCATCATCATCAAGATACAGCAGAAGAGATGATTAGTTTTTTTCCTGGCTTAAACAAGTCTGATTTGCCTGGAGGAGAAGGTTGGGCTATGGAAACTATAACAGTAAGCACTCATAATGGGACACATATGGATGCTCCATATCATTATCATTCAACTATGAATAATGGTGAAAGAGCCATCACAATAGATGAGGTCCCTTTAGAATGGTGTTTTAGTGATGGTGTTAAGTTGGATTTAAGGTCCTATAAGGATGGATATGTTTTAACCAAAGATGACCTAAAAAATGAAATTAAAAAAATAAATTATGACATAAAACCTCTTGATATGATTTTCATTAATACATCAGCAGGTGGCCGTTATGGAAAAGATGATTTCTTAACAAAAGGTTGCGGTATAAGTAAAGAAGCAACTGTATACTTGCTTGAGCAAGGTATAAGGGTTACAGGAACCGATGCTTGGAGCTGGGATGCTCCATTTACTTATACGGCTGAAAAATTTAAAGAAACAAAAGACCCTTCAATAATCTGGGAAGGCCATAGAGCAGGCATGGTTCAGGGTTATTCACATATTGAAAAACTTAACAATTTAGACAAGCTACCAAGTCATGGGTTTAAAGTTTCTGCTTTTCCATTCAAAATTAAGAATGGCTCAGCTGGTTTTGTAAGGGTTGTTGCTATATTTGAATGATTTATTTGTAAATATAATTGGTAATTATAGCTGTTAACTTAATAGCTAGTGGCCTAACAAACAAAATAGCTGGAAACGCTACAAGAGAGGCATAAAACCAATTTTTAGGCCATACCTGTAGAAACAATGATGTGTCTGATAAGGCCAAATAAGTGACAAGAGAGCTAATAAACATTGTAATAAATATCCCAGAAATAAGTGTGGATAAATATAATTGGAATTTTTCTTTTTTCATTTAATGACCTCATAAAAAAAGACGATCTAAATATAGATCGTCTTTTGAAATAGTTTTGTAGAATTATTTATCCACCAATCTTGAAACGTACAGGGAATTTATGTCCAGTTTTTTCCATTTCATCCATGTATGCATTCATGATAGCAGCGCCATCCATTCCATAATCTTTAGTGATATCTTGAGCTCTTGAGTTTGGCCAATCTTTTATAGATTCTGCCCAAATTTTTTGTTCAGATATAGGTAAATATGTAACGGCATCGTTAATACCTTTTTTCTTTCCAAGAGCAACTAAGTCTGTAAGACCTTTTTGATATCTTTGTTGACCATCTTTTACAGCAGCTTTTTCATAGTTAACAGCTTCTTCCATTATTATTTTCACAATTTCAGGAGGTAGTTTTTTCATTGTATCTAAGTTAATGGTAGTGATTGTTTGTGCCATAGCACCAAAGCCAATAACTTTCCAATAAGGTGCCTGTTCGTAGAACTTAAAACCTCCAGCATGAGCTGATGGGAAAATAATTACACCTTTTGCGACACCTGTAGCTAAGTCATTATACATTGTAGGAAGCGTAGATGTAACTGGTATTGATCCAAATAGAGAAACCCATGGTAAATTTGGTCCAGCAGCAATAACTTTTACACCCTTTAATTCACTGGCTTTCTGCCACTGCTTAACAGTACCAATTCCATAATCATCAAAACCCTGCATAGCTAAAAATTTCTGATTATACTTATCTTCAAGCATTTTAGTTAATTCTGGGAATTTTTTCAGAATTTTGTGCTTAACTTCCCAACTAGTTACAAGGTTGGTTGTTGTAAAAGGTACAAAATAGTCAAAGTTCCATGGCAATAATTTTGCTGTTTCAAAACATACACAATAAGAACCAATGTCTAACAAGCCTTTTTCAACAGCTTCTAAAGTCTCATGAACTTTTGCAATTTTACCAGCATAAGCCTCAATAATTCTAACTTTATGCTCGGTCTCAGCAGCAACTCTCTTTATAATATTTGGAACTAATACTTTTTCCATATTAGTAACATAAGCAGTTGGCTTTGACGGATGACCTGATCCAACTCTTAAAGTAAAGGTATCCGCAAATGATGCAGATGCCATAATACCAGTAGCTAAAATGCTAATTGGTAAAGCTTTTTTAAAATACCTAATCATTATTTCCTCCTCTGATAGGCAGTGTTAAGTTTAGTGAAACCCCACGTTCAACTAAACAAATTGTGTTGGCCAGCTAGCTAACTCAGGAAAAAATGCAACTAGTAACATCACAATCAACATCATAACCCAATAAGGAATTGATCCTTTGAAAATCGTTCCTAGTGATACATCATCTCCGCCAGCTGATAATACCCCTTTTACTGTATAAACTATAAGACCAAAGGGTGGTGTTAGTAAACCAGCTTCAATAGCTAGTATACCAAAAATTGCAAACGCGTAGGGATTCATATCGCCTGCAAGTAATATGAATAAAGGTACAGTAAGTAAAATGATTGAGATTGAATCTAATAACATCCCTAAAACAAGCCAAATCACAACCATCATGACCAAGATCATGAAACTATTTAGACCTACTGAGGCCATGGCATCAACTATAACTGAATCAATGTCTGACAATGACAAGAACCTGGAGTACATTCCGGCAGTAATTAAAAGTATCATTATGGGTGCAGAAGTTTTTCCTGCATCAATAACGGATTCGACTACCCCATCCCATCTCATGCCTTTATATAGCGCAATACCAAAGCTCGCGAGTGCCCCCATGCCAGCGGCTTCGGTAGGTGTAAAAATTCCTCCCCATATTCCTCCTAAAACAACAACAATTAAACCGAGTATAGACATACCAGATATTATTTGTTTGGATGTTAATTTTGTAATGTCACCAATACTGTCTGGTTCTGGAGCTAATTCAGGATTTCTAACAGCCTTTATATAATTATAAAAAGCATACATAAGTGATAGTATAATACCTGGTATAACACCAGCTACAAATAATTTACCAATAGAATCCTCAGTTATAATACCCCAAACAATCAAAAGCACGCTAGGCGGAATTAACATACCTAAACAAGCGCTTCCTGCTATAGAACCAGCAGCCAATTTTTCATCATATCCAGCTTTTTTCATTTCTGGCCATGCAATTCTGGAGAAAGCTGCTGCTGATGCAATAGAAGTTCCTGTTACAGCTGCAAATGCCGCGTTTCCGGTAACAGTCGCAACGCCAAGTCTTCCAGGTACCCCTTTTAAACCTTTATTAATGAGTGAATACAAGTCACCTGCAGCACCACTTCGTGATAAGAAGTCTCCCATTAGAACAAAGAGTGGTATCGTCATAAAAATATGGTCTCTAATAAGCTCATACGCAGCTCCGCCTACCTGACTTGCTGCCATATACATGTCTTCAAAAATAAAATAAGTACCAATCATTGCTGTTGCACCAAGTGCAAGCGCTATATGAACCCCAGAAAAGATAGCCAGCAGCATTCCTACTAACGTCAAAATCATTAGTGTATCTAAATCAATTCCCAACTTGCTATCCTTTTCTTAATCTTTTTTTGATATGATTGATTTAATTATTAAAGATAAATAAATTAAAACCACAATAATCGAAGAAAATATTATAACTGTTCTTATAGGGTACACGGGGAACTCAATTGCACCAATTCCTTGATATTCTCTAATTTCCCATCCTTTGATCATGTCTGTCCAGCCACCAACGGCTATTCCTGTAAAAAGCATTATTCCAATTGCATAAGATAAAATATTAATAATCATTTTTCCTCTTTTTTTAAAAAAATCATATATTAATGTAGTCCTAAGCATAGTGCCTGAAGCAATAGCGAATGGTACTTGAAGAAAAACTATCGCTGGAACTGAGTTCTGAACAATTTGATCTGCCCCTAGAAAAATACCAAGATTTCTAAAGGTGACTTCTGCAAAAATTGTTAAAGCAACAAAAATAAGCCATATTGCAGCTATTGATTGAAGGTATTCAGGAGTTTTTTTTATATACTTAATCAATTTATTTCCCCAAGTTTTATTAGGTATATTTATTATCTTACGATTACTTTATGGGTATTCAAAATCATAAAATGGAATATCTAAAATCAATTTACCTGATTTATAAAAATGGTTTAACTTTTTTATTCATTTTTTCTGTTATTGACTTAATTTCATCACACATTTTTTTACTAAACAATTTTGCTGAAGGGCACAGCTCTCTGCTTGCGGATGTTATCAAAACATACTCAGTAATTAAATTGGGAGAAATTAAAGGAGATAAAGTTCTTGAGTTATTATTTACGTCTAGATCACATAATACGGCAGGCAAAATTGCGCACCAATCACTCGAGGCAACCATCTCTAAAGTTCCAATCATTCCATCCATTTCTAATGTTTTTTCCAGCTTAATATTGTGAGTGGAAAAATATTTATCTAGTGTAATTCGTCTAGAGTTCTCAATACCGGGAAGAATTATTTTTAAATTTTCAAGCTCAGATAATTTTACAGGTTTCATGTGTTCAAATTTAGAATTCTTTTTTGTAACTAATAAGTTTAAATCACTAGAAACAAATTCAATCTTCAAACCTGTTGGGTTTTTAACTGTGGGGACAATAGCAAATTCTAACTTATTAGTTCTTACCATATCTTCTAACACACCTGAATAAGCCTCAGTTACCTTGATGTCGACCTTAGGGTAGTCTTTTAAAAATTCAGAAAGAGTAACAGGAAGGGCAGACCTAGTAAAAGTTGGCATTAATCCACAATTGAAAGTTCCTGAAAGATTTTCCTTGTTAGTTTGGGTATCAATAAGAGCTTTGTCCATCAAGCTGAGTATTTCTAAAGCATATTTATAAAAATTATTACCGCTATCAGTTAAAACCATATTTCCAGGCACTCTGTTAATAAGTTTTTTGCCAATACTTAATTCTAAATTCTGCACTAACATAGACATGCCTGATTGAGTGGCGTTAAGTCTCTCAGCCGCTAAGCTAAATGAATTTTCCTCTACCACTGCGACAAAAGCTTTAAGTTGTTTTATAGATACAGACATGTTTAATAGATATCAGTTAAGATGATATAATCAATACAAATAAATAATTACATATAATACATATAATTATGCTAAAGGAAATCTTTGATTTTGTTATTTAGTTAACTTATTAATCGTTAGTTAGAGTATTTGAGAAACATGGAAGTCATAGACACAAATTTTTTAAGAAAATCTTTAGGCAAATTTTCAACTGGGGTTACTATTGTAACTTCTATAGATAGTGATGGTATCCCTATTGGAATGACTGTAAATAGTTTTTCTTCCGTGTCTTTAAATCCAGCTCTAGTACTATGGTGTATAGAAAAAAAACAGCCTAGTTACGATGCATTTATGGCCGCTAAAGGTTATGCAGTAAACATTTTGTCAAAAGATCAAATTGATCTTTGCTATAAATTCTCTTCACAAAGTCACGATAAATTTGAAAATGTTAATTGG
>JADHRC010000052.1 GCA_016777645.1 Alphaproteobacteria bacterium
CAATGAAATCTTTTTCATTAGCCTTAAATATATCTATATTTTTTTTAGTTAACCATTCTAGTATTAATTTTACATCTAAAGAGTATGCACTTACAGTATTTTTTGATAGGCCTTTTTCCAAGCAATGAATATTTATTATGTCATTGATAAGATCTGTATAAGATGTTTTTTTTTTATTCATTTTTTAAACTAAAAATTTATCAGTTTCGAGGACATTACCTCATATGTAATATTATTACCCAAATCCTCTAACCCGATTTTAGAAAGCGCAGATCTTATTACAAGTAAATTATTTAAATCAAGATCAATCAAGGGTGTGTCAGAAATTAACCTTGCTATAAGCAAAACAGTTAGTGTTTTCTGGTCGCTTTCAGATGCTTGAGTTATGCTTTTAGTTAAAATAAATTTCTTAACGTTTTGAGAACCATCCCACTTACTAAAGATTTCATTTTCAACATTATCATTATTAATAGTATTAATATATTCAAACCAATTTATGGACATGGGCTCCATCATACCGGCTTTCTCAACAATTGGTATTAAATTCCATGCATTTGTTTTAGAAATGTAACTCCAATCCCATTCATAACCTTTCTTTAACATAATCATATTAGCTAAATTATTTTCTGGAAATGCTTTGGGATCTGCCACAACATTCAGCTTTTCTATAGTGTCAATTATGTCTTTTGTTAAGGCAGAACTGTCAATTTGTTTTAATATTGGGAGGTATAGTTTAATAGCTTCGTTAAGTCTGCCATTTTTAGTTTCTAATTTTACAACATCTAAAATGGACTGTGCTTTTATTAAATCATCTTTAAGAGTAATTATCGAAAGCCAAACATTAGCTCTGTTGTATCCATTAGGTTCTTTTGAAAAATTTGTTAGTGTTGTCGTAATGTCTATCTGACCATCTGCTACTGATTTATAATTTTCTATGATTGTTTCTACAGGTATATCACTGTAAGTCATTTTTTTATCTAATATAAATGATCTTGCCTTTGGAGTTAAATAATTTAGGGATAATAAAGAATCTGTATATTCAATACCAAGATGTGCAATATAATTTACCTTTATGGGTAGCTTTAAACTTTCCATGATAATTATGTGAAGAGGCTCAATCTGTGAGGCCTTATTTTCAAAATTAATAATTGTTTTGTCATTATTAATATAACGAAATAAATCTTCAAAAATTTGATTAGAAAAACCCCTTGCTTTAATTAAATCTAATACAAATTGAGACTGATCTTTTTTTTCATCTATTATAAGACAAAATATCCTGCCCATTTGCCAAAAATCTTCGGGTGTGTTTTTTGACTTTTCGTTAATATAATCACACGCTTCTTTATCTTTTATATTAAAAAGTTCAAATTCAACCTGCCATTTTTTCCAAATATCCCACCTTTTGCCGTCTGGAAGTTGTTTAACCAATTGGTATAATTTCTTACTATGACCACTACTTTTAATTTTCAGTAATCTTGTTTCTAGAAATTTTACAATATTTTCTGTGGTCCCAATTGGAGGATTAGAAGCACTAAGATACATTTCGTTTAAGAAAAATTGCATAGATCTACTAGTTATAACATCGGGGATATAATTAATACTTTCGGAAATATCTTTAGCCTCTAAATTTTCCCATACTTTTAAACCCATAAAATTATTTATTTCAGTTTTGATCCCAAGAGAACCTAGAGATGGTTTTGTTAATTGACTAACCTGAATATTTGTTTTTTTGATTTTAGCCTGAGATTCACCTTTAACATCATCTTTACTTTGAGAGAGAGCAGTGAATGAATAAACACTAAAGAAAATAATTAAACTATATTTGAAGAAACGTAAAAAGGAATTCCCAAATAAATTGTATTTACTTAACAGATTCATCATTTACATCTAATACTTTTTTCTCTATTTTACTATGAGCTGGCATATCAACGTAGTTGATTATCGCCAATGCAGCTAAAATAATTGTACTCAAGACAATCAGGAAAACTTTATAATTTTTCATCTTAATCCTCAACTTAACAATGGACTATAAATATTAATTATGGCGAGTTTTTGTCTAATAACTTTCTACCTAATAACATTTAAAATGTGAATATAAACATAATTTAATTTAATTCTATGAACTTAATATATATAAAAAAATGAAACAAAACGATCTGAGTCTAAATAATAAAAAAATAATTACTCTTATCGGCATGATGGGTACTGGAAAATCTAAGTTTGGTCGTTTAGTCGCAGAAAAACTTAATTATGAATTCTATGACACTGATACATTAATTGAAAATAGCCAGAAAAATACAATCAGAACAATTTTTAATGAAAATGGAGAGGACTATTTTAGAAAAATTGAAAAAAATACAATCAAAAAATTAATTATAAATACAATTAAACATGAAGAGAAAGCTGTTTTAAGCCTAGGCGGTGGAGCCTTTGATAATGAAGACACAAGAGGAATATTGCTCAGCTACACTCATGTTATTTGGCTAAACACCCCCATTGATACATTAATAAAAAGAGTAGGTGACGGATCAAAAAGACCAATGATTAAAGGCGATATAAAAACATCTATTAATAACCTCCTATCTAAAAGAATTAAATTTTACTCTCTTTGTCATAATCAAATAGATACTGATGGTCTCAATCAAAATCAAATTCTTGATAAAATTATAATGACGATATCATGTTAACAGTTTAAGAATTAGAATCATGAAACCAACAACTTTAAATATTTCATTTAGTAAAGATATAAACAAAAGGTCATATGATATCCAAATTGGTACAAATTTGCTGGCTAATGCTGGACTTATCTTAAGAAAGTTTATTGAAAACAGAAAAGTTATTGTTATTCATGATAATTATTTTTCATTAAACGAAAATGATAATGAATATTTTTATAAATTTGCAAAATCAATAGAAGCAAACTGTAAAAACATTTTTTTTATTAGCGTTAGAGGGGGAGATAAAACTAAAAATATTATTGAGTTTAATGAAATAATAGAAAAAATGTTATCTTTTGAAATAGATAGAGAAAGTTTGGTAATTGCGTTTGGTGGTGGCGTTGTTGGAGACATAGCTGGATTTGCTTCATCAGTTGTATTAAGAGGTATTAATTTTATACAAGTTCCAACTACCCTTTTGTCACAAGTTGACAGCTCCGTTGGGGGGAAAACTGGTATAAATTCTAAAATGGGTAAAAATTTAATAGGCGCTTTTCATCAACCACTCGTAGTTATTTCAGATATAAATATTCTTGAATCGTTACCAAAAAGAGAATTTTATGCAGGATTAGCAGAGGTAATAAAATATGGGTTAATTAATGACATTGATTTTTTTGAATGGTTAGAAAAAGAATGTGAACAAATTTTAATTTACAACCCATCAAAATTACAAACAATTATAACAAAATCTTGTGAAATTAAAGCTGAAATTGTTAAAAATGATGAAAAAGAAATAGGCCAAAGAGCTTTGCTTAACCTTGGTCACACTTTTGCCCATGCCATAGAATATTTTGGCAATTACGACGGAAGAATTATTCATGGAGAGGCGGTTTCAATAGGAATATGCTTAGCTTTTAAATTTTCAAGTTTTTTAGGACTTTGCGATGATACGGACACAAAAAGAGTAATTACTCTATTTAATAGATTCAAACTACCAACTTCTGTCAAAGGTTTTAAAAAATTGCATTTATCATCTACAGAAATGATGGAAAGGTTTAAATTTGATAAAAAAAACAAAAGAAACCAACTAACTTTTATTTTAAATAATAGCATTGGCAAATCTTTTATACATAATAATGTAGATGTAGAGAATTTAACCCAATTTTTAGATAAAGAAATTAATGCCTGATTTATTTCTTTTTATATTTAATATTTTTTTATTAATTTTACTCTCAGCTTTTTTTTCGAGCTCAGAAACAGCATTAACAGCTGTCTCAGAGGCTAGAATACATGAATTATCTCTTCAAGGTAATAAAAGAGCAAGAATAATTGAACAAATTCTATTAAAAAAAGAAAAAATGATTAGCACAATTTTAATAGGGAATAATCTTGTAAATATTGTCGTTTCTGTCTACGCAACTAGCTTTGCAATTAGTTTTTTTGGTGAATTTGATCTTATATTTGTAACAATTTTATTAACAGTATTCCTTGTTATTTTTGCAGAAGTAATACCTAAAACATATGCATTTAGTAATTCAGATAAATTAGCCCTTAACGTAGCACCAGTAATAAATTTTTTTATATTTGTATTAACTCCAGCTACTTTTATTACGGAACGGTTTGCCAAACTAGTTTCAGGACCTGCTATTAAAGATGAAGAAGCAAAAACAGAAGAACTCAGGGGAATGATTAGGCTTCATGCAGGTGATGAAATTCGAGGAAAAGAACGAGGAAAAATGATGTCAAGCATGCTTGATATGGATGATGTGACTATAGAAGCTGTTATGACACACAGAGGCGCTGTAACGATGATTGATATAGAAGAAGACCTTGAAATTGCTTTTAAAATTATAGGTGAAAGTCCATATACTAGAATACCTATTTATTCAGGCACACCAGATAATATTATAGGTATTCTGCATGCAAAAGAATTATTTAGGACCTTGAGAAGAAGAAATTTTAAAGATGTAAATGCTATAAAGTTGTCTGAATTAATGATACAGCCGTATTTTGCTCCAGAAACAACCCTTCTTTTAGATCAGTTAGAGGTTTTTAAAACAAGAAGAGAGCATTTTGCCGTAGTTGTCGATGAATATGGTGATTTCAGAGGTATTATAACGCTTGAAGATATTATAGAAGAAATTGTAGGTGAAATTGATGACGAAACTGATATAAAAGTTAAGGGTGTTAAACCACAGCCAGATGGTTCATTTATAATTGATGGTTCAGTCACGATAAGAGATTTAAATAGATCTCTAGGATGGTATTTACCAGACCAAAACGCTAATACAATTGCAGGACTTGTATTACATGAATCAAAAACTATTCCTGAACCTGGACAAGAATTTAGATTTTATGATATACGTTTTAGAATTCTCCAAAAGAAGGGTAATTTTATTTCCCAATTAAGGTTATGGAATGAGTTAGGTGTTAAATCACCTAACAACTAATTACATTTATAAATATTCTTCAATTGTCATAGCCTTGATTTTTACCGAATGCAAATCTAGTAAATACTCCTCTTTTAAAGAATTATTTATCATCCTATGTCTCTCTATTTTACTCTTATTTTCAAATATTTTAGAAACTATTACTATTTCAAAATGACTTTCTACATTCTCTAAAAAACTCTGATGACCTCTATGCTGCTCTGAAACATCGAGAACAGAAAAATAATATGGCTTAAAAAGCTCTTTAATTATGTTTTCAATCTTATTTTTTCTTTTCATTTAAAAACCCAACCAAGAGATACTAAATTAAAAAAATTAATTCCAAACTTGCACGTATTACTACATAATTCTATAACAATATTAAAGAAATAATGAATTATGCTACAGACAAAACACAAAGAAAATATTCAGAGAAATTGTTTTAACCCAGATTGTAATGAGGTTGGGATTTACCCTGCCCCTAAATCTAGAGAAAACTTAAGAGAATATCTATACTTTTGTATTGATTGTATCAGAGAATTTAATAAATCATGGAATTATTTTGCCGGATTAAGTGAACAAGAATTGGAAATGGAAATTCGTAAGTCAACAACATGGGATAGACCAAGTTGGAAGTTTGGGACTAAGTTTTTTAATGATGAATTTGAAAAAGCTTTTAAATCTTTTGAAGAACAAAAAAAATCTAATGAACAAAATAAGGCTGATAAAAAATTAGAAGACGCTCTCAAATTACTTGATCTTAAGATTGATAGTTCATTAAATGAAGTAAAAGCAAAATATAAATCTTTAGCAAAAAAATGGCATCCTGATGTACAAAGAAAAGAAGAAACAAACTTTAATAAGAATAAATTCATTGATATAACTAACGCTTACAAAACTATTTTAAAATCATTCACAGAAAAAAGAAAAAAGTAAGATAAACTTGGAGAACAATAATGAACGAAGTTAGTTTAACTAACAATATGGACTTTAATGCCGAAACATTCCCAACATCGCTAACTTCAGTTATTAATCCTGAAAAAGTTTTTGGTTTTAAAACTAATATGAAAATTTTTGGTTTTAAGGAAAAAACAAAATTTGTACCTGAAGTTGATGAATCCTATTTATTTGATGAAGTTACAACAAAAGCGATCCTTGCAGGATTTTGCTATAATAGAAGAGTAATGATACAAGGCTATCACGGTACAGGAAAATCAACGCACATAGAACAAGTGGCAGCAAGGTTAAATTGGCCTTGTGTAAGAGTAAATCTTGATAGTCATATAAGTCGTTTAGATCTTGTAGGAAAAGACGCTATCGTTTTAAAGGACGGCAAGCAAGTAACTGAGTTTAGAGAAGGTGTATTACCATGGGCTCTTCAAAACCCAGTTGCTATTGTTTTTGACGAATATGATGCAGGTAGAGCAGATGTGATGTTTGTAATCCAAAGAGTTCTAGAAGTCTCTGGTAAACTAACACTTCTTGATAATAATAGAGTAATTAACCCACATCAAAACTTTCGACTGTTTGCTACAGCAAACACAGTTGGTTTAGGAGATACTACTGGTTTATATCATGGAACTCAGCAAATTAATCAAGGCCAAATGGATAGATGGTCTATAGTTTCAACACTTAACTATTTGCCTTCAAATGCTGAAGAAGAAATTGTAATTTCTAAAGTCCCTAACTTTAATACTAAAGAAAAAAGAGAAATTATTAAGTCAATGGTATCAATTGCTGAGCTAACACGAAATGGATTTATATCTGGTGACCTATCGACGGTTATGTCACCCAGAACAGTAATTACATGGGCAGAAAATACAAATATAATAGAGGATATTGATTTAGCTTTTAAACTCACTTTTTTTAACAAATGTGATGAAATGGAACGTCCAATTGTTTCTGAGTATTATCAAAGATGTTTTGGAAGAGATTTAATAAATTTAGATGATAGTGTAGTTACTTAAATCGCAAAATGACTAAAAAATTAGATAATACTCAATTTCAAAATGCTACTGCTTCGACTTTAAAAGCAATATCTGGAAATTTTGAAAATGAAAGAGAAATAAAGTTTTCAGGTAATTCTAGTTACTTATCTACAAAAGAAATTCGTTTACCTCAAATTTTAAAAGAGTTAGATAGTCAACAGTTATCTAAATTGCGTGGAGAGGCTGATAAAATTGCACTAAAAATTAAGTATCACGACCCTGCATTGTTTAATAAACAAGTACCTTCGTCTGAATTGTCTTCGCAAATTTTTAAATTGGCAGAAGACGCACGTATTGAGGCAGTAGGATCTAAAAATTTTACAGGAATAAGAAATAATCTTCAAAACTTAATAAATGAGCAATATAAACAAACTATTTTG
The DNA here is from genome assembly GCA_016777645.1 of Alphaproteobacteria bacterium. Taxonomy (GTDB): domain Bacteria; phylum Pseudomonadota; class Alphaproteobacteria; order Puniceispirillales; family Marisalimonadaceae; genus Marisalimonas. The sequence goes on from JADHRC010000052.1 coordinate 7,455, forward strand.
TCTATCCCAGGTGGTGACGACAAGGAAGCTCTCGTAAACGCATTACACCTTGTCATAAGAGAAAAGATAACTGGCTCTAACTCACCTCAAAATACCTCTATTTCTTTAGAAAAATGGCGTCCTTGGATTAATAGTAAAATTGGTAACTTACTAAATCAACTTCAAGAAAATACTTATAACCAAGAAAAATTTGCAGCAAAAACTAAAGAACTACTATCTGCACTCCAGGCTGAAATTGGAGAGACTGACACTAATAATAATGGTGAAAATGAAGAAGATAACGAAAACATAAATCCTGAAGAAAATGAAAACGATAATTCTTCATCTCAAAATGACGGTGATGATGAAGAAGCCGGTTTAGATGGAGGTGCTGAATCTCAAGAAGATGAAGGACAAATTGAAGGTGATGCACAGGATAGTGACTCTGAAGATCAGGAAGGTGATAGCGAAGGCGAAATAGCCGCCAATCCTCTTCCAGGTCACAATCTAGGTAAAAATAACCTAGATAATAATTATAAGGTTTTTTCTACAAAATACGATGAAATAGTAAATGCAACTGACTTGTGTGAAGAGGATGAATTAAGTAGACTTAGAGGTACACTTGATAAACAACTAGAAGTACTTCAAGGAGCCATAGCTAGGTTAGCAAACAAACTGCAGAGAAAACTTCAAGCTAAACAAAATAGATCTTGGAATTTTGATCTTGAAGAGGGAATGCTAGATGCTTCTAAGCTATCGAGAATCATTACACAACCGTTGTTTCCCCTCTCATACAAACAAGAAAAAGATATGAAGTTTAGAGACACAATAGTGACTTTACTTATAGATAATTCCGGATCAATGAGGGGACGTCCAATTACAATTGCAGCTATTTGCGCAGATATAATGGCAAGGACCTTGGAAAGGTGTGGAGTAAAAGTTGAAATATTAGGTTTTACAACAAAAGCATGGAAAGGTGGACAGTCCAGAGAACAGTGGATTAATGAAGGAAAACCAACGTATCCTGGTCGATTAAATGATTTAAGACACATTATTTATAAGCCAGCAGATGCACCATGGAGAAGGTCAAAAAATTCTCTTGGCTTAATGCTTCGTGAGGGAATTTTGAAAGAAAACATTGATGGAGAAGCATTGATTTGGGCACATGAAAGATTATTAGGAAGATTAGAAGATAGAAAAATTCTTATGGTAATAAGTGACGGTGCTCCCGTAGATGACACAACATTATCTTCTAATAGTGGCAATTACCTTGAACTACATCTAAAGCAAGTAATTTCATTTATAGAAAATAAATCGCCTGTAGAGCTAGTAGCTATTGGTATAGGCCATGATGTTACAAGATATTATAACAAGGCTGTTACCTTGACTGATGCAGAACAACTTGGGGGCGCTTTAACAGAACAATTAGCTGATTTGTTTAATGAGGAGTAAATTAGTTATTATTAACTTCTTTATTTAAAACTTTCAAAATTGACTTTTTAACTGCCAAGGCTTCTGGAGCTAAGACTCTATTACTCGTCTTCTTAAGATAATCATCTAATCCACCATTTTTTTCAACAGATTTAAGTGCATGAACGCTTACTTTCATGTTAATGGATTTTTCTAATGTTTTACTAAAAAATTTAACATTCTGAAGGTTTGGTAAAAATTTTCGTTTAGTTTTATTTTTAGCATGGCTAACATTATTACCACTCATAACATTCTTACCAGAAATCTCACATACTCTAGACATCATTAACCTCATAATTAGATGACGTTTTATATGTTACCGTTTGAAAAAGGTCAAGTAAAATGACATTCACTATTACTATTTGTTGCTTATTGAAAAATTTAATCCCTTTGATGCTATCTGCATAGCTTCTTCAGGATTATGTGATATTCCTCTAACATTTTCTATAGCATTTACTTTATCTCTTTTCATTAATTCTAATAATCCTCTAATAATATTGTCAGCTATTAAAGGTCCTTTAAATGTCATTGAGGAGTATAATTGAACTAAATCTGCTCCACATAATATTTTAGCGTAAGTAGTTTTTGCATCAAACACCCCGCCTGCCGCTATCAAATATAATTTATAATTGTTTTGTTTAATGATTTTATTAGCTAAACATAAAATAGTTGTAGATTTGTAAAAAAGTGGTTTGCCAGAAAGACCGCCTATCTCAATGGAGTTTTTAGATTTAAGGGTCTCATTTCTATCTATAGTCGTATTAGAAATTATGAGACCAGTAATTTTTAATTTATTTGCAGTATGAACAATTGTTTCCAAATTCTCATTAGAAATATCTGGAGCAATTTTTAGGAATATAGGAAGCTGCATGAGTGAAGATTCTGAATTAGATATCCCTTTTTTTACAGATTTTATAACTTTTCCTAAGAGCTCCTTATTATGGAATTCTCTTAGGTTAGGTGTATTAGGAGAAGAAATATTAATAGTTATGTAATCGGCAAATTTTGCTAAATTTTCAGATAAAACTTCGTAATCACGAAATCTATCAGGGCTATCTTTGTTAGGGCCAATATTAATGCCCATAATAAAATCGCCCCCAACAGGAAATTCTTTTCTATATTTTTCTAATTTTATTTTTGCTTGATTCATACCTAGGTTGTTAAAACCATTACGGTTAATAATAGCTTCATCATCTTCTAATCTAAACACCCTAGGTTTTGCGTTTCCATATTGTGGTAGAGGTGTAATTGTT
>JADHRC010000053.1 GCA_016777645.1 Alphaproteobacteria bacterium
TTCAATTTCAGCATTAAACGATTTTGCATCTTCACAATAGGGTGCATGACCAACATTTTGTAATTCTTTAACCTTAGCGTGCGGAATTAGCTTTTCTAACTCATCAGACCGTTCTTTTGAGACAACTACATCTTTAGAGGCTTTTAAAATTAAGCAATCTTGTTTAAGATTTAATAAATATTTCGAGGTATCTAACGTTTGCATAGCCATACCGCCACACACTATTGAATTTTCACTGATTTCTCCACTAATTGAAGATAGAAATTTAAAAACTTCTTCATTTTTTAGATCAGGCAACATTTTTTTCACTCTTAATTGCCCAAATTCTTTATTAGACATTTTTTTTCTTTGGTCTAACCTTAACTTATATGCTTCTCTCAAGGGAGCCCCTTTTGGCAAAGCGTAACCCTTATGAGTACATGACAAAAAAACCTTGTTTACTAAATTATTGTTTTGGGAGGCAACAATTTGTGCAAGCATTCCACCCATTGAATGCCCAACTAAATCACATTTCTTAATGTTAAGATTAACTAATAATTTTTTAACTAACTCCGCTATTTTAAACATATCTAGATCCACTGGATCTGATTTACCAAAGCCTGGAGCGTCCAATGCTAAAATTGACCTTTTATCTTTAAAGTGATTAAACTGGTATGCCCAACTCCTACTATTCCCATTAAATCCATGAAGAAACAAAATAGGCCACTCTTCGTTTATTTTATTATATCTAAAAGAAAGGTTAATATTTAAGTCTTTGTCATGAAAAATAGATATAGGTGGCAAATATTCAAAAATTTTTTGATAACTCACAGTTATACTCCAATAAATATATTTAAAGATGCATTAAAAAAAATCAGACAAATTAGATATTCAAATATACTTTGACTCTCAAAAAATTTTATTACAATATTTTTATAAATAATTTTGGAGGTCATAATGAAACTAATAAATGGACTTATTATTTTTATAATGAGTTGTTTTTTATCCAGCATGTCATTTTCTAAAGATTTAACTGTTGGACTAAAATCTGAGCCTAGCTCAATCGATCCACACTATCACAATCTTGGGCCAAACAATTCTTTTTCAACCCATATTTTTGATAGTCTAGTCGGAACAGACGAAAACCAACAACATTATCCTAATCTTGCAGTTTCTTGGAAACCTATAGATGACACAACTTGGGAATTTAAATTAAGAAAAAATGTAAAATGGCACGATGGAAGTGATTTTACAGCAGATGACGTTATATTCACCTCACAAAGGGCCCCAAACGTACCTAAATCACCATCTGGCTTTGGTACCTATTTAAAAGGTAAAACATTTATTAAAATTGATAGTCATACAATTCACATCAAAACGGGAAAACCATACCCCTTAATGCCAAATGATATTTCTACTGTTAAAATCATCTCAAAAAAACATGGAGAAAATGCTTCCACATCTGATTACAACAGTGGAAAAGCAGCGATTGGAACAGGCCCTTATAAATTTGTTCAGTGGGTTCCTGGTGACAAAATTGTCATTGAAGCCAATGAGAATTATCATGGAGCATTAAAAAATAAACCAGCATATAAAAAAGTTTTATTTAAGCCAATTAAAACTGGTCCTGCTAGAATAGCAGCTCTTCTCGCAGGAGATGTTGATCTTATTGATAGCGTTCCACCCTTAGATGTTGCTAGATTAAAGAAAAATAATAAGTTGAAACTTATGAGTGGACCCTCTAATAGAGTTATCTACTTACATATGGATCAATTTAGAGAAGATTCTCCTCATATAAGAGCTATAGGTGGAGGGAAAATAAAAAACCCCCTTATGAATGTTAAAGTCAGAAAGGCTATTTCACTTGCTATTAACAGAGATGCAATGGTTGAAAAAGTAATGGAAGGTATTGCGGTAAAAGCTGGTCAATTATTACCTGCTGGTTTTCATGGTGTTTCACCAAAGATGAAGCCTGATCCATATGATCCCAGTACTGCCAAAAAACTATTGAAAGAGGCAGGGTATGGTGATGGTTTTGAAATGACAATTCATGGCCCAAATGATCGATACATTAATGATGCCAAAATAGCTGAAGCTTTAGCTCAAATGCTTTCAAGAATAGGTATTAAAGCAAAGGTTGAAACAATGCCAAAGGCTGTCTATTTCAAAAGAGCATCTTCAGGTGGCCCTAACAAAAGCCCTGAATTTAGTTTTATGGTTTTAGGTTGGGGAGCTGGTTCTGGAGAAGCTTCTTCTCCTCTTAGAGCTTTACTTCATAGTTATGACAAATCTATAGGTATGGGAAGAGCTAATAGAGGCAGACATTCAGACCCTGCTGTTGATAAGATTATTCAAAAAGCTTTGTCAACTGTAGACGCTGACGCTAGAGGAAAATTATTAGCTGAAGCAACTGAAATAGCTGTTGGTCAAAATTACGGTGTTATTCCTGTTCACTATCAGATGAATACATGGGCAACAACATCTAATTTAAGTTATCAACCCAGAACAGATGAAAGAACAATTGTCATGGGGTTAAGTGACAATTAATAATCATAAATCTATTTTAACCCAGAGCCTAATGGCTTTGGGTTAAGATTTTGTTTACTGAAATAATATGACAGCTTTTTTACTTAAAAGATCAACTCAGAGCCTGCTGGTTTTATTCATTATGTCTTTGCTAGTTTTCAGTGGTGTGAACTTAGTAGGTGATCCAGTTGAAATGTTAATAAATCCTGAGGCCGATCAGGAAGATGTAGAAAGAGTTATTCGAGAGTTAGGCTTAGATAGACCAATAACAGAACAATATTGGTTTTTCTTGGTAAATGCCTTTAAAGGAGATTTGGGAACTTCTTTTGTATTTGGAGAACCTGCCCTTAAACTTATTATTCAACGAATGCCCGCAACATTAGAGTTAGCGTTTTTTTCTTTATTTATATCAATTATTTTTGCATTGCCTCTTGGAATATATGCTGGATTAAAACCAGAAAGCAAAATAAGTAAGCTAATAATGGCTGGGTCTATATTAGGTTTTTCAATGCCCACTTTCTGGGTAGGAATAATCTTTATTATGATTTTTGCAGTTCATCTTGGATGGCTTCCATCTACAGGAAGAGGTGAAATTGGTACTTTTATGGGTATTCATAGTTCTTTATTCACACTTGATGGTTTGTCACACATTTTCCTACCGGCTTTAAACCTTGCTTTATTTAAATTATCGTCAATTGTTCGTCTAACAAGAGCTGGAACAAGAGAGATCATTCATCAAGATTATATAAAATTTGCTCGTGCAAAGGGGTTGTCTGAAAATAGAGTAATAAACACCCATCTTCTAAAAAATATTTTGATACCAATTGTTACAGTTGTTGGTCTTGAATTTGGTTCATTAATAGCCTTTTCTACAGTTACAGAAACAATTTTTGCATGGCCTGGAATGGGTAAATTAATTATAGATTCTATATATAATTTAGATAGGCCAGTAATTGTTGCGTATCTAATGATAATTGTTTTTTTCTTTGTATTCTTAAATTTAATAGTAGATATATTATATACGATTTTAGATCCACGTGTCCGTATTCAAGGTTCTAAATAGATGTCTAATGAAAAAACAGGTTTATCAAAATTTTGGTCCGAATTCACTGAAAATAAGATTGCCTTAATTTCATTATTGATTTTTCTATTTATTGTATTTGTAGCAATTTTTGCTCCTATTATTTCTCCAACTGACCCTTATGATCTAAGTAAAGTTAGCATTATGGATAGTAGACTTCCCCCTTTATCAGAAAATTTTGCTGGTCAAACCTTTCTTCTAGGTAGTGATGGAGCAGGAAGGGATATGTTATCTGCTATTTTTTATGGTTTAAGGGTGAGCTTAGGCGTTGGAGTTATGTCTGGGATATTTGCATTAATAATAGGAACATTTTTTGGAATTTCGGCCGCCTTTTTTGGGGGTAAATATGAAACTTTTATAATGAGAGTAGTAGATATTCAGCTAAGTTTTCCGTCAATTCTTATGGCACTTATTATTCTGGCAGCCTTTGGCAAAGGTGTTGAAAAAACAATTATCGCATTAGTATTAGTACAATGGGCATATTACGCCAGAACAGCTCGAGCAACCGCATTAGTTGAGAGAAGTAAAGAGTACGTTGAAGCCGCCCATTGTTTGGCCTTAGGGAATAAGAAAATTATGTTTAAGCATATTTTACCCAATTGTATGCCACCATTAATAGTTGTTGGTACTTTGCAGACCGCACATGCTATTTCACTTGAAGCAACACTGAGTTTTTTAGGCCTTGGTCTGCCCATAACTGAGCCATCCCTTGGACTATTAATAGGAAATGGTTTTGAATATATGCATACAGGAGATTTTTGGATAAGCATTTTCCCTGGAGTTGCTCTATTAATTACTATTGTTTCAATCAATTTAGTAGGCGACCATCTGAGAGATATGTTTAATCCACGTCTTAAAAGATAAAACAATGGACAACATTTTAAAAATTGAAAATCTAAAAACTCACTTTTTTACTAAAAATGGTATTCTTAAAGCAGTAGATGATATTAGTTTCAATATTAAACGAGGTGAAATTGTTGGTTTAGTCGGCGAGTCTGGTTCAGGAAAATCTATAACTGGTTTTTCTATAATGGGTCTGATTGATGCCCCTGGTAAAATTGTTTCAGGTAACATTTTATTTAATAATCATCCCCTACTTAATTATACCCCTGACCAAATGCGCAATTTAAGAGGTAACAAATTAGCTATGATTTTTCAAGACCCTATGATGACGCTAAACCCTGTTTTAAGAATAGATACGCAAATGATTGAAACAATCAAAGCACACGACAAAACCATATCTGTTAGAAATGCATTTGAAATAGCAAGAGATACTCTTGGTCTAGTAGGCATTTCTTCACCAGAAGAAAGGATGAAAGCTTACCCTCATCAATTTTCAGGTGGTATGAGACAAAGAGTATCAATAGCTATTGCAATGCTAAACAAACCAGATTTAATCATTGCAGATGAACCAACAACTGCTCTCGATGTAACTATTCAAGGACAGGTAATTTATGAAATGCAAGAGTTGTGTAAGAAAACAGGCACTGCATTATTATGGATTACACATGATTTAGCTGTTGTAGCGGGGATAGCATCAAGGATTTGTGTTATGTATGCTGGAAGAATAGTTGAACAAGGTTCTGTGAAAGAAATTATTAATAATCCAATGCACCCTTATACTATTGGCTTAATTAAAAGTGTTCCAAGTCAAAACAAGCGTGGGGAACCACTTCATCAAATTGAAGGTATGGTTCCTTCAATGTTAAATCTACCTGATGGCTGTGCTTTCCATGACAGATGTAACCAAGCAACGAATAATTGTAAAAATAGTAAACCATTAGAAACAAATTTTTCTAAAACAAGAGTAATTAGATGTTTCAATTTTGAAAGATGAATATGAATGTCAAAAATACTTGAAATAAAAAATATTTCCAAGAAATTTATAAAATCTATAGATTTATCATCAAAGTTTATTAATTTTTTTGGTGATTTTTATCGTGAAGAAATAATTCATGCAGTAGACAACGTATCATTTGACGTCATGTCAGGAGAGGTTGTTGGTGTAGTTGGCGAATCAGGTTGTGGTAAGTCAACGCTAGGTAGAATGGTATCTGGAATACTACCTATAACTTCCGGCAAGGTCGACTTTAAGGGAGAACATTATTGTGGTTTTGAGGGAACAAGCTATAAAACTGACATTAATCTTAATTTAAAAATACAAATGATATTTCAAGATCCTTTCTCTTCATTAAACCCTAGACAAAAAATAATTGATATAATTTCTGAAGCTCCTCTTCATCATGATCTTATAACAAAAAAAAATAAAAAATCATTTGTAGAAGATATTTTGAAAAAGGTTGGTTTAGGTTCTGATGTAATAGAAAGATATCCGCACCAATTTTCTGGTGGTCAAAGACAGAGAATTGGAATAGCTAGAGCGCTAGCTGTTTCACCAGATTTAATAGTATGTGATGAATCAATTGCAGCCCTAGATGTATCAATACAGGCTCAAGTAATTAACTTGTTTTTAAAATTAAGAGAAGATTTCAATTTAACTTATTTGTTTATAAGTCATGATATTGGAGTAATACAACATATAGCTGATAAGGTTGTAGTAATGTATCTTGGACAAGTTGTAGAATCAGCTAGTGTGAAAGAAATATTTAGTAAGCCCAATCACCCTTACACTCAAGCCCTACTTGAAGGTGTGCCAACTTTAGATACGAAAAGAAAAGTATACACACCTATAAAAGGAGAAATTCCTTCACCATTAGATCCTCCAACAGGATGTTATTTTCATCCTCGTTGTAAGTTTTCAACTAAAAAATGCATTGAAGAAAAACCTTTATTTTCCGAAATTTCACCCGGTCATTTTTCAGCTTGTCACCTTAATAAAAATTAATTTTTTTTAATATTAATTAAACTGGATATGCCAATCTTACAGCTGTTTTGCCAACAAATAATCTTTTTGAGGGCATTATCAGAAAAGTTTGATCAAATGGTGCTTCAATAACTTCTTCATCATCATAACCTATAATTTCACCTTTTTTTAGACAATCAAAACCTTGCCAATTCTTTTCAAATTTAAAATTTTTTGTTTTTATAGTTATGATTTTCCCAACTTTTAGGAATTGTATTTTTGAATCATTATCTGATTTAGGTAAGTATTCCAATCCAAATTCATTACCCATAATACCCGTGTTACGTATAAATCTAATTGTAGTCTCAATAGCTATTGGCTCTGAACTTTTTTCCCAATGTTGACCACATTCTACGAGAAGAGCATTTTTAATACTTGATGGATTTGAAAACTCCCCAAAATCTCGCATCCTCATTCCTTCTTTATGCCCTGAGTCAATAATAGTTGGAATTTTCATACCTACAGATTTAGCTAGGTCTAGCCCTTTTTGCTCCATTCCAGCCATCATTAATGGAATACAAGGTTTCTGCATTGAATGGATATCTAACAAAAAATCAACTTCTGCAATAATTGGCTTAACTTCTCTTGCTCGTAAGTACTCACTTGTTTGCTTTCTTTCTTTGTCGTCTAGCACCCCAGGTCCCCATAATCTATTAAAATCCTCGTCTACCCATCTGGTTCTATTTGGATTAGACGGATCGAACGCAAGGTAAGCTTCTATATTCATAAAACCTAAAGATAATTTTCCTCTTTTTGGTATCTCCTCTTTTTTAAAAAGCCAGTCGAGTGCTATAGCACCACATGGTTCATTACCATGAACAACTGCAGATATAAAAACATGCGGACCATGTTTTCCAGAATCAAAGGTATGTACATAATCAATACCAGTATTACTTTTCTTATATGATGAAATGTCAGGAGCAATTAATTCCACTGGAAGTTCATTTTTATAATCTAACATTTTATCTACCATTTTTTATCTCTCACTTTTATTTAACCATTCTTTAATTGTTTCTAATAAACCTGTTATATTTTTTTTTAAGATATCAAATCCTTCATTTTTTTCTCTTGTTTCTTCGTTCATATAAAGACGTCTATTGACTTCAATTTGTATAGAATGTTTTTCAAGATTAGGATTACTATAAGCAGAAACTAGTTCTACTCCTTTGTAGGGATCATTAATAGCTACACTGTAATTTAGACTTTCAAGGTATTTAACTATAATATTTCGAAATTCTAATTTACAACTTTGACCATCTCTATCGCCTATAACAAAGTCTGGTCTTTTAGTACCTTTTAACTGTGTTGACATTGCTGATGCATTATTTTGCATTGAATGAGCATTTATATGGTAAAACCTTCCAAATTTTTTATGCGTGTTATTCATAATTCTAGAAAGAGTTTGATGGTAGGGTCTATGATAATGATCTATTCTATTTAATACTTCATTTAACTTTAGCTTTTGGGGATATAAAGGTTCACCATTTGGCGGGATTCTTGACCATATTAAACCAATACCTAATTCACTTTTAATAGTAGGTGTGAATTTAATCTCATTAAAACTTATGTCATTATCAATTAAATCCTCAGTAGAAAAATCAGTTTCAGATCTATTAGCATCTATATAAGATCTAGGAAATTTAGCCTCTAAAAAAGCTCCACCAATATCTGCAACGTACTTATACAACTCATCTACATATGTATCTTCAGCTTGTCTAAGTTTTGAGAAATCAGCTTGGTGCTTAAAATCTAAAGGATATTGTGTTCCGCTGTGAGGCGAGTCAATAATTAGAGGAATACATTGACCAATATCTCCTTCAACGTTTAGAATTGTATCAGGTTTTTTAGCTATATTAACCTCCAAATTATAAATAATAATATTGAGTAAAAAAGAATGAACATCAAGGGAAAAATCAAAAATATAACTCCAGAAATGATTAACTGGAGACATTATATCCATCAAAATCCAGAAACCGCATATAATGAAAAAAACACATCAGATTTTATTTCAAAAAAATTAGAAGAGTTTGGAATTGAAGTCCATCAAGAAATTGGGAAAACTGGTGTCGTTGGTATTATCCAGGGTAAAAATACTGACTCTAATAAAACGGTTGGTATCAGGGCAGATATAGACGCTCTTCCAATGACTGAAAAAACAAATTTACCATATGCTTCTAAAAATGATGGAGCCATGCATGCCTGTGGTCACGACGGTCATACCACTATGTTATTAGGTGCAGCTAAATATTTAGCTGAGACAAGAAATTTTAATGGTACCGTTCATTGTATATTCCAGCCTGCAGAAGAAGGAGGAAACGCCGGTGCAAAAGCTATGATTGAAGATGGGCTTTTTAAAAAATTTAAAATTGACTCTGTATGGGGAATTCATAATTGGCCAGGCGTACCAGTTGGACAAGCTGTTATTCATGAAGGTTTTGCTATGGCTGGAGGTAACATTATAAATTTAAAAATCCAAGGCAAAGGTGGTCACGCTGCTCAACCTCATCACTCAAATGATCCAATTGTTGCAGCAGGTTTTACTATTACAGCCTTACAAAGTTTAGTATCGAGACAATTAGATCCATTTAAAAATGTAGTTTTATCATTAACTAAAATAGAAGGTGGCTCTGCTTTTAATGTAATTCCAGACAGTGTAACGATTGGCGGAACACTCAGATCCACTGACAAAGTATTAAGAGATGAAATGCTAAAAAAAATAAAAAATATTGCTCAAAATGCATGTGCAATTAATAACTGTTCTCTTGATTTAGAAATAAGACCTGGATATCCCTCCACAATTAATGATATTAAGAGCGCCCAATTAGTTAAAGAAATTTTTCAAAAGATTTATGGAAAAAGTTCAATAAATAAGGATGAAAAACCAACTATGACGTCCGAAGACTTCTCATATATGCTTGAACAAAAACCTGGTGCGTATATTTGGTTAGGTGCAGGAGAAAAATCTGAGAAACTGCATAGCCCATATTATGATTTTAACGACGAACTTTTACCTATTGGTGCAAATTTTTGGGCAAGCTTGGCAGAAAACATTCTTTCAGAATAAAAACTTTATAAAAGGATTTCTCCTTTAACATATTTTAATGCCTCATTAGTTTCTGGTTTGTTAAAAAATGTCTCTGATTTTTTTTGCTCTATTACCTTACCTTTATTCATAAAAATTATATTTGTTGCTAATCTTTTTGCTTGTGCCATATCATGAGTAGTTAAGATTATACACGTACCCTTCTTATTCTCTTCTAAAATTATATCTTCAATTAATTTTAAAGAAAATGGATCTAAGTTTGCGGTAGGTTCATCAAGAAGTAATACTGAAGGTTCTGTCAATAAAGCTCTTGCAAGAGATAGCCTTTGTTTTTCTCCGCCAGATAGTAACCTAGCTGATTTTTGATCATAACCA
>JADHRC010000054.1 GCA_016777645.1 Alphaproteobacteria bacterium
TGGTAATGGTTTCTACAAAAAAAGTTTTATGTCTTTATAAACACATTTGTTGTTCAGGCGCGCCTCAACAAATTGCAAAAGATCCAGAGTTTCTTGCCATGTTTGGAAAAGATATGGCAAATATGATGTCTATTTATCAGCATAGCCATGATCATAATCATGATCATAGTTATTTAGTTGGAGAAGAATAATAGCTGATCCATTTATAATTAGAGCTTTATTAGCTGGGATTGCAGTTGCCCTAATTTCAGGTTTGGTTGGTTGCTTTGTTGTCTGGAGAAGAATGTCATATTATGGTGAATCTATAGCTCATAGTTCATTGGTAGGTGTTGGACTAGGTATATTACTGGGAACTGGAATTAATTTTGGTGTCATCATTATCTGTTTATTATTTGGTATTCTTTTTTTATGGTTGCAACAAAGTAAAATTTTATCAACAGACACTCTTCTAGGGGTGTTAGCACATCTTGCTCTATCAATTGGTATAATAGTAATTTCACTTAATAAAATTAAAATTGATATAGATGCATTTTTGTTTGGAGATATATTAACCGTAAGCTCTAATGATTTATGGATAATGTATCTTGGAGTAGCTATCACAATTCTTCTAATCTTTATTAATTGGTCTTCCTTACTTTTGGTAACAATTGATGAAGATTTAGCTAGAGCCGAGGGAATAAATCCTATTTATATTAATTTATTATTAACCATAGTTTTAACAATAGTTGTAGCTGTATCACTTCAAATAATTGGCTTGCTTCTTATAACTGCTATGTTGATTATTCCCGCAGCAACGTCAAGGAGATTAGCAAACTCCCCAGGGCAAATGGCTTTGATTGCAACCTTAGTAGGAGTTGTTTCAGTTATTTCAGGTATATTTCTTTCAGTAGAGTTTGACGCACCATCCGGTCCATCAGTAATTGTTATTAGTGCAATACTTTTTTTTCTTTCGTATAGTTTTAAATTTTTAATAAATAAGGATTAATAAATAAAAGAACATTAAACAAAATTATTAGGGTTTTAAAATAATTTTACCTTTTGCGCCCCTATCAAGAATTTTTTTTAGAACTGGAGCAGCTTCAGATAAATGATAATTTTCTTCAATTAAGGGTTTTAAGAATCCTCGTTCATACCAACCAAATAGTTCTGTCATATTATCCTTATATTCATCAGGTTCTGCTCTAGTAAAGGCTCCCCAAAAAACACCAACAACGCTGAATTCTTTAACAAGTGCAAGGTTTACAGCAAATTTAGGTATGGACCCAGATGCAAAGCCGATTACTAATAGCCTTCCTTTTCTTGCCATTGTCCTAGCTAATGTGTCGAAAATATCACCGCCAACTGGATCAAAGATGACATCAATCCCTTTGCCATCCGAAATTTCTTTTAATCTATCTTTTAGGTTGTCATATCCTAATGTTAAATCTGCCCCATTTTCTTTAGCTACTTTCTGTTTTTCGCTATTTGAAGCAACTGCGATTACTTTTGCACCTATTATTTTACCAATTTGAATGGCAGCTATTCCAGTTGAGCCTGAAGCCCCTAGTACAACTAACGTCTCATTCCTTTTTAATTGTGCTCTTTGTTTTAAGGCATAATGCGAGGTCCCATAAGCACATAATAATGCACAAGAATCATCGAATGACATGCTAGGGGGAATTTTAAAAACAGATGAACTTTTAACGGCTGCTTTTTCTGCATATCCATTAAGTTGAGATAAAGCAGCAATACGATCACCAATTTTTAAATTTGTGACATCAGGTCCAACTGCTATTATTTCACCAGCAATCTCCATTCCTGGAATAAAAGGTCTGTCAGGCTTTAGTTGATATTTACCTTGTACTAACAGGCCATCAGGGAAATTTACACCTACAGACTTAACGTTAATTAGAACGCTCTCTCTGTTAAGTTTTGGTTCATCAACTTCTTTGTATTCAATATTTTCTATTGGACCAAAATCGTTACAAACAATTGCCTTCATTTAATATCCTCTAATTTTTTTTATTTAGGAAAAACCAAAGAAATTGTTTCAGCAATAAAGGCTGGCTTACTTTCGTCTTTGATTTCTAATTCACATTTATTAACTACCCTGTAGCCACCATTAGTCATTTTTTCACAAGATTTAATAGTTCTATTTAATCTCACATAAGATCCAGATTTGACCATGTTTATGAAACGAACTTTGTCGGAACCGTAATTAAGGGTTCTAGATGTATTTTTAATTTCTGCATTCTGAGCAGCTAGTTTTGGGAGCAGTGAAATCATGTAATAACCGTGAGCAATTGTCTTTCCATCAGGCATTTCTTTTCTGGCTCTTTCTTCGTCAATATGTATCCATTGGTGGTCTGATGTTGCATCTGCAAAATCATTAATTTTTTCTTGAGTTACATGATACCAGTCGCTTGGAGTTAATGGTTTATCTATATAGTCTTGAATTTCTGAAGGGCTTTGAATTATTACCATTATGTTGTCTCTTTTTATATTTGAAAAATTAAAATAAATGATAGTGTATTTTGTATAAAATAAAAATAAAATTATGGAGATTTGATTGTCTCAAAAAACTAAAATACATTTAGAGGGTGTTATACCGGCAACTTTAATAGCATTTGATGAAAATTTTGAGATAAATGAAAGCGCTAGTAGAAAACACATCAAAGAGTGTGCCTTAACAAAAGGGATTTCAGCTATTACTGTTAATGGGCATTCTTCTGAAATACATGCTTGTAACTTTGAAGAACAAAAGAGAATTCTAAACTTTTCTCTTGATGAGGTAGGTGACACTCTTCCTGTCATTAACGGTGTGTATGCTGATGGAAGTATAGAAGCAGCGAAAATAGCAAAAATGTCGGAACTTAACGGTGCTTCAGCTCTATTGTGTTTTCCTCCTCAGAGTATGTCTATGGGTGGTCATTTAAGACCAGAAATGGCTATAGAGCATTTTACTAGAATTGCAGACGCAACAGATCTACCTTTAATATGTTTCAATTATCCATCTTCTGGAAATCTTACATATCCTTTTCAAACATTATTACAGTTGTTTGAAAAAGTTCCTTCTATTAAGGCAATAAAAGACTGGTCAAATGATCCTATGTTACATGAAAAACATATTAAAACTTTTCAAAATTTGCAAAACCCAGTTAATGTTCTCACTACCCATAGTTCTTGGCTAATGTCTTCTTTAGTTATGGGAGCGAAAGGTCTTTTGTCAGGAGCAGGGAGTGTCATAGCTTCACTGCAAGTGGATTTATTTTTTGCCATTAAAAATAACGACCTTAAAGAAGCACAAAAAATTAATGATAAAATCTATCCATTGGTTCAAGTGTTTTACTCGCCTCCATTTCTTGATATGCATAATAGAATGAAAGAGGCACTAGTTTTATTAGGTTTAATGGATAAAGCAATAGTACGCCCGCCACTAATGAAGCTTAGCATACAAGAAATAAATGCTTTAAAAAAAGCAATTAGACAGTCAGGAATTTAAATTTCACTGAATATACTTAATTCTATTGTAAATATTATGGTAATTATGTTTTAATAAAATAAATTTATAAATCTGGAGGGTAATAATGAAATTTTTTAGACATTGTTTGATACTAGTATCATCAATGTTAGTTTCTTTAATAGGTTTTATTGGGGTAACTAGTGCTGATGATCATAAAGGCTTTAAAATAGGGGTGGTAACTTTTTTATCTGGTCCTGCAGCTGAACCTTTTGGCGTTCCTGCTTGGAATGGTGGAAAGTTGCTAATTAAATTACTAAATGAAGGTAAAGTTCCTGCGCCATATAATAAAAAAGGTTTTGGTGGCATGGAAATTACAGCAATCCCTATTGATGAAGCAGGTGGAGCAACTAAGCAAGTACAAGAGTTTAGAAACCTTGTTCAAAGAGACAAAGTTGATGCAGTATTAGGTTATGTTTCATCAGGCGATTGCATGGCTATACCATCTGTTGCTGATGAACTTCAGGCGTTGACAGTCTTATATGATTGTGGAACTCCAAGAGTGTTTGAAGATGCTTCATATAAATATGTTTTCAGAACTGCTGCTCACGCAGCGATGGATAATATTGCTATTGCTAAGTATTTAATTGAAAAAGGTCATGATATAAGCTCTATAGCTGGAATCAATCAGAATTATGCTTGGGGTAAAGATAGTTGGAAGGATTTTAGTGTTTCAATTAAGAAATTATCTCCTAATTCTGAAATAAAAAATGAGTTGTTTCCAAAGATATTTTCTGGACAATATGGTACAGAAATATCAGCATTAATGAATTCAAAAGCAAAGGTGGTTCATAGCTCTTTATGGGGTGGAGACCTACAATCATTTATCCTTCAAGCGAAGCCAAGAGGTTTATTTAAAAGAACTCAGGTTGTGTTTTCTGCCGGCGATCATGTTATGCCTGGTCTAGGAAAGCAGTACCCAGAGGGTGTAATTTTGGGAGCAAGGGGACAATACGGTATGATGGCTCCTGATACACCTTTAAATAATTGGTTCTATAAAGCTTACATGGATGAATATGGTGTATTTCCTGCTCAGCCTCCATACAGAATGGTTCAAGGTTTGATGGGTTTGAAAATGGCTATTGAAAAAGCTATGGATAAGAATGGTGGTAAAAAGCCAAACAAAGATGAAATAGCTGAAGCTTTTACAGGATTAGAGTTTGAAGCCCCTGGTGGACTTGTTCAAATGAAGTTAGGTAATGGTCATCAAGCTATTCAACCTCATGCGATTGGCAAAACTGCGAAAGATAAAGATGGTAATATAATCGTTACTGATATTGTAAGATATAAAGCTAGTTGTGTTAACCCACCTAATGGTATCAATGCTGTTGATTGGATTAACGCAGGATTTCCTGGAGCAGATTGCTAAGAAATCACTTGCAAATTATCAAAAAGCCAAGACAATCCTTTTAAATTGTCTTGGCTTTTGTTATAAAATAATTAATTTTTTTAATAAAATGAGAATAAATTGATTGATGAAATTCTAACAATAATACTTGATGGTGCGATTTATGCTTCTTGGCTATTTATAGTTGCTCTTGGTTTAACATTTGTATTTGGTGTATTAAAAATTCTTAATATCGCTCATGGGGGGATATATGCACTAGGTGCTTATTCAACGGCCACTCTTGTGCCTATATTTTACTCTCTTGGGATGCCAGATCAATTAGTTATTTTAACCATGCTAGTATCTGCACTTGCAGTTGCTATAGTAATAACGCCTATAATGGAACGTGGAATTTTAAGAAGGTTTTATGGTCAAGACGAAGTACTTATTGTTTTGGTAACATATGCAATTTATCTGGTCTTAGAAGATGTCCAAAAATTAATTTGGGGAATGAACTCTCTTTATGTATATGAACCTAGAGAGTTACTTGGTGCTCTTCAATTTGGATCCTTGTATTATGTTGGTTATGATTTAGCACTTATCGGATTAGCTATATTTTGTGGTCTCTTATTATGGCTATTTTTGAATAAAACTAAATCAGGAAAAATAGTCCTTGCTGTTATTCATAATCCAGAGATAAGTGGTTGTATGGGAGTTAATATTAATAAAGTATACCTTGCAGCTTTCTTCGTAGGTGCTTTTCTGGCTGCTTTAGCTGGTTCTTTTACTGCTCCACTAATTTCAGTACAAGTTGGAATAAGTGTGGCTGTTGTAATTGAGAGTTTTGCTGTTGTAATTATTGGTGGTTTAGGAAGTATACCTGGTGCAGTTATTGGTGCCTTAATAATAGGCATGGCTAGAGCAGCATGTGTTCACAAACTTCCAGAGGCAGAAATTTTTATAATGTATTTTTGTATGGCAGGAATGTTGATTTTTAGACCTAAGGGTTTGTTTCAAGGTACTCAAGCTAGGAAAATATGATGCCATTAAAGTTATTAAATAATGTTATCTTTCAAAGTATATTCTTAATGTCATTACTAATAGTTGTAGGTATCTTTATACCTAATTGGTTGGTGTTTGTTATCACTAAAGCTATAGCCTATGGTTTAGTAGGGCTTGGAATCATTACTCTTATGAGGGGAGGATTAGTTTCCTTTGGTCAAGGTTTTGTTTTTGGGATTGGTGGTTATACGGCAGGGCTCTTGGGTACTCAAGCTGGCCTTACAGACGCAATGTTATTATTATTTATTAGTTTTTTATTTACTGGTTTTATAGGTTTAATAATTGCACCATTATTAGCTAGATATAGAGATATTTTTTTCGCAATGCTCTCTCTAGCTTTCTCAATGGTCTTATATGGAATATTGATAAAAATTGATGCTATTGGTGGGTCAGATGGTTTTGTCCTACCTGAATCTACATATTTTGGCATATCGCCTTCACCTGAATATGCTGATTATATTTTGTATGTTGTATCTATACTAATGACTGGTGTAGTTTCAATCTTATTGAGATACTATTATAACTCAACACCTGGATTAATCGCATTGGCAGTTCGAGAAAATGAACTCCGTGTTGAATATCTAGGGTCGTCAGCTTTTAACGTTACTGTTCTCAATTTTACAATTGCTGCTGGTTTAGGTGGTATGGGTGGAGCCTTAAATGGAATAGCTTTAGGTCATATTGATCCAGAATTTACTTATTGGACAACCTCTGGAGAGTTTGTTTTCATTTCAATTTTGGCAGGTTATTTGAGTGTGCCCGCTGTTTTTCTAGCTGCATTGTTTTTGGAATTGGTTAGATCTTTTTCTGGAAGATATTTTCCTGATACTTGGCAGCTAATTTTAGGAGTTTTCCTTATTTTGAGTATTATTTTTATACCATCAGGAATTGGATCATTTTTCAAACAATTCTTTGACAAATTTAAAAATAAATAAAGTTTGAGAGTTTTTATATGTCTAAAAATATCAATTTATTAAAAGCTGAAGGGATAAATAAATGCTTTGGGGCAGTAGTGGCCGCTAAAGATATTAATATGACCATTCAAAAAGGTGAGAGAGTTTCTCTTATTGGCTCAAATGGTGCAGGCAAAACTACTTTCATGAACATGGTCACAGGTTATTTGAAGCCTGACAGCGGAAATATTTATTTAAAAAATGAAAATATTACTTTTTTGAATCCCCGAACTATTACTCAAAAGGGAATTAGCAGATCTTTTCAAATACCTCAGATTTTTGAACCTATGTCGACTTGGGAAAATATTCTTATTGCTTTAGGTACTTCGCAAAAAAATCATTCTTATTTTAAAAATGCGCGCTCAAAAGAAAATGCAGACTATATAAATGAAATACTATCAAGATTTTCCTTACACGAGTTTGCACATAGGCAAGTAAGTGAATTGCCAGGAGGTGTAAGAAAGTTGTTAGATATTGCAATGGCATTAGTAAGAAAACCAGATATTTTATTATTAGATGAGCCTACAAGTGGAGTTGGGGCTGAAGAAAAATATCCTTTGATGGACAATATTGCTAAAGCTTTGTCTGTTGAAAATTTAACAGTTATATTTGTAGAACATGATATGGATATTGTTCAAAATTACTCAGAAAGAGTAATTGCCTTTTATCAAGGTGAAATTATTGCAGATGGAAAATGTGACAAAGTTTTAAAGGATGAAAATGTTCAAGAGTTTGTCACTGGCAAAACCCCAAAAAGGGCAAAGTAATTATGTTAGAAGTAAATAGCGTAAGTGTTAAAATAGGGGCTATCTTAGCTTTAAAAAAATTCACTTTAGATGTAAAAAAAGGTGAAATCATAGCTCTAATTGGAAGAAACGGTGCTGGAAAAACAACACTTCTTAAGTCTATTATGGGTGTTAATAAATTATTAGAAGGCTCTATAAAGTTTAATGATATTGATTTAGTATCTTTGCCTAGTCATGATAGAGCAGCCCTTGGAATTGGTTATATGCCAGAAGATAGAGCTTTAATTCCTGAATTAACTGTAGAGGAAAATATTTTATTACCCTCTTGGTCTATCAAGAATTTAGATAGTAAAGAAAGACTTGATTTAGTTTATAAAATAATGCCTGAGTTGGAGCAAATGTCTGATCGTAAAGCTTTGCTTCTTTCTGGAGGTCAGCAAAAAATGGCTGCATTAGGAAGGGCGCTAGTATTAGGAACTCAACTGCTTCTACTTGATGAGCCTTTCGAAGGAGTTGCTCCTGCTCTTGGTCAAAGGCTGGGAGAGGTAATAAGAGGCTTAAAAAAACAAAATATGTCAATAATACTAAGTCAATCTGAGCTAAATCATACTAAAGATATTTTTGATAGGCAGTTCGTAATTGAACGTGGTGAAAATGTAAATTAAATTTTTATGGTAATTTTCAAGAAGGCTGATTTAATTTATGAGTGAAATTAGTTACGAATTACATTTTAATGATAGGCTAGTAAAAACATTCCAAAAAAGAGAAAATAATTTTTGGAATGTATTTAAAAAAAATACAAAACACTTTCCTAAAAATTTTGCTATTTCTGATGATCAAAAAAAAATAACCTATTCAGAAACTTATGATTTAGTTTTAAAGCAGTCAGTTCATTTAAAAAGCCTGGGCATTAAAAAAGGCGATAGAATTTGTCTTTTGTTCGAAAATAGTTGGCCTCTAATTATTTATATTCTTGTAGGTTTAAAAGATGGTTTGATGGTGGTTCCACTCAATCCAAAATCTTCTAGCACCGAAAATTTAATGATTATTAATGACTGTACTCCAAAAGCTGTTTTTTTTGATCAATCCCTTTTAAAAAATATTACATTTAAAGATGAAGTCACAACAGTTAAACATTTTATTAGTTTTGATGAGAAACAAACTTTTAATACAGATGTTTATGGAAAAACCAAAACAACAACCATCAATGAAGAGGATACTGCTTTTATCTTATATACCTCGGGTACAACTGGTAAACCAAAAGGGGCAATGATTACGCACTTTAACATAATACATTCGTGCCTTCATTTTAAAAGACATTTTAGATTGTCTGATAAGGATAATTGTATTTTAGTTGTTCCCGCCAGTCATGTTACAGGCTTGATCGCTCACATAATGACTATTTTATTTTCTGGTGGAACTCTAATCCTTATGAAAACTTTTGATGTTAAAGCCTTTCTAAATTTAGCAGAAAAAGAAAAATTATCATATTTAATAATGGTTCCTGCAATGTATAATTTGTGTCTTCATCGTGATAATTTAGAAAATTATGATCTATCTAATTGGAGAATTGGATGTTTTGGAGGTGCTCCAATGCCTTTGGGAACAATAAAAAAACTTCGATCTTTATTGCCTAATATGTTACTTGTTAACGCTTATGGTTCTACAGAAACTTGTTCTCCCGCTACATTAATGCCTCTTGATTATAAAGAAGAATTTATTGCAAGTGTAGGTAAAGTTGTTGAAACAGGAAAAATTCTAATAATGGATGATAATAACAAACAGGTAAAAGAGGGAGAAACTGGTGAATTATGGATTTCTGGGCCTATGGTAATACCTGGTTATTGGAATGATCCTAAAAGAACATCACTTGAATTTGTTAACGGGTATTGGAAATCTGGAGATATAGGGTATCAGGACTCAAATAACTATGTTTATATTTTAGATAGAAAAAAAGATATAATTAATAGAGGTGGATATAAGATCTATTCGTCTGAGATTGAAAATTTGCTTAGTCTTAGTGGCTTAATTATTGAGAGTGCTGCAATACCTCAAAAAGACCCTATTTTGGGAGAAAAAATACATGTTATCGTATATACCAATCAGGGTAAACACGTATTGGAAAACTTAAAAAAAATTTGTAAACAAAATTTATCTGAGTATAAACAGCCAGATTATTGGACATTTTTAAATAAAGAGCTTCCCAAAAATAAAAATGGTAAAGTTTTAAAATCATTATTGATTGAAGAAATGGAAGATAAGTTTTAAATATAAT
>JADHRC010000055.1 GCA_016777645.1 Alphaproteobacteria bacterium
GATAAGTCTAATAATTTAAACATTAACAAACCTGTACCTTTTATTGGTAAAGGTTTTCAACCAAAAACAAGAGGTTGGATGGGTTATTTTGTTTTTTTTATGATCATTTTTGTATTAGAGATTGGTACCTCAACTGGAGTAATCTCTTCTTTGACCTTGCCTAAGCCATCAGATGTTCTTGAAACTATCATTCAGCTTTTCGAATCTGGTTTACTATTTATGCACTTGGTGCCCTCTACCATGAGGCTTGTTATTGGAGCTCTTATTGGTATAAGTCTTGGGATAAGCATTGGGACACTTATTGGATTATTTTCATACATTCGATCTGGCTTGGTTCCAGTTATTGCAGCTATTTTTCCTATACCCAAAATAGCATTACTGCCATTATTTGTAATTTGGTTTGGAATTGGAGAAGGGTCTAAATATGCATTAATAGCATTAGGAAGCTTTACGCCTACAGTAGTTGCTACTTATGGAGCAGTTGATAATGTTGATAGGACATTAATACGTATGGGACAAAGTTTTGGCTTAAGTTGGATCTCAATTGTTTGTAAAATTATTTTACCTGGAGCAATGCCAGGTATTCTATCTGGTTTAAGAATTAGTCTTGCAATATCAATAATTCTTCTTGTAGCAGCCGAAATGCTTGGTGCAGAATATGGTATAGGTGCATATATTTTAGAGGCAGGTTCTCTATATGATTTAGAAAGATTATTTGCTGGAGTAACTATATTATCTCTTTTGGGT
Source organism: Alphaproteobacteria bacterium (assembly GCA_016777645.1). Classification (GTDB taxonomy): domain Bacteria; phylum Pseudomonadota; class Alphaproteobacteria; order Puniceispirillales; family Marisalimonadaceae; genus Marisalimonas. Next base: position 748 of record JADHRC010000055.1, read on the forward strand.
ATAATAGTAAGTGTTTTTGTTACAAAGCTTGAACAGAAAATTTTAAAGTGGCGCTCTTAAAATCAACAGGTCTTCATATGTAATAACTTTATTCAAGGTCTTTTACTTTTTAATATTTAGGATTAGTTCCATTATAGATGTATATAAGATAAAAGAGTCCAGAAACAATAAATTTTATAATAAAAATAATTAATTTAGTGTTTAATAATCAACACTTCTAATTCTTATCTAAATCATTTAACTTTAGCTTAGCATTCCATACAATTACACACTCCTGACAACGCTCAGAAGCTTTTCTAATGGCCCTATAAGCTGGATGCTTTTTGCAACCCGCAGCAAGAATTCTCAGTAATTCGAGTTTTCTTTCTAACTTTTTATCAACCATAAGTGTGTCCTATTTTTTAAAATCTTTAAAAAATTATTTCCAACCCTTTGTCATCTTTCCTTTGTCCTTAAAGTCAACAATTGAAAATGTTTTTTCTATTAATGTATAATCATTATAACCTAGACGAGCTATAACTTTCATTTTTAGTACATCAACCATTCCTTCATCTGTTATAAACTCATCTTTAATATGAACTCCGATCACTTGACCAAAAACAACATGATGAAATCCTTCTTTCCCCGGTAGTTGAACTGTTTGGTGATATTTACATTCAAAATGAACAGGTGATTCAGCAACTCTTTTGGGTTTAATATTTATTGAATCTATTGGTGTCAAACCTGTTTTAAGTAATTCATCTGTTTCAGATTCCATAATCCAGCTTGTATCATTCATTTGATGGCGTGTATCCCAGGTGCTAATATTTACCACGAACTCACCTGTTTCTTCAGCATTTAAAACACTATCTTTTTTGCTACCATCAGGCCTATTTCCTGCAGAAAACATTACAAATGGAGGATTATAAGAAAGGCCATTAAAATAACTATATGGAGCAAGATTTCCTATCCCCTTTTTACTAACTGTACTAATCCATCCAATTGGGCGAGGAACTGTTAGAGCCTTGAAAGGATTATAAGGTAGTCCATGATTGTTTTTGCTAGTATCATAATACATTTGAAACATTACCCATTATTGCTAGTTTATAATAATTAATTTTAGTTATAAAATTTAATCATACAAACAAAATCCGCTTCTAACTGATATTCACCCAATTTACTATTATAGAAGTAACATTTGTTAAGTTTTCAATTTAGTTTAAAGTATTTAATTATAAATTTTAAATTTTCATAAGTATAAAATGTCGATTAAAGTAGCTATAATTGGTTTAGGGATAATGGGAACTCGAATGTTAACTCATATGAGGTTACATGAAAAATTTAAACCAGATTATTTATGGGATCCTAACCCAAAAGCTTGTGAAAATGCCCTAAAACTAGATAGTCAATGTTCAATTATGAAAAGTGCTGATGAAGCAATCGAAAGTGCTGATTTAGTCTATCTAGCTTGCCCTCCTACAGTAAGAGAATCTTATGCCATGAAAGTTGTTGAAATGGGCAAAGCTCTTTTTTTAGAAAAACCTTTTGGGATCAATATTCAAGAAAGTAAAAATTTTATTGATAAACTTAAAAAATTTGATGTTCCAATTGCTGTTAATTTTACTCAAGCTGGTGGTGCTCCTTTATCAAATCTATTAGAAAGCAAAGATAAAGGAGAAATGGGAGAAATGCTTGGGGCTGATATTATTGTTACTTACTCTAAATGGCCTCGTGAATGGCAAAAAGAAGCTGATTGGCTACGTTTTAAAAAAGAAGGAGGTATGACAAGAGAAGTAATATCTCATTTTATTTTTTTTATAGAACGTGTACTAGGGCCACTTAAATTAAAGTGGGCCCAGACTTCTTACCCAAGTGACGCTTCGCTATGCGAGACCGATGTTCTTGCTAAATTAGAAACTGAAAGTGGCTTGCCAGTGAATATATTAGCTAGCGTTGGAGGTATTCAACCGGATCGTCAAGAATTCACAATTAAAGGTTCTAAACAAAGTAGAAAAATAGAAGAGTTTCATAAGGATTCATTATCAACTGGTAACCAATTTGTTCCTCTTAGAGATGAAGAGCAAGATCCAAGAGCTGTAAGTTTGAAGTCACAACTTGATGCTTTATTTCTTAAAATAAATAATAAACCTAATAGTTTAGCAACAATTGATGAAGCTTTTAGAGTACAAAAGTTAGTAGAGGAAATCCTATCAAAAACTTGATTAATGTTTAACATTAATAGTTTAATGATTATGTTTTTTTTTATGTTTCATTTTATAAACAGGCATTGGAATAATAACAGAACCACTGTTTTTAAAAGTTAATGTTATTTTATGTACGTCCATTGCAGTCATTTTTTGTTTAAGTCTAATAAACATCAAATGATAACCGCCTGGTTTGAGATGTATTTCTCCACCTGCAGGAATGATTAAACCATTTTCCAGAGAACGCATTTTCATTACATCCCCTTCCATTTTCATTTCATGGATCTCACTTTTCATTGCAAAATCTGCAGACACATTAATTAAAATATCCTCAGTCTTTCCAAGATTTCTAATTGTTAGATACCCACCGGTTACTGGATGATTTGAAGGACTTTCTTTAATCCATGGATCTTCAATTACAAGTTGATTAAATTTGATAATATCAGTATATCCTTTGCTTGAAAAACCAAACAAAATTAAAAAAATTAAAGAAATATGCCTCAATATAGTTTCCCTTAAATAAATCATTATTTCACATATAATGAAACTTAGCGTATTTCAATACATTTGACATTTTTTATAATTTATCGCACTAGATAATTATGAATATCAGACTTGCTCAAAAATCAGATCTCATCCATTCACAAAAGATTATAAAAACTGCGTTTTCAGATAAAGAGAACAAAATTATTATAAAACTTGCTGCAGACCTCTTCAAAGAAACAGATATACATCTAATCAAGTCATTTGTTGCTGAAATTAATAATCAAGTAATTGGTTTTATCTCATTTAGTCCAATATTTCTTAAATCTGATACTGAAATCTCTGTATATATACTTTCTCCAATTGCTGTCTCTCCAGAACATCAGAAACAAGGGATAGGCTCAAACCTCGTTGATGCTGGAATAAATATGCTCACTAAAGATGGCGTTAATGTTCTCCTGGTTTATGGTGACCCCAGTTACTATGGAAGGTTTGGGTTCAAGGAAGAGATTGGACGCTCATTCGTGCCGCCATACCCACTACAATATCCATTTGGTTGGACAGGTATGATGTTGAATGAAACTCCTATTCTAAACACATCAATCAAGTTTGAGTGTGTCACTGCACTATCAAAACCAGAATTATGGTGATTTTATAAACAACTAATTAAATAAAATATTAAAAATCTAATAAAACATAAATGGATAATGGTCTACCATTCATGATCTAAAGTTAATGTTTAGTAGACTTATTGAACATTTAAATTTTAAATTAGAAAAAGTGTACAGCAGCCCCCTACTCTATAATTTTAGTGGGATAATTTGTGGGGTAAGATTATCGGCGCCCCACTTTATTATTTGAAATCAATGGCTTAGGGATTGAATTGGCTGACACCCCATCAACTACATTAAAAAATTCTATTTTCTATTAGGTGATTTCAAATCTAAATATCAAAGATATAAATATTATAATTTACTTAGTTGTTAAAAAAACTTTTCTTTGCTGTTTTAGAAGTTTGATAAAAAGTTTCTAGTCCAACTTTACTCAAACAGCTTTTAGTTTTAGAACCTCCTCTATGAATAATGATATTGAAGTGAGGAATATTATTCATAATTCTCTCATCTAAGATTTCAGCACAAACATCTAAATTAGAAACCAAATATAATTTATCACCAGTTTTCATGAGTTTTCTACATATGTTAAGAATAAATTAGTTATATAATTATTAGAAAGATTTTAAATGGAATAATCTATAGAACAGTAATTTTAATTAAATACAAGTTTAATATATTTTATTTTTTATAAATTAAATAATAGATTAATAGAAGAGTATATATATTTAATTATTTACAATCATTATTTAATAAACCTTTTAATATTGAGTAAGTTAATGTCTTCATTTATAGGTTTCTGCATAATTATATTTGTAAGAATTTCTCCTGATTTTGGTGCCATCATTAGTCCATGATGTGAATGACCAAAATTTACATATAAACCAGGCTGATTTGGAACTGATCCTATAACAGGAATACTGTCGGGAAAACTAGGTCTCCTTCCCATCCAAAAATTTGTCTTATTAAGATTGATGTCTGGAAACATTTTACGGGAAATTTTAATGAGAGTTTTTTCCCGCTTAAGGTCAGGTGCTTCATCAATTGATCCAAATTCTGCTTGACCTGCTACTCTTACACCACCTTCCATAGAACTTGCTATAACTCCACCCTCAGGATATACAACAGAATTTAAGATCTCAATTCCAGGTTTACTACAATGAACATGGTATCCACGTTCTGTGATTAGTGGAACGTCTACCTTAATACTAGACAATAATTCTTTGCTCCATGCTCCTGCTGAAATCACAACAAATTTAGTCTGATATTCCTTTTTTTTTCCTTTCAGAAACCAAGTCTCACCATTTCGATGAATTTTAAGTATATTATCTTTAATTAAGTTGGCTCCTTGTGCCTTTAGTTTATTTACAAGAACAGTACACAATCTACCAGGTGACAGAGTGCGAGCAGTATTATAAATAACAATACCAGCTTCAAACTCAGAAGAAATAGATGGTTCGAAAGAACGTAAATCTAAGCCTTTTATAATTTCTATATTTGCACCTTTACTTATACGAATTTGGGTTCCTAAATCTTTTAACAAAGATTCATTAGCTTTTGTAACCAATTGCAAATAAGAGCTATCTTTAACTAAATTTTCATGACCTGTATTTTTAAGATATTTTCTATATAAATCGATTGATGGAAAGCATAATAAAGACATTGCGTCAGCAATAGCTCGAGTATTTTCTTCTGTACCTTTAGATAAAAAATTTAATCCCCACGGAATTATATTGGGCCATGCTCCTGCACGAACTGACAATGGTCTCCATCTTGTTAACATTAATTTGGGTATATTTTTCCAAAATCCAGGCATACTGTGTGGAAGTATTGACCAAGGTGAAATAACTCCTGCATTACCGAAGGATGTTGCTTGTCCAGGATTATCTTTATCAATCAAACGAACCCGTAATCCACTCTCTTGAAGTGATAATGCAGAACAAATGCCTACAATACCTCCACCAATAACCGTTACATCAATAAGTTTCATAAATTTCAATTGTAGTTAATAAAAAAATTTAATTTTATAATAGTTCATTTCAATTGCTACAAACTTAAAAAATAAAAAATATTTTTGAGTTTTTTAAGATATAATAAATTTACACATATAATTATCCTATTATTATTATTTTTATTAAAGTTACAAAATTTTAAAACTTATCTAATAAATACATTGAGGTTTTTTAAAATGTCTAACCCAATACTTTCATATTATATTTTTGACAACAAGGGTGGTGGTAAAATCATTTTGGATAATGATATAGCTTCCTTTTTTGAAGATGAGGCTTTTTCTTGGATACATTTAGATGCGAATAATTCTGAGGATATAAAGGATTTATTTATTAAAAACAGTATTACTGTAGATCCAATAATATTGGAAGCACTTCTCGCAGAAGAAACAAGGCCCAGGATAGAAATAAATGGAAATACTGCACTTATTATTTTAAGGGGTGTAAATTTAAATGAAAATGAATTACCCGAAGATATGGTTTCTATTCGCCTTTGGATTACAGAAAATAAAATTATAAGTGCTCGTTATCGAAAATTAAAAGCTGTCGGTGATATTGAAGAAAATATTAAACTTAATAAAGGTCCTAAAAATGTTGGGGATTTTGTTTGTATGTTAATTAATGCACTTTTTAAAAGAATTGAACCCTCTCTTATAAAACTTGATGATGAAACAGATTTAGTAGAAGAAAAAATTTTAGATAACGCAGATATTAAATTAAGAGAAGCTATAATAAATATTAGAAAGAAAGCTATAAAATTTAGAAGATACATGGCTCCACAAAGAGAAGTGATTTCACAATTATGTGTTTCAAATTTTACGTGGATTAGTAATTTACAATTAAGGCATCTTCAGGAATCAAATAATAACATGATTAAATATGTTGAAGATTTAGATGCTATTAGAGAAAGATCTCAAATAGTAAAAGATGAAATAGCAAATTTTTTATCAGATAAGATGAATAAAAACTTATATATACTTTCTGTTTTAACTGCCATCTTTTTGCCTTTAGGTTTTTTAACAGGATTAATGGGTATAAACATAGCTGGAATGCCTGGTACTCAGTATCCAAATGCTTTTTGGTTTTTTAGTTTATTACTATTGATTATTACAACTATTCAAGTCTGGATATTCAAAAAGCTAAAATGGTTTTAGTAATAAAAACCTTCAATTATATTTTGAATGTTATTATATTCTAAACCTGAATATAATTTTATAGGTATAATGAAATCATGAAAGCTTATTGGGTAGCACGTTCAAAAATAATTGATCCTGTTAGATATAAAAAATATACAGATCAAGTTCCAAAAATCATATCTAAGTTTGGTGGAAAAGTTTTGGCCAGAGGTGGAAAATTTAAAATTCTTGAAGGCACTGACAAGTTCCATCGTTTTGTAATTATAGAATTCCCAACTTTAGAAGATGGAGAAAATTGTTGGAAGTCTATTGACTATCAAGATGCTTCTTTTCATAGAAAAAATGGAGCAGGAGAAGTTGATTTGATACTCGTTGAAGAAGGTGATTTTACTCAGTAATGATTAATGCCATTCTAAGAACTACATATCTTTTTAAGATTATTATAATTTAATAAAAAACCAGTTGTATCAAACCTAAATAACTTTTTCCCCTGATTAATCAAATTTAATTCTAGTGTAAACTGATTGGTTTGTTCAAGTTTTTGTACAAAAAATATATTATCTTTCATTAAAAAAAAATTAGATTTCCAGGTTCTGGGATTGTAAAGTTCAATGCTTTCTTCAATTTTGTCATATTTTATTTTGACTTTAATAACATTAAATATTCCCTCGGTTCTAGAAAATTTAATACTAGGTTTATTATTAAATCCAAAAAAAGAAGATAAATTTTGTTTATCATCACATTTAAACATAATAGAACTATAGGTGTTTTCAAATGGAGAATTCAAGGGTGGGTTTGACAAGACTTGTTTACTAACTAAAAAATACGTTTTATTTTGATTAGTCTCATTAATATTTTCTATTATTTTCCAATTTTGTTCACTATTAGCAGAAAAGCTAAAAAAAAAGAAGCTTAGCGCCATTAACATTAATTTCATTTTAGCTCTTTCAATATAGGTAAAAACTGTAATCATTATTATAGGTTGATGTAAAGAGCAATATATAGTTTCTATCCAAATAAATATATTAAATTCACATTTCTAGTTTTTAAAAGTAAATTTTTTAAAATTTAACTTTGAATAACTAAAGATATGTAAAAAATAAAAAATAATGTATAAAAATACTAGATTTAAAATAATTAAATATGAAAAATATAATCAATAAAAATTTATTATCTTTTAGAGATGAGCTTCATGCAAGGCCTTACATTAAGTTAGGGAATAATTTAAGAACTTTTCATTTTGCTTATTTAATAAAAGAGAATGATGAAAAAAAAGCTTGGAAACATCTCAATCAATTCTTAATAAATGAGGGTTATGATGGTTTGCCAAGCGAAAACTTTAAATACTGGGTAGCAGAAAACAGTGATTTAATAATAAGATATGAGTGCCATACAGAATTTATCTCATTAACATTAATCTACCCAAATAAAATAGATATTAAAAATAATATTTTATCCAATTTATTTGATATTGATTTTTTAAATGAGTTACCTCTTAATTTTTTAAAAAACTTTCCTGGTCAACATTTTTTATCAACTTGGATTGAGATGACACCGAACAGTCATGATTTCAAACCAATTGATATAGAAAAATATTTTTATCATGATAATTTTGCAGGATCTAACGTTGCCGAAGATGGTGCAAATATTTTTATGTCATTTAAATCTGATGTCACTGATTTTTTAAATTCTGGATTTAGAAGAGTTTTAATTCAAAACAAAAACCTAAGAACTAGACGAACAGGAAGATTGCTGCAGAGAATTGTTGAGTTGGAGACTTACCAGGTACTCTCTCTTTTAGGACTTCCAGAAGTGCGTAAAGAAACTTCTAATTTGAGTGAACTTGAAAAAAAAATTACTGAAATAACTAAATCAGTCTCTAAAAATGCCAAGATAAATTTAATTAATAAATCAAAACAATCTCCAAACTATCAGAGCGAACTGAACCAATTATCATATGTTGTTGCTAAAATTGAGGAAATTGCTTCATCTACAAATTATCGTCTATCTGCCACTTCTGCATATTATAAACTTGTTGAACAAAGGGTTAAGGATTTAAGAGAGGAAAGACTTGAATCATTTCAAACTAATAACGAATTTCTCAGCAGACGATTACAGCCAGCAATTAGAACATGTGAAGCTTTTTCAAGAAGATTAGAAACTTTGGCTGTAAGGGCGCAAAGAGCGGATAATTTAGTCAGAACTCAAATTGAAATGAGAATTCAAATTCAAAATAAAAATCTTTTAGAATCCATGAATTTAAGAGCAAGAGCTCAACTAAGGTTGCAAGAAACAGTTGAGTCTTTGTCTATTATAGCAATAACTTACTATGTAGTAGGATTATTAGGAACTCTGGTTAACCCCATAAACTTTGATAATATGTTATTTAGTAAAGAAGTTTTTTTAGCGTTTTGTGTACCCATTATTCTTGTATTAGTTTGGTTTATTGCAAAATTAGTTAGAAAAAAAATTAAGATTTAATTTTTTTTTTATTATAGATTTATTATATATTTTAAAATGTATTATTTTTCTTTGGGATTTTATTTATGATAAAAACAACACTTGCAGGAAGTCTTCCAAAACCTTCTTGGTTGTCTGAACCAGAAAAACTCTGGGGTGAATGGAAATTAAAAGATGC
>JADHRC010000056.1 GCA_016777645.1 Alphaproteobacteria bacterium
ATAAATATTTGTATAATAGAAGCTGGGGGTAGTAACCAACATCCTTACATAAAAATGCCTGCAGGTTTTATTAAAACTATAAATGACAAAAGGTTTAATTGGTGCTTTAAAACTGAAAAAAGTGAAAGTGTAAATAATAGAGAAATTTTTTTTCCTAGAGGTAAAGGTTTTGGTGGTTCTAGCTCAATTAATGGACATTTATATGTTAGAGGACAGCCTGATGACTATAATCAATGGGCTCAGCTAGGCAATATTGGTTGGTCATACGAGGATATCCTACCTTACTTTAAAAAATCCGAATTTAAAGAAAATGGAGATAAGCAAACTAGAGGGAAAAAAGGTCCTTTGTTTGTTTCTGATGTTGTAGAAAAACATCCTATTTGCGAAGAATTCATAGAGGGATCTAAAGAATTAGGGATAAATATACAAGAAGATTATAACTCTGGTAACCAAGAAGGCATTTTTTATTATCAGCGTACAATTAAAAATGGCGTTAGGTTTAGTGCATATGACGCTTTTTTAAAGACTGCTATTAAAAGAAAAAACGTAGATATTCAAAAAAATACCATGGTTTTAAAAATTATTTTTGAAGGGAAAAAAGCTATTGGTTTAATTTGTAAAAAAAATAACAAAGTTTTTAAAATTTTTGCTAATAAAGAGATTATATTATGTGCTGGAGCTATTGGCACACCACATTTGCTTCAAGTTTCAGGAGTAGGTGACTTAGAATATTTAAATGAAATTGGGATTAAACCTATTCACGACAATAAAAGTATAGGTCAGGGATTACAAGATCATTATGCAGTAAGAGTTGCCAATCAAATAAAATTACCAAATTCTCTAAATGAGAAGGCAAGTGGATATAAATTATTTATTGAAATAATGAAATGGTTTGTATTTAAGAGGGGTTTAATTTCATATAGCCCTGCTCATGTTGGAGCATTTTTAAAATCTTCGCCAGAAATAGATTTTCCTGATTTACAATTCGTGTTTACCCCCGCTTCCTATACAGAAGGTATGATCGGAAAGCTTCAGGATAATCCAGGTATTACGTGCGGAGTATGGCAATCAAGGCCCCAAAGTAGAGGTTATATTAAAGCTGTTACCAACAACATAATAGATCATCCCATCATTCAACCTAATTACTTGAAAGAGAAAATAGACCAAGATGTTTTAATACAGGGTGTTAAAATGTGTAGATTACTTCTTGGAACATCTAATATTGAGAAGATATCTATTGGTGAAACTCTTCCAGGTGATCATATAAAATCCGATAAAGAAATTTTAAATTTTTTAAGAAATAATGGATCAACTGTTTATCATGCTATTGGTAGTTGTAGGATGGGAGTTGATAAAAGTGCAGTAGTAACTCCTTCACTTAAAATTAGAGGTCTAGAAAACATAAGGATTGCAGATGCGTCAATAATGCCAACCATGCCATCAGGCAACACAAATGCTGCAACATTAATGATTGCAGAGAAAGCGTCAGACTTAATAAAAAAGGATATGTAACTACTTATTTTTTAAATAGTTTGAAATAGCTTTCATCTCAGAATCAATAATATTAAGCTCTGATAAACTCTCTAATGTATTTTTGAAATATTCTTCACAAGTACCTAAAAACCCATACGCACTAGAAATCATATTAGCCTTAGTTTCTATTGTTTTATCCCTAACATAGTTTTTATGATTTTTATCAACAGTAAAAGCAAGTGACATAACAGTTCTATTATCCTCTAAGATAGTTTTTAAGAGTTTTGGTTTATAGGCTCCTGTTACCATTTCTCGTCTAAATAAAATGTCAATATTTTTAATGGCTTCAGTTTTTTGTAACTTAAAGGCTGACCCTCTACATGAACCTCCTTTATCAAGTCCCAGCATTAATCCAGGGTTTTCAAAAGAGCCTCTTCCTAAGTTAGTTTTCATACAAAAACTCCTGTGAAAACCAAAAACCTTAGCTAAATATTGTTTTTCATACTCTACTGTTGGATTCCACAACAAAGACCCATATGCAAAGATATAAATATCTTCTCCGATGCCCTCATCAGGAATTATTTTTCTTCTAGCTTGAATGAGTTCTTCGTCAGTTAATACTTTGTCACTGCCACTTATGCTTCTGATTTTATCACCTAGATGACCTTTACTAATATTTTCTCTAGTTAGTTTCACAGATCCATGATTAATTTTTTTTGTGGTTGACATATTATATTTTATGAAGAAATCACTCTGTGTGGATAAGGGATTTGAATACCAGCTTCATCTAGGGCTGGCTTCAGTTTTCTCATCAAATCACTATATACTGCGTACCAGTCTTTTGTGTGAGTGTATAATCTAAGTCTAACAACTATAGCACTATCATCATATTTCATTACTAAAAATTGAGGTTTTTTAGGATTGTCTAAAACTCTTTCATCCTCAGCTAATTTTAGTAATACTTCTGAAGCTAGATCAAGATTAGTATCATAATGAATGCCAATATCTACATCTATTCTTCTAGTTTCGTAATGAGAGTGATTAGTAATAGTGCTATTCCATATACTTGAATTTGGAATGGATACGTAAACATTATCAAATGTATCAATAATTGTTGTAAATAAACCTACTTCTCTAATGGTACCAGAAACACTACCAGTTTCCACCCAATCACCAGTTGTGAATGGTCGCAATAATAATAGCATTACTCCAGCAGCAACATTTGATAATGTACCTTGCAACGCTAGACCAATTGCTAAACCTGCAGCGCCTAATACAGCAATAATTGAAGTCGTTTGTACTCCAAACTGTCCTAAAACAGCAATTAATGTAATAATTATTATACCGTATCTTATAATGTTACCAATAATAGGAACAATTAGAGGGTCTACTTTATTAAATACGCCTAATTTTTTTCTAGCTAGTTTGCTTAGTTTGCCAGCAAAATAGAAGCCAATTATAAGTATAATTGTTGCTCCTAAAACCTGCCCGGCATAGGAAACCACAACCTGAACTGAACTATTAATGAGGTTAGAAATTATTTCTAGATTAACATTTATTTTATCATTCAAAGAGTTAATCTCCATTGGCTTTAGAAAATAAATAGTATTATCACTATTCCATATAATAGGTATTTATATAACAAAAAAAATACAAAATTTATATAAACAAAGATATATCTAGCTTGAGTTTAAATTCTTAATATGGTTATAACACTTCTATGAAAATTATTAATTGGAAATTTGGCGATGAAGCTGCGCAAATAGATACAAATATTGCTGTTGCAATTGGAAATTTTGATGGAATTCATTTAGGCCATGTTAAATTACTACAAACAGTAAAAGAGAAGGCAAAAACTAGCAATTTAGCCTTTGGGGTAGTTACATTTGATCCTCATCCAAGAGATTTTTTTAATAAAAACAATACCCCATATAAACTACTAGATATTCAAGAAAAAGAGGAACTACTTTACCAAATGGGAGTTGAGTATCTTATAACGATCAATTTTAATGAAGATTTAAAAAATTGTAATGCTAATGATTTTTTATCAAAAGTTTTAAAAAATAATTTTAAAGTTTCTAAAATGTATGCTGGTTCCAATTTTAAATTTGGAAAAAATAGAGAAGGGACTATTGAAGGCACTAAAGATTTTGCTCTAAGTCAAGGTTTAGAAATCGAGTCTATAGATTTAAAAGAAACTAATTCTATAATAGGAAAAGAAAATGAGATCATTAGTTCTCAGACGATAAGAAAATTATTACAAACAGGGAAATTAGAAATTGCAAACACACTATTAGGAAGAAGATGGTGTATTACAGGTACTGTAGAAAAAGGCAAACAACAAGGAAGGGAAATAGGTTTTCCTACAGCGAATGTAAAAATGAAAAAGTTTTTAGTTCCACCTCTTGGAGTTTATATTACAAGATCTAAAGTCTTTAGTGATAAAAGTAGTAATACAGAAAATGATTGGTTGCCATCTATTTCAAATATAGGTACAAGACCTACGGTTTCTGGAGATTGTATCAACTTAGAAACTCATATTTTTGAGCTTAAAAATAAAAGCTTAGAATTAAATCTTTATGGAAAGAGAATAAAAGTTGAGCTTATTAAATTTTTAAGAGCTGAGAGAAAATTTAACTCTCTATCTGAATTAAAAAAGCAGATTGAGCATGATACTAAAGAGGCTACTCATTTTCATAAACAGAACTAGTTGATAAAACAGAGTTATGAAAAATTATGACAGAATTATTTAAGCAGTATATTTATTGATTTATATAGAGAAATTTTATGACAGATTACAAAGAAACCGTTTTTTTACCTAAGACAGATTTTTCAATGAGAGCTGGGTTGCCTACAAAGGAACCACAAATTTTAAAATTGTGGGAAGATACTAAACTATATAATAAACTAAGAGATCAGAGAAAAAATGCAAAACCATTTATTCTCCATGATGGCCCCCCTTACGCGAATGGAAACTTACATATTGGACATGCTTTGAATAAGATAATCAAAGATGTAATTAATCGCTCACAATCTATGTTAGGAAAAAATGCTAATTATGTACCTGGATGGGATTGTCATGGCTTACCTATCGAATGGAAAATAGAAGAAAACTATAGAAAAAAGAAGAAGAATAAAGACGATATACCAGTAGTTGAGTTTAGAAAAGAGTGTAGAGATTTTGCAGCTAAATGGATGGAGATTCAATCTGAAGAATTTCAGAGATTAGGAGTGTATGGTAATTGGAAGGATCCTTACTCAACTATGAAATACGAGTCTGAGGCTATCATTATGTCTGAGATTGGTAAGTTTCTGATGAATGGAAGTCTTTATAGGGGTGTAAAGCCTGTTATGTGGTCTCCAGTTGAAAAAACAGCTCTTGCTGAAGCTGAAATTGAATATCACGATCATATTAGTACAACTATTTTTGCTAGGTTCCCTTTTAAAAATCCATCTTTAAAAAATTTATCGGAATATGAAATAATAATTTGGACAACAACACCATGGACTATGCCAGGTAATAGAGCTGTAGCCTATGGAAAAAATATTCAATATTCTTTATTAGAGATTGTAAAAGTTGATAAAAATGCCTTAGCCAAGATAGGCGATAAGATAATAATAGCTAAAGATTTATTAGATGAGGTAGTAAAAGAATTATCAATATTGCAGTATCATATTACAGATAATGTCCAAGGAAGTGATTTAAAAGGCTCGATTTTATCTCACCCATTACATAAGCATGGTTATGATCATGATGTTCCATTATTAGAAGCAGATTTTGTTACGACCGATCAAGGTACTGGTTTCGTTCATATTGCCCCCGGACATGGTGCTGATGACTTTGAATTAGGTAAGAAAAATAATTTACCAATACCTGAAACAGTCTCAGATAATGGTGTTTTAGACAATGATTTACCTCTTTTAGGGGGGCTTCGTGTTTTAAAAGATAATGAAAAAATTGCAGATATTATGTCCGAACATGATGCTTTGATTGGAAGAGGCGTACTCAATCATTCTTACCCTCATAGCTGGCGTTCAAAAGCACCATTAGTTTTTAGAACAACACCGCAATGGTTTATATCAATGGAAAAAAATGAATTAAGGAAAACAGCTCTTAAATCATTGTCAGAAACAACTTTTTTTCCTCCACAAGGAGAAAATCGCTTAACAAAAATGATTGAAGATAGGCCTGATTGGTGTATTTCAAGACAAAGGGCATGGGGCGTTCCTCTTGCAATATTTGTCAATAAAAAAACCCAAGAACCATTAAGAGATCAAGAAGTTATTGATAGGGTTGTTAATGCATTTAAAACAGATGGTGCAGACGCTTGGTTTGAAAAACCCGCTTCTTTTTTTCTTGGATCAAAATATAATCCTGATGATTATGAAGCTGTAAAAGATATAGCTGATGTATGGTTTGACTCAGGATCAACCCACGCATTTGTTCTAGAAGAAAGAGATGATTTATTTTGGCCAGCATCACTTTATCTTGAAGGAACAGATCAGCATAGAGGGTGGTTTCATTCATCTTTACTTGAGAGTTGTGGTACTCGTGGAAGAGCGCCGTATGAAGCGGTTTTAACTCATGGCTTTGTTTTAGATCAGCAAGGTCGTAAAATGTCAAAATCTCTTGGAAATATAACTGCACCTCAAAAAGTTATTAATGAGTTTGGTGCTGATATATTAAGATTATGGGTGGTTGGTTCTGACTATTATGATGATCTTAGGATCGGGAAAGAAATTCTAATTAGGCACTCAGATCATTATAGAAGACTCAGAAATACACTTAGATACTTACTAGGAGGTTTAAGTCAATTTGAAGAAAAAGAAAAAATTGATTTTGAAAAAATGCCTGAATTAGAAAAATGGGTGTTACATAGAGTGTCCGAACTAAGTAAGAAAATTGAGGAAAATACAGAAAAATTTAATTTACATGATATTTATATAGACATTCATAATTTTTGTACTATCGACTTATCTGCTTTCTATTTTGATATTCGAAAAGACACTTTATATTGTGAAGAACTAAATGGTATTGAGAGAAGATCATGTCGAACAGTGATGGATATTCTGTTTCAGTCACTTACAACTTGGTTAGCTCCAATAATATGTTTTACAGCTGAAGAGGCTTGGCAAAGTAGATATAATGACCCAGAAAACTCAGTTCACATGCAGACTTACTTTAAAGCTGAAAAAATATGGGAAAATAGTTTAATTGGAAAAAAATGGACTGAGATAAGAGAGTTAAGGTCAGTTGTTACTACTGCTATTGAAGAAAAAAGGAAAGAAGGACTATTAGGATCTAGTCTTCAAGCCAAAGTGATTATTGAGGCCGACGAAATGACCTTAAACAAACTTTATGGGGTTAATCTTCCAGATATTTTTATTTGCTCAGATGTGGAGACACATATTAATAATGAGATTAAAGGAAGTAATATTTTAGTTAAAGTTGAGCTTGCTGCTGGTGGAAAATGTCAACGATGTTGGAAAATTGTTGAAGAAGTAAAAGGTGAGACAGAATTATGTAATAGATGCACTTCTGTGCTTCAAAAAAATAAATGAAAAGAAATATAGGTATATTTAATCTTTTATTAGTTTTTTTTACTTTTGTTGCCCTTGATTATTTAACTAAATTATGGGCTATCAAAACTCTTTTTATACAAGCTCAATCAATAAGTTTGACATCATTTCTTTCCATGACTCCTGTTTGGAATAGTGGTATATCATTTGGTTTTTTTCAAGACTCAGGTGAAATAGGAAGGTATGCATTTACCACTTTTGCAATTTTAGTGAGTGTATGGTTGATATTTTCTTCTTTTAAATTACCAAGGTATTCATCAATAGGTTTTATATTGATAGCTAGTGGAGCAACTGGTAATGCCATAGACCGAATATTGTATGGAAAGGTAGTTGATTTTATAGATTTTTATATTGACGATTTACACTGGCCAGCTTTTAATCTAGCTGATACAATAATTTTTATTGGAGCATTTTTATTTCTTTTTAATCAATATTTTACTGCTGAAAGTTCTTATTATGAAAAATAAATTTTTTAAAATATTTGTTTTTTTAATTCCTATAGGGATGTCAATTTCAAGTTGTTCTGACTTTAGAAAAGCTGTTGGTAAAGAAAAGGTTATACCTGATGAATTTTCTGTAACAGTAACACCATCTCTTATAGCTCCTCCAGGGTATAATATTAATCCAGATATATTTAAAAATAATGACATAGTAAAAACTGATAATGACTTTAATCTTAGCAATGAAATTGATGTGAAAGAAACTAATCAAGTTACCAGTTTTAATGAATTGTTTAATGATAAAAAAATACCTAAAGATATTAGAAAGATAGTTGATGAAGAAACATTAGGTATTTCTTTGAGTGAAAGAAGAGGTATAGATATTTTATTTGGAAATGTGCCAGAAACTGGGGTTGTTTTAGACGCAAAAAAAGAGGCATTAAGAATAAGAAAAAATAAATCCTTAGGTCAAACTATCAATTCAACACCTTCTCCTGCTATTGAAAAAAACTCTGGAAAGCCCATTTTGATAAAATAAAAGGAAAACTTGTTATGAAAATAAGAAGACTTCCTGAAAATCTTATTAATCAAATTGCTGCAGGTGAAGTTGTTGAGAGACCTGCATCTGCATTAAAAGAATTAATAGAAAACTCTATAGACGCTAAAGCTACTCAAATTGACATAGTTTTGGATAATGGCGGTAAAAATCTTATATCAGTTTCAGATAACGGAATAGGGATTGATAAAGACCATATAACTTTAGCTATTGAGAGGCATGCTACATCAAAACTTCCAAATAATGACTTAAATAGAATAGATTTTTTAGGTTTTAGAGGTGAAGCATTGCCTTCAATTGCGGCTGTCAGTGAATTAACTATTCAAACAAAGTCAGAAAGCTCAACTGAGGCTTGGGCTTTAGATGTTACTGCAGGAAATTTTGAAAATATTTATCCATCTCCAAGACAGCAGGGTACGATTATATCAGTTAAAAATTTATTTTATGCGACTCCTGCTCGTTTAAAATTTCTAAAATCTTCAAACGTTGAAAGAAGCTTTTGTCATCAAATAGTTTTAAAATTAGCTTTAGTTAATCCAGTTGTAGGTTTTAGGTTGCAAGCAGATGGACGTGAACTAATCAACCTCAAGAGTGAACACAAAACTGATCCTGATGATTTGTACTTAAGCAGAATTAGAAAGGTAATGGGTTCTAATTTTGCGGATGAAGCTATAAAAATCAAAAACTCTAGACCTATTAAAAATAAAGGATTTGCAAAAATTAATGGTTTTATAGGCTTGCCAACATTAAATAAGTCTAATTATAGTCATCAATTTTTATTTATTAATGGAAGATCCATACAAGATAGGAATTTATCAGGAGCAATTAGAGCTGCTTATGGAGACACCCTTCCCAAAGGAAGGTTTCCAATATTTTGTTTATACATAGATGTTCCATCTGAATTTATTGATGTAAATGTTCACCCGGGCAAAACTGAAGTAAGATTTGAAGACAATGCGTTAATAAGAAGCTTGATAGTAGGATCAATAAGCAGAGA
Organism: Alphaproteobacteria bacterium; assembly: GCA_016777645.1. Taxonomy (GTDB): domain Bacteria; phylum Pseudomonadota; class Alphaproteobacteria; order Puniceispirillales; family Marisalimonadaceae; genus Marisalimonas. Next base: position 9,047 of record JADHRC010000056.1, read on the forward strand.
GTTAAACGTAAGTTATAGTCAAACAACTAATGAAATATCCAAAGAAGCAATCCAGAGATTTAACACTTATAATAATTTAGAAACTAAGCCCTCCCCCACAACTTTATTTAGTAATAATATAGAACTATCAGTTAGATCTATAAATGAGCCTTATAAAACAATAGAACAACTAGAAAAAGATAATAGTTTTGACTTTCCATTAGGTGTTGCACTAGCCCAATTTAGTAAAAATTATATAATATCAAGAAACTCTGACGGTATTGTTATAGTTGACCAGCATGCAGCGCATGAAAGATTGGTTTTAGAAAAAATGAAAGCAGCAAGAGAAAATAAATCTATAGAGAAACAAATCTTACTTTTACCAGAAGTTATAAATCTTGATCCTATACCTTTGGCAATGATTTTGGATCATATCGAATTAATGTCTGAAATTGGTTTTGTTATTGAGCCATTTGGGGAAGGTATGATTGTTGTGCGAGAGATCCCTGCTTTATTAGGGGACACTGATATAAAACAAATTATTGTTGATCTTGGTGATGATTTGTCATCAGCAGGTTTGCCAGCTTCTTATCTTGCTAAAGTCGATTTGATATTAGGTAATATTGCTTGTCATAGATCAGTAAGATCTGGAAGAATTCTTAATGAAAATGAGATGAAC